>JBGPXN010000051.1:0-27739 GCA_041492755.1 Methylomirabilia bacterium | reverse complement strand
TTGTCGCGCTCCTGGCCGCGCGCCGAAAGCACCAAGATCGGCACCTGGCTCCAGGACCGGACCTGGCGGATCACCTCGAGCCCGTCGAAGTCGGGGAGGCCGAGGTCGAGTATCACCAGATCGGGTGTGCGCGCTGAGGTCTGCGCCACGCCGTCGCCGGCCGTCACGGACTCGTGCAACCGGAACCCTTCCGCCGTGAGCGTCGCGCGCAGGAAACGCCGGATCTGCGCGTCATCCTCGATTATGAGGAGGAGCGGAGCGGCGATGGAGGCGGTCTCAGCCGGCATGTTCCTGCTCGCGCAGAGCCGCGGCGGAGGGAACGCCCGTGGCCGCGGGAAGGGTGAACCGCAGGCACGCGCCGCCTTGCGGATGGTTGACGGCCTCGATCTGCCCGCCGTGAACGTCGATGATGGCCTTGACGATGGCCAGACCCAGGCCGGCGCCGCGGGCCGCCTCTCCCGCGCCCCGATAGAACTTGTCGAACACCTGCTTCCCGGCGCCCGGCGGGAATCCGGGACCGCTATCGTGCACCTGGACCTCCACCATCTCACCGGCCGCCCGGGCCTGGATCTCGATCGCCGCCCCCGCCGGCGTGTACTTAGCGGCGTTGTCCAGCAGGTTGATGAAGGCCTGCTCGAGCAGCACGTCGTCCACGGCGACCATGGGCAGATCGGCCGGCAGGTCCAGGCGGACGGGACGATCTCCGAGCTGCCGCTCCGTGCGTTTCAACGCCGCTCCGAGAATCTCTTCGAGCGGGTGCCACTCCTTGCGAACCTCGACGGCGCCCGATTCGAGGCGCGTCATCTCGAGCAGGTTGGTCACGAGGCGGTTCAGGCGATCGGCTTCGTCGGAGATGGTCTCGAGTAGCTCGCGGCTGGTGGCCTGGTCGAGGCGGCCGGCCTGGGCGAGCAGTCCGGTGGCGGCCCCGGTGATGGAGGCCAGCGGGGTGCGCAGGTCGTGGGAGACCGCGCTGAGCAGCGAGGTTCGCATGCGCTCCGCTTCGGCCTGAATCTCGGCCTGACGAGCTTGCCGGGCGATCTCCGCGCGCTCGAGCGCCAGGGCGGCCTGGGAAGCGAACGTCTCGAGCAGGTGGAACTGCTCCGGATTTTCGACAATTTCCCAGTCGGACGGCAGAATGCCGAGCACGCCGACCGTCTTCTGGGAGCCCGTCAGTGGCAGGTAGAGCGCCCGAGCGCCCGGCAGCGTCTGGGTGCTGCGGCCGGCAGGCTGGCCGTGGTCGAGCACCCAGCGGGCGACGGCCTGCTCCGCAGCGTCAAGCAGGGAGCTCTCCTTCCACTCGCGCCCGCCCGCCAGCCCGCCGTCAGCGTTGGGCAACAGCACCGCCACTTTGGCGTGGAAGGTCTCCGCGGTGATCGCCGTGATCACCTCCACCAGTACGCCCGCATCCAGGCTCCCGGCCATCTGGTGGCTCAAGCGGTAAAGCGCTTCGGTGCGCTGGGCGCGCTCCACGGCCGCTCGCGCCTGCTGGCGGATGCTCAAGGTCAGGGTGCTGATCACGATGGCCACCCCAAACATGACGGCGAAGGTCAGCAGGTATTGGGTATCCGCAACGACAAAGGTAAGATACGGCGGCACGCAGAAAAAGTCGAACGCGGCGACACTCAACACCGCCGCCAGCATGGCGGGTCCGCGGGCTCCCTGCATGGCTACCAGCACGACTCCCAGCAGGTAGATCATGGCCAGGTTGGTCGGCTGCAGGACCGGCAGCAGCAGCCGCGAAAGAACCGTGGTGATGCCGACCGCGAGCAGGGCGTGCCAGTAGCCGCGCAGGGCGGGCGACGTGGTCCGGACCGGGGAGGCGGGGGCGGCCTCCGGCCCTGGTTCTCCGCTGATGGCGTAGATATCGATATCACCGCTGCCCTGGATCAGCTCGTCGAGAATGGAGCCTCTTAACAGGCGCTTCCACAGCGGTCCGGTCGGTTTGCCGATTACGAGGCGTGTGACGTTGCGCGCCTTGGCGTAGTCGAGCAGCGCCTCGCTCACGCGCGAGCCGGTGAGCGTCACGGTCTCGGCTCCGAGCCGTTCGGCCAGGCGCAAGGCGGAAAGCACCCGGCTGCGGACTTCCTGGGAGGCGCGAGCGAAGTCCGGTGTCTCGACGAAGGCCGCCACCCAGGGGGCGCGCAGGCGCCGCGCCGCGCGGGCGGTTGCCCGCAGCAGGCGCGCCGAAAACGGACTCGCTCCGATCGAGACCATGATGCGGTCCGTTACCGGCCAATTGGCCTCGATAGAGCGGTCGCGGCGATAGGCCTCCATCTGGAGGTCCACCCGGTCGGCGGTGCGGCGCAGGGCCATCTCGCGCAGCGCGATCAAGTTGCCTTCGCGGAAGAAATTTTCGAGGGCGCGCCCCGCCTGCTGCGGGAGATAGACCTTGCCTTCCTCCAGGCGCTTGAGCAATTCGGCCACGGGCAGATCCACCAGCTCGATTTCGTCCGCTTGTTCAAAAACGGAGTCGGGAACCGTCTCATGCACCTGAATGCCGGTGATGCGGGCGACCACGTCGGTGAGGCTTTCGAGGTGCTGGACGTTGAGGGTGGTGTAGACCTCGAGGCCGGCCTGCACCAGCTCGAGCCCGTCCTGCCAGCGTTTGGTGTGGCGCGAGCCCGCCGCGTTGGTATGGGCCAGCTCGTCCACCAGGATCAGCGCCGGCCGCCGCGCGAGCGCCGCATCGAGGTCGAACTCTTCAAGAACAGTGCCGCGGTAGTCGGTCTTGCGGCGGGGGAGGCTTTCGAGGCCTTCGAGCAAGGCCTCGGTCTCGGACCGGCGGTGGGTCTCGACGTAGCCCACCACTACGTCGATGCCGTCCCGCTTCTTCAAGCGGGCGGCCTCCAGCATGGCGTAGGTCTTGCCCACGCCGGCCGCGGCGCCGAAGAAGACCTTCAGCCGGCCTCGCCGGGCGCGACTCTCCTGCTCGGCGACGCGGGCCAGCAACCGGTCCGGATCAGGACGGCTCATCAGCGCGCATCAGGGGTCTCTCGATCGAGCGCCAGGTTCAGATCCAGAACGTTTACCACGGGTTCGCCCAGGAGGCTCCACTGCCGCGGCCGGGTGTGCCGTTCCACCAGATCGAGCACCACCTCTATCTTAAGCCCACGGGCGCGCGCCACTCGCGGAGCTTGATACCGGGCGCCGGCCGGACTGAGGTGGGGATCGAGGCCGCTCGCGGAGGAGGTGAGGAGGTCTACGGGAACCGGCTGGTGGTTTTCCGGGTCGGCCGCCCGCAGGGTGGCCAGCCGGGCGTCCAGCGCTTTTCGCAAATCGGGATGGAAAGGCCCGTAGTTAGACCCGGTGGAAGCAGCCGAATTGTAGGGGAAAGGTGTCGTCGCTGAGATCCGTCCCCAGAAATAGCGGGGAGCGGAAAAGTTTTGGCCGATCAGCTCCGAGCCGGCGACCCGGCCGGCCGCCTCGACGAGGCTGCCATTGGCCTGGCGCGGGAAAAGGAGCTGCGCGAGCCCGGTGACGACCAGCGGGTAGAGCACACCGGTCAGCAAGGTAAAGGCGAAGAGCGAAAGAAGCGCAGCTCTCAATTGCGCGAACATGTCATGACTCCTCAAACCATACCCAGCGCCACCAGGGCGACGTCGATCAGCTTGATTCCCACGAAGGGCGCGACCAGACCCCCCACGCCGTAGATCAGCAGGTGCCGCCGCAACAGCTCCGCGGCCCCGATCGGACGATACCGGATGCCTTTGAGCGCGAGCGGGATCAGGGCCACGATGATCAGCGCGTTGAAGATTACGGCCGAGAGTACGGCGCTAGCGGGCGTCGCAAGGCGCATAATGTTCAGCGCGCCGAGCGCCGGATACGTGCTGGCGAAAGCCGCCGGAATGATGGCGAAATACTTGGCGACGTCATTGGCGGTACTGAAAGTCGTGAGCGCGCCGCGCGTCATCAGCATCTGCTTGCCGATCTGAACCACTTCCATGAGCTTGGTAGGATTCGAGTCGAGGTCCACCATGTTGCCGGCCTCTTTGGCGGCCTGCGTTCCGGTGTTCATCGCGACGGCCACGTCGGCCTGCGCGAGCGCCGGGGCGTCGTTGGTGCCGTCGCCGGTCATGGCCACGAGGCGGCCCTCCGCCTGAATCTCACGGATCAGTTGCAGCTTGCGCTCGGGGGTGGCCTCGGCGAGAAAATCGTCGACCCCGGCCTCGGCGGCGATGGCGGCGGCGGTGAGCGGATTGTCGCCCGTGATCATGACGGTCCTGATGCCGGAGCGCCGCAGCTCGCCGAACCGCTCCTTGATGCCGCCCTTGACGATGTCCTTGAGCTGGATCACGCCGAGCACCTTCGGCCCGTCGGACACAACGAGCGGCGTGGCGCCCTGCTTGGCGATCTTGTCCACCATGCTGCGGAGATCCGCGGGGATGGTGCCGCCCAGGCGCTGGACGTGGGCGTCGATCGCCTCGGCCGCGCCCTTGCGGATCTGGCGGCCGTTCAGGTTGACCCCGCTCATGCGGGTCTGGGCGGTGAACGGCACGAATGTCGCGCCCAGCTTATGCACGTCGCGCTCGCGGAGCTGGTACTTCTCCTTGGCGAGGACGACGATGCTCCGGCCCTCGGGCGTCTCGTCGGCCAGGGAGGCGAGTTGGGCCGCGTCGGCCAGGGCGGCCTCGCTGACGCCCTCGGCCGGGAAGAACGCGGTCGCCTGGCGGTTGCCGAGCGTGATCGTGCCCGTCTTGTCGAGCAGCAGGACGTCGACGTCGCCCGCGGCCTCCACCGCGCGGCCCGACATGGCGATGACGTTCTTCTGGATCATCCGGTCCATGCCGGCGATGCCGATCGCGGAGAGCAGCGCGCCGATCGTGGTGGGGATGAGGCATACGAGCAGAGCGACCAGCACGGTCACCGTCACCGGCGTGGCTGGCCGGGCTGCCCCCACGCTGTAGAGCGAGAACGGCAGCAGCGTGGCCGTGGCCAGCAGGAAGATGATGGTCATCGCGGCCAGCAGGATGTCGAGCGCGATCTCGTTCGGGGTCTTCTGCCGCTTGGCGCCCTCCACCAGCGAGATCATGCGGTCGAGGAACGCCTCGCCCGGATTGGCCGTGACCTCGACGACGAGCCAGTCGGACAGGACCTGCGTGCCCCCGGTGACGGAGCTGCGGTCGCCGCCACTCTCCCGGATCACCGGGGCGCTCTCGCCGGTGATCGCCGCCTCGTTCACGGAGGCCACGCCCTCGATCACCGTGCCGTCGACGGGGATGAAGTCGCCCGCTTCCACGAGCACGATGTCGCCCTTGCGGAGGCTAGATGCCGGCACGAGCTCGTACGGCGTACCGCGATCAGGCCGGGCCAGGCGCTTGGCCTGCAGATCGCGCCGCGCCTTGCGCAGCGACGCCGCCTGGGCCTTGCCCCGTCCCTCCGCCATCGCCTCGGCGAAGTTGGCGAAGAGCACCGTGAACCAGAGCCAAACCGAGACCCAGAAGATGAACCACGCCGGCGCTTCGCCCTTGCCCGCGATCGCCTGCAGCCACAGGAGCGTGGTCAGGATGGAACCCACGTACACGACGAACATGACGGGGTTCCGCACCTGGCGCCGGGGCGTCAGCTTGCGGAAGGCGTCGATCATCGCCTGCCGGATGATGGCGGCGTCGAACATCGAGCGCGACCGTGCGTTGGTGGCCATGGGTTCAGTTCCTCACTTCGCGGCGATCAGCGTGAGATGTTCGACGATCGGCCCGAGGGCCAGCGCCGGGACGAAGGTCAGCGCGCCGACCAGGAGCACCACACCGACAAGGAGCCCCACGAACAGCGGCGTGTGCGTCGGCAGCGTGCCGGGGCCCGTGGGTACGGTCTTCTTCCGCGCCAGCGCGCCGGCAATCGCCAGCGTCGGGACGGCGAGCCAGTAGCGCGCAAACAGCATCGCGAACCCGAGCGCGGTGTTGTAGAAGGGCGTGTTGGCGCCGAGGCCCGCGAAGGCGCTGCCGTTGTTGTTGCCGGCGGACGAGAACGCGTACAGGACCTCGCTGAACCCGTGGGCGCCCGGGTTCAAGACGGTGGCCTTGCCGCCGGGGGCGAGCACCGCGACGGCCGTGCCGATGAGGACGACGGCGGGCGGGATCAGGATCACCAGCGACGCCATCTTCATCTCGTAGGCTTCGATCTTCTTGCCCAGGTACTCGGGCGCGCGCCCGACCATCAGGCCGGCCACGAAGACCGCGATGATGGCGAAGACGAGCATCCCGTAGAGTCCGGACCCGACGCCGCCGTAGACGACCTCGCCGAGTTGCATCAGCCACATCGGCACCAGCCCGCCGATCGGCGTGAACGAGTCGTGCATCGCGTTGACCGACCCGTTCGACGCCGACGTCGTCGCCGTCGCCCACAGCGCTGAGTTGACGATGCCGAACCGCACGTCCTTGCCTTCCATGTTGCCGCCGGACTGCAGGGCGCTGGCGGTGTGGTCCACCCCCTGCTTCACCAGGGTGTGGCCGTTCTGCTCGGCCACCACGCACACGAGGAGCAGCCCCACGAACATCACCGTCATCGCCCCCAGCACGGCCCGGCCCTGGCGGGTGTCGCCGACCATGACGCCGAACGTGTGGCAGAGCGCGGCGCTGATCAGGAGGATGGACAGCAACTCGACGAAGTTCGACAGCGGCGTCGCGTTCTCCAGCGGGTGGGCCGAGTTCACGTTGAAGAACCCGCCGCCGTTCGTCCCGAGCTGCTTGATGGCGATCTGCGACGCGGCCGGGCCGACGGCGATGACTTGCTCGGTCAGCTTCGACTTCTTGGTCTTCGGCTGGCCCTTGTCGTCGAGGACGGGCTTGCCGTCCTTGTCGGTGAGCGGCTCGTCGTACTCCGTCGGCTGCACGACAGCGACCGTCGCGTACGGCGTGAACGTTTGGACAACGCCCTGGGAGACCAGGATCAGCGCGACCATCAGCGACAGGGGCAGCAAGATGTAGAGCGTGGTGCGCGTCAGGTCGACCCAGAAATTGCCGATCGTCTGGGCGGAGCGCCGCGCGAAGCCCCGGATGAACGCGGCGAGCGTCGCCATGCCCGCCGCCGCCGACACGAAGTTCTGGACGGTGAGACCGAGCATCTGCGTGAGGTAGCTCATGGTGGTCTCGCCGCCGTAGCCCTGCCAGTTGGTGTTGGTGGCGAAGCTGACCGCGGTGTTGAACGCGGAATCCGGCGAGACCGCGGCCAGGCCCATAGGGTTCAGGGGCAGGATGCCCTGCAGGCGCTGGAGCGCGTAGACCGCCAGCAGGCCGGCAAAGTTGAAGAGCAGCATCGCCGCGGCATAGGTCTTCCAGCCCATCTCTTCACTGGGCCGCACCCCGGCCATCCGATAGATCAGGCGCTCGAGCCAGCCCAGCGCCGTGCCCAGCGCCAGCGGCCGGCCCTCGTAGACCCGGGCCATGTAGGCCCCGAGCGGCTTGGCCAGGGCCAGCAGCACCACCACGTACAGAGCGAGCTGGAGGATCCCGTTGGCAGTCATGCGAAGAGCTCCGGCTTGAGCAGCGCCAGCACCAGGTAGATCAGCAGCCCCACGGACACCACACCGCCGACGATATAGAGGAAGGGCATCGACACCTCCTACACGCGCTCACAGAGCTTGACGAGCGCCCACGTAAGCCCGAAGAATCCGACACTCAGCCCGACGTACAGCACATCCATCATGGGTGCGCCCTCCGGTTCGAAAGATAGCCGCTACCTCTGTCAAGAAGCCGTTAAGATCAGCATCGCCCCTGGAAAAGGCCCGTCAACGAGTGCGCCGGAGCCTCGTACCGGCTCCCCGGGCTACCCGACCCCGACACCGTAATCCCGCCGTCGGCAGACGCTACACTATGGGCCGTGAGCACACGGCCGGATCCCGATGCGCTCCTGGCGCGGGTCCAGGAGGAAGAAGCGCGCCAGCGCCGCGGCAAGCTGAAGGTCTTCTTCGGCGCCACCGCCGGCGTCGGAAAAACCTACGCGATGCTGCGGGCGGCCCACGAGCAGCGCGCCAACGGCGTCGACGTCGTCGCCGGATTCGTGCAGACGCACGGGCGGGCCGAGACCGATGCGCTCGTCCAGGGCCTGGAGATCCTTCCGCCGCGTCTCGTGGAATATCGCGGGGCCACCCTGCGTGAGCTCGACCTCGACGCCGCGCTCACTCGGCGTCCCACGCTGATCCTCGTCGACGAGCTGGCCCACACCAACGCCCCGGGCTCCCGGCACGCCAAGCGCTGGCAGGACGTGGTCGAGCTGCTCGACGCCGGCATCAACGTCGACACGACGGTGAACGTCCAGCACGTCGACAGCCTCAACGACGTCGTCGCCAAGATCACCGGCATCGTGGTCCGCGAGACGGTCCCCGACTCCGTGCTCGAGCGAGCCGACGAGGTCGAGCTGATCGACCTGCCACCCGACGACCTGCTCCAGCGGCTCAAGGAGGGCAAGGTCTACGTCCCCGATCAGGCGCAGGAGGCCATCCGCAACTTCTTTCGCAAGGGCAACCTGATCGCCCTCCGCGAGCTCGCGCTGCGGTCGACGGCGCAACGCGTGGACGAGCAGATGCGCGTCTACCGCCGCGAGCACGCGATCGAGGAGATCTGGCCGACCGCGGAGCGCCTGCTGGTTTGTGTCGGGCCGAGCCCGTACTCGGCGCGCGTGATCCGCGCGGCCAAACGGCTGGCCGAGCGGCTCGACGCCGAGTGGATCGTGGCCTACGTCGAGACGCCGGCCAGCCTCCGCTCGCCGGTGGAGGCCCGTGACCGCGTCGTGCAGAACCTCCGGCTGGCCGAGCAGCTCGGGGGCACGACGGTCACGCTCACCGGGCAGACGATGAGCGAGGCGATCCTCGCCTACGCCCACGATCGCAACGTCACGAAGATCCTGGTCGGTAAGCCGAGCCGCCCGCTGTGGAAACGGATCCTCGTCGGCTCGATCGTCGATGCCCTGGTCGAGGGCAGCGGCGACATCGACGTGTTCGTCGTGAGCAGCGAGCACGAGGCGGCGCCGCCGGCGCCGGTCCGCCGGCGCCGGCCCGAGCCCGACTGGCGCGGCTATGTCGAGGCCTCGGTCGTCGTAACCGTGGCCACCGTCGTGGCGTGGGCGATGTTCCCGGTCTTCGAGCTGGCGAACCTCATCATGACGTATTTGCTCGGCGTCGTCCTGGTGGCCACCCGCCACGGGCAGGGCCCGTCCCTGTTCGCGTCGATCCTGAGCGTCGCCGCCTTCGACTTCTTCTTCGTCCCGCCGATGTTCACCTTCGCCGTCTCGGACAGCCAGTACCTCGTGACCTTCCTCGTCATGCTGGTAGTCGCGCTCGTGATCAGCGGTCTCACCATCCGCCTGCGCACCCAGGCGGAGGCCGCGCGTGAGCGCGAGCAGCGCACGGCAGCGCTCTACGCGATGAGCCGGGAGCTGGCGAGCACCCGCGGCGTCGAGCCGCTGCTGACGACCGCGGTGCGACACATCGCCGAGGTCTTCCGAGGGGAAATCGTGGTGCTCCTGCCCGATCCGGGGGGACGCCTCACGCTGCGGGGTGGCTCCTCCTCCGGCGCACTCGCCGTGGAGAGCGCCGAGCTGGCGGTCGCACGCTGGGTCTTCGACCACGGACAGCCGGCCGGGCTCGGCACGGCGACGCTGCCCGGCGCCTCTGCGCTGTACCTGCCACTGGGGGCGTCCCGGGGGCCGGTCGGCGTTCTCGGCATCCGCCCCGCCGATCCCCATGCCCTCGACGCGCCCGAACAGCTCCACCAGCTCGAGACGTTCGCGAACCAGACCGCCCTCGCGATCGAGCGAGCCCACCTCGCGGACGAGGCGCATTCCGCCGAGGTTCGCGTCGAGACGGAACGGCTGCGAAGCTCGCTGCTCAGCTCGGTGTCGCACGACCTCCGCACGCCGCTGGCCACCATCACCGGAGCCGTCAGCACGATCCTCGAACAGGGGCCGCGGCTTGACGAGCGGACCCGGCAGGAGCTGCTGGAGTCCGCGCGCGACGAGGCCGAGCGGCTGAACCGCCTCGTGCAAAACCTGCTCGATATGACGCGGCTCGAATCGGGCGCGGTGCAGCTCCGGACGGAGTGGCACTCGGTCGAGGAGGTGGTCGGCGCGGCGCTGAATCGCTTCGGAACGCGGTTCGCCGGCCGCCGGGTGACCACGCGAATCCCGCCCGACTTGCCGCTGGTCGCCATGGACGACGTGCTGATCGAGCAGGTGCTGGTCAACCTGCTGGACAACGTCCTGAAGTACACCCCGCCCGGCAGTCCGATCGACATCATGGCCACGGCCTCGGATCAGGCGGTCACCGTGGAGATCGCCGACCGCGGCCCCGGCCTGCCTCCCGGTACGGAGGCCAAGGTCTTCGAGAAGTTCTACCGCGTCCGTCCCGCGGACGGCCGGGGCGCCGGGCTCGGTCTGGCTATCTGCCAGGCCATCGTCCGTGCCCACGGCGGCCGGATCTGGGCGCAGAACCTACCCGAGGGTGGAGTCGCGTTCCTCTTCACGCTGCCGATCACGGGCGCGCCGCCGGCGGTCGTGACCCCGGATGGCTGAGCCCGTCGTCGTCGTCATCGAGGACGAGCCGCAGATCCGTCGCTTCCTTCGCGCCGCACTGACCGGCCAGGGCTATCGCCTCTTCGAAGCCGGCACGGGCGAGGATGGGCTCATCGAAGCGGCGAGCCGGCAACCCGACCTCGTGATTCTCGATCTCGGACTGCCCGATATGGACGGGCTTGCCGTCATCAAACGATTGCGCGAGTGGAGCGCCGTCCCCGTGATCGTGCTGTCGGCCCGCGGCCAGGAGCGGGACAAGGTCGCTGCGCTCGACGGCGGCGCCGACGACTACGTCGGCAAGCCGTTCGCGGTGGGCGAGTTGCTCGCCCGGATGCGGGTCGCCCTCCGGCACCGTGCGCAACTGGGCGGCGAGAGCGTCGAGTCGACGTTCACGGTCGGGGATCTCCACGTCGACCTCGGGCGCCGGCGCGTGCTCCTCGGCGGCGCCGAGGTGCATCTGAGCCCGATCGAATACCGGCTCCTGGCCACGCTCGTGCGGTACGCCGGCCGGGTCGTCACGCATCGGCAACTTCTCCGCGAGGTCTGGGGCCCCAACGCCGAGGCGCAGTCGCACTACCTCCGCGTCTACATGACGCATCTGCGGAGGAAGCTCGAGCCGGACCCGGCTCGGCCGCGCTACCTGCTCACGGAGCCGGGCGTCGGGTATCGCTTGCTCGCGGAGTGACCGGCGGCGTGGCCGGGCGGGCGGCGCGCCGGAGCGCGTCCGCGATGGCGTCTACGCCGCGTCGCCGTCGGCCACCGCGTCCGGGCCGTCCCCGGGCCAATCGACCATGAGCCGGGTCCAGCGCTTGACGAGCACGCGAGCGCTCGGCTCCGCCACCGGCGACGCATCGACGGGCCAGGCGCGGATGCGAAGACCGCGTGTCGAGGGACGGCCCGCGGCGTCCCACGCCACGATGCGGGCGAGCAGACGGTGCGCGAGCCGATCGTCGAGCCCGGCGCTACGGAGGTAGAGCTCGAACGGCGTCGGGGGCGGCGGCGGCGTCGCGGGAACCTTCCGGTCGGGTGGGCGACTCAACAGGCAGAAGCGGCCGTCCTCGAAGAGCCCGGCCGTCCGACAGAAGCTTCCCGCCACGCCGAAGAGATACGGGACCACATCGTCCCCGGTGCGGTCCCCGATCGCGAACACCTCGCAGAGCGCCGGATCATCGAGCGCGAGCCACAGCATCAACCCACTCCACACCTCGCGAACGGTCGCGCTGACCGTCGTCGGCGAGGCGCGCATGCCTCCGGCGAGCAGGTCGTACGCGGCTCCGACGTCCGCCGGAGCGCCGTCGGCAAACCAGATGGACAGCCCGTCCTCGGGTCCGAGCGGCAGCCGCTGGCCGGGACCGGCGAGCGCACCCCGCAGCCAGACGAAATCGCAGTCCTGGACCGAAATGCTCACCAGGTGATCGCCGGCGCGCTCGAACGCCACCGATCGCGCGGCCGCCCGGAGCGACAGCGGCAGGAGCAGGCGACCCGACGGCGCGAGCTGCTCGCACCATGCGGGCAAGATGTCCCACGCGGCCGCGGTGAGGACGATGCGGTCATAGGGCGCGCGGGCTGACCAGCCGTAGCCACCGTCCGCGGTGATGACGGTCGCGGCACACCCGGTCGCGGCCAGCCGACCGCGCGCCTCGACGGCGAGGCCGTCGTCGATCTCGACGGACACGACTTCCCCTTCGCGCCCCACGATATGCGCCATGAGCGCGGCGTTGTAGCCGGTACCGGTGCCGATCTCGAGCACGCGCTGGCCAGGCTCGAGGCCGAGCTGCTCGAGCATGATCGCCATCATCGCCGGCTGCGACGCCGAGCTGACCGGCACGCCGCGCACGAACCGCGTGGGGATGACCTGATTCCGGTACGCCAGCGGCGGCGGCCGGTCGACGAAAAGATGGCGCGGGACGGCGCGAAACGCGGTCTCGACCCGCGGGCTTCGGATGGAGCCGCCGGCCACGAGCGTGTCGACCAGCGCCTCGCGAAGCGCCTGCGCGTCGTCCATTGGCATCGCGGTCAGCCCCTCGCCGGTGTCAGCGCGCAGCCGTCATGCGCCGTGGCCACGCCGTCCGCAGCCGGCGAGCCGCGGGGGGCCGCTGCCGGCGCTTCGCCAGCCGTCAGCGTCCGGCCAGCAGCTTGAGGAGATCGGCGGTGAGGTCGTAGAGCTGGGCGCAGCCCGCCGCACCGCCGACGACGCCGGCGACGCGCTTGCGCAAACCGTCGTCGAGCGTCTCGCCGACGAGCGCGCGGATCTTCGCCTGAGGCTCGGAGCAGATGCCCATGAACGGCAGCCGGGGTGTGATGGACTCGGCGCGCACGACGCGGCCGGTGGCGAGATCGATCTCGTAGGTGATCTCGAAGCCGTGGACGTTGTCGTACATGCTGTGGAACAGGTGAAGGCGATCGCCGCGGCGCTCGAGGCGCGCCACCTTCTCGCGTGCGAAGACCCGACGCTGTCCCGGTCGTGGGCTGTAGAGGTCCGGGTGCGCCGATGCCGCGACCGTGCGGGTGTCGAAGAGCGCGCGCCCGGCCGCGGTGTAGGTGAAGCAGGAATCCGGCAGATCGGCCCAGCCGGCCGTGTCGAGCTCCCAGCATTCCCGCGCGTTCCCGCCCGCCGCGCGCTCGGCGCGCTCACGCGGCAGCTTCGCCACCTGGCGGGCCAGCCGCGCGACCTCGATCGCCGCGTCCACCACGAGGCCCGCGCCCTCGCCGCCGCCCGTCGCCTCGGCGACCCGGCGCGTGAAGCCGGCAACCATGCGCGCGCCGGCGAGGCCGGCGACGCCCGCCGTCACCGCCGGCGCGAGGGCGCCGTGCAGCGTCCGGCATTCTGCCGCGCGAATCGCGTACTCCGGTGACGGCAGCGCCACCGCGCGCAGCTCGATCGTGCGGTCCGGATCGGCGAGCCGCACGGTGTGGGTGAAGGCGTCGTCGTGGGTGTTGTCCGACCACCCCTCCATCCGCCGCTCGTAGCGGTCACGGTCGCGCAGGACGGCGACGTCCACGCGCGGCGCGCTCAGTGGCCGCTCATCGGGCTGCCGCCCCCGGCCAGGTACTTGTCCGGCTCGCGATCGAACTTCTGCTTGCAGCCGACGGCGCAGAAGTAATAGCTCTCGCCCTTGTACTGCGACTGCGCCGCGGCCTTGGCGGGCTCAACGGTCATCTTGCAGACGGGATCAACCGCCATGGGACTCCTCCTCATTGTCGGGCCTCCAGCGTTTGAGGCGCAAGCTGTTGGTCACCACCGAGACGCTCGAGAACGCCATCGCCGCGCCGGCGAGCATCGGGGACAGCAGCACACCCCACACCGGGTACAGAAGCCCGGCGGCCACCGGGATCAGGACGACGTTGTAGCCGAACGCCCAGATGAGATTTTGCTTGATGACGCGAATGGTCTTGCGCGACAGATCGACCGCGGCCACCACGCCGTGGAGATCGCCGCGCATCAGCGTGACGTCGGCCGCCTCGATCGCCACGTCGGTGCCAGATCCCATCGCGATGCCGACCTCGGCCCGGGCCAGCGCTGGCGCGTCGTTCACGCCGTCGCCCACCATCGCTACCCGATGACCGGCGATGGCCAGCCGTTCGATCTCGCCCGCCTTGTCCTCCGGCAGCACCTCGGCGATCACCCGCTCGATGCCGGCCTGGCGCGCGATGGCCTCGGCCGTGCGCCGGTTGTCGCCGGTCAGCATCACCCCCTCGAGCCCGAGCCGCTTCAGGCGCTGCACGACGGCCGGAGCCTCCGGCTTCATCACGTCGGCGGCGGCCAGGAGCGCAAGCATCTGTCCCGCGAAGGCGAGATACACGACGGTCTTGCCCTCGGCCTGGAGCTTGGCCACGCGATCCTCCACCGCGATGACGTCGATGCCGCGCATGTCCATGAGCGTGCGATTGCCGAGCAACACCCGGCCGTCGGGAGCAAGCGCGTCGATGCCCTGCCCCGGTACGCTGGTGAACTCGGCGACCGGCGGAAGTGCCAGCCCGCGCTCCTTCGCCCGGCGAACGATCGCCTCGCCGAGCGGGTGCTCCGAGCCCTGCTCCGCGGCCGCCGCCAGCGCGAGAGCGTCGTCCTCCGTCCCGGGGCCGACGACCACGACGTCGGTCAGCTCGGCGTGCCCCACGGTGAGCGTTCCCGTCTTGTCGAAGACGATCGTGTCGACCCGGTGCAGCACCTCCAGCGCGGCCGCCGACTTGACGAGGATGCCGTGCTCGGCGCCCTTCCCGGTGGCGACCATGATGGCGGTCGGCGTGGCCAGTCCCATGGCGCACGGGCACGCGATGACCAGCACCGCCACGGTCGTCGTGAGCGCCGTGAGCAGACGCGGCTCCGGCCCGAACGCGAGCCACCCCGCGAACGTCAGCGCGGCCAGCACCAGGACGACGGGGACGAACACGGCCGCCACGCGGTCGGCGAGGCGCTGGATCGGCGCGCGCGAGCCCTGCGCCTCTTCCACCAGACGCGTGATGCGGGCGAGCGTCGTGTCACGGCCGACGCGCGTTCCGCGGAATACGAAGCTGCCGGTGCCGTTCACGGTGCCGGCCACGACGGGCGACTCCACGTGCTTCTCGACCGGAAGGCTCTCGCCGGTGAGCATCGATTCGTCGACGCTGGACGCGCCCTCGACGATCACGCCGTCCACGGGAATGCGCTCGCCCGGCCGGATCCGGATGAGGTCGCCCGCGAGCACCGCGTCCGTCGCGACGTCGACGTCACGACCGTTGCGCACGACGCGCGCGGTCCGGGGCGCCAGGCCGACGAGCCGCCGGATCGCCTCCGACGTCCGGCCCCGCGCGCGGGTCTCGAGCCACCGGCCCAGGACGACGAGCGTGATGACGACGGCGCTCGTCTCGTAGTACGGCATCGCGCCGACCGACCTGAACGCGTGCGGCCACAGCGTCACGGCCAGGCTGAAGAAATACGCGGCGTTGGTGCCGAGCGAGACCAGGGTGGACATGCTCGCGCTGCGATGCCGAAGATCGCGCAGGAAGCCGCGATGGAACGGCCCGCCCACCCAGAACTGCACCGGGGTGGCGAGCACGAGCTGCACCCACGGATCACGGAGCAGCGCCGGCGCCCACGGGAAGACGTCGGCCATGCCGCCGAGCAGCAGGGGAGCGGACAGCACGGCGCCGGCGATGAACCTCAGCCGCGCGCGCCGCTGCTCCCGGTCCCGCTCCGCCTGCTCCGCCTCGCTGGTATCGACCCCCGGCGCCGGCGGCTCGACCAGCTCGTACCCCGCGGCCGCGACGGCCGACTGCAACGCCCCGACGTCCGCGCGCCCGGCGTCGAAGCCCACCGTCGCGCGCTCGGTGGCAAGGTTGACCGTCGCGTTCTCCACGCCCGGCACGCGGCGCAGCGCACCCTCGACCTTGCCCACGCAGGCCGCGCAGTGCATCCCGCGCACGGCCAGGGTGAGCCGCTCGGTGGCCGCCATCAGCGGCCTCCGAAGCGCGCGAAGACGTCGAGGAGATCGTCGATCTTCCGCTGCCGATCGCCGCGCGAGCCGGACCGGAAGGCGTCGGCCACGCACGATTCGATGTGCCGGCCGAGCAGCAGCTTCTGGACCTGCTCGAGCGCGCCCTGGACCGCGGAGATCTGCAGCAGGACGTCGACGCAGTCGGCGTCGGCGCCGATCATCCGCTGCAGGCCCTGGACCTGTCCCTCGATCCGGCGGAGTCGCCCGAGCGCCTTGGCCTTCGTCTCCTCGTTCCGCACCCTTGATACCCCCAGGGAGTAAGTGTGGCCTCACCCCGCCACGGCGTCAACCCGGCGCGCGACCCCAATCGGCCGGACCCTCGATGGTGAGGCCGCGACCGCCGCCGGCCTGGTCGAGACCGCGAAGTCGATCGGCTCGGAGGCGGCCTGGCTCATCACGTTCTGCCCGGAGGGGACGGAAGGACGCGTCGCACGTTCCGGTACGGGGTGGGCTGCTGGTACTGCTTACGCCGTCGTCGACGGGAAGGCCGTCACTCGAAGAGCGAGGCCTGCTCCCCCGAGGGCGCCGCGCGGCGCCGGCGCCGCCGCGACGGCGGCGGCTTGGCGGACGCACGACGCTTGGCCCCATCGCGCGGGCCGAGCTTCCAGCCCTTCTGGTGCGCGATCCGGTCGCCCTGCTTGAGGGTCAGGAGATCGACCAGCCGGGCCAGCGGATTCTTCAGGAGGGTGAGGTACTTCTCCCAGTAGCGGGGGGAATATGCGAGCGTGCGCATCCCGTCGAGGGCCAGCGCCAGCGCGGCGCGGTCACCCTTGGCGGCCAATCGCAGCTCGCCCAGGATCTTCTGAGCGCTGACGCGCGACGGGCGAGGCCGGGCCAATTCAGCGCACCTGCACGTCGTAATCCTCGCGGTGGGCGTGGCCCGAGGCCGCCTGCACGTTGATCTTCGCGCCGAGCGCCCCGGCCAGCCGGGCCACCTGGTCGCGGCCGTCGCCCTCGAGGTACGCGGCCACGTCGGCGTGCGCGCGCACCATGACCTCCCGGGCCGCGCCATCGTCGCGGGCGCCCGCCTTGGCCTGGATCGCGCGGAAGATCTCGGCCACGAGGGTGGCGTCGCTCTTGATGACGCCGGCGCCGCGACACGTCGAACACGGCACGGTGAGGAGGGAGCGGAGATCCTGACGCACCCGCTTGCGGGTCATCTCCACCAGGCCCAGCTCCGATATGTCGAGCACATTGGTGCGGGCACGATCGTCGGCGAACGCCTTCTTGAGCGCCTTTTCGACCTGCTCGCGGTGCTCCAGCACCTCCATGTCGATGAAGTCGATGATGATGATCCCGCCGAGGTCGCGCAGCCGGATCTGCCGCACGATCTCCCCCACCGACTCCAGATTGATCTTCAGCACGGTCTGCTCGAAGTCCCGCTTGCCCACGTACTTGCCGGTGTTGACGTCGATGGAGACGAGCGCCTCGGTGTGGTCGATGACGATGTAGCCGCCCGACTTGAGCCAGACGCGCCGCCGCAGTGCCTTCTCGATTTCCTTCTCGATGCCGAGCGCCTCGAAGATCGGCGTCTTGCCCTCGTGAAGGACGGCCCGCTCGGCCAGCGCGGGCACCAACGTCCGCACGTACTCCACGCACTTGGCGTGCACCTCGGGGCTGTCGATGACGAACTCCTCCACGTCCGGGGAGAGGAGGTCACGGATGACCCGGAACGTCACGTCCATCTCCTCGTGCAGCACCGCCGGCGGCCGGGCTTGCTCGTAGCGCGACTGGATCTGCGTCCAGAGTCGTCCCAGGAACTGGAGATCCGCCGCGAGCTCGCCCTCGCCTTTGCCCTCGGCGTTGGTCCGCACGATGAAGCCGCCGGGCGGTGGATCGAGACTGCGCACGAGGCTGCGGAGGCGGTCTCGTTCGTGCTCGTCGCGGATGCGCCGGGAGACGCCGAGGTGGCGGGCCTGCGGCATGTACACGAGATAGCGGCCGGGGAGCGACACGAACGACGTGATGCGGGCGCCCTTGGTGCCGAGCGATTCCTTGGAGACCTGCACGAGGACGTCCTGGGCCTTGCGCAGCATCTCCTCGATCGGCGCGCGGGCCTCGCGCCGCGGCTCCTCGTCGACGTCGACGTCGACCTCGTCGTCGGTGGCCAGCGGTTCACCGTCGTCCTCGGGGACGTTGTCGGTGTAGTCACCCGCGTAGAGGAAGGCGTCCTTGGCCAGGCCGATGTCGACGAAGGCGGCCTGCATGCCGGGCAGGACGTTGGTTACGACGCCCTTGTAGACACTCCCGACGATGGAGCGCTGCGAGTGGCGCTCCAGGTAGAGCTCGGTGAGGAGGGTGCCCTCCTGCACGGCGATCCGCGTCTCGGTGATACCAGCGTTGACGACGATCCTCTTGGCCACGGCAGCACCTCGCCGGCGCGCCGTCCGCTCGTACTCGACGGTCGGGCGTCGCGCCTCATTGGAACTGCCGCATCCGCACGGAGAGCAGGAGTCCGAGGGCCATCAGGGAGACGAGCATCGAGGAGCCGCCATAGCTCATGAGCGGCAGCGGGATCCCGACGACGGGCAGCAACCCCGTGACCATCCCTACGTTGATGATGACCTGGGAGGCGAGGAGCGCGGTGGCACCCAGCGCCACCAGCCGCCCCACCGGATCCCGGGCCGTCGCCGCAATGTCGAAGCCCCGCAGCAGGAGCAGGACATAGCAGACGAGCAGCACCAGACAGCCGACGAACCCCCACATCTCAGCGAATACGGCGAAAATGAAGTCCGTGTGGCGCTCCGGCAGGAAGGACAGCCGGCTCTGCGTTGCGCCGGCCACCCCCTTCCCGAGGAGCTGCCCCGAGCCGATGGCGATCTTGGCCTGGATGACGTTGTACGCGCTCCCGAGCGGATCGCGCAGCGGATCCAGGTAGACGAGAATTCGTTCCCGCTGGTAGTCCTTCATCACCAACCACGCGAGGGGAAGCGCGGCGAGCCCCGCGAGGACGAGTCCCCCGAGCAGACGCAGCCCCACCCCCGCTCCCACGAGAAGGATGGCCAGCATGGGCACCAGCACGAGCGCGGTCCCGAGGTCCGGCTGCTTGACGATCAGCACGAACGGAAGGGCGAAAATCGGCACGAGCAAAGCGAGGGTCACCCGTCCGAAGGGCTGCCCCCATCGCGACGTGAGCAGCCACACCAGGGACAGCACGAAGCAGATCTTGAAGACTTCCGACGGCTGGATGGACGCCGGCCCGAGCACGATCCACCGGCGCGCGCCCGACACCGTCCGGCCCAGCACGAAGACGCTCACCAGCATGCCGAGCCCGGCCACGTACAGCAGCGGCGCCATCCGCACGAGCTTGCGATAGTCGATGCTGGCCAGAATCAGGAGGGCGACGCTGCCGACGCCGACCCAGCCGAGCTGGCGGTAGAGCATGACGCCACCGCCGGCGCGGGCGACGTTGAGGCTCGAGAGCGTCACGCCGCTCAGCATCAGGAGCCCGGCGGCGGCGCCGAGGAGCGGCCAGTCGACGTTCTGCAGGAGGCGGCGATCGATGCCGATCATCCCGACAGCCCCAGCGCCGCGACCCTCTCGAAGAAGATCGCGTTGAAGATCTTGCGGGCCAGCGGCGCCGCCACCTGTCCACCCTTGCCGCCGCGCTCGACGAACACGACCACGACGACTTGAGGATCGTTCACCGGCGCGAAGGCGGCGAACCACGCGTGGTCCTCGCCCTTGGACGCCTTCGAATTGGCGATGGTCTGCGCGGTGCCGGTCTTGCCGGCGATGTCGACGCCCGGAATGCGTGCCGCGGCGCCGGTACCACCCTCGTTGACGACGGCCCACAGGCTGCGGCGCAGGAACGCCCACACCGCGGGCGACAGCTCCACGTGGCCGGTCACGCTGCCGGCATCGCTCCACAGCACCTGGCGATCGGCGCGCTCCACCCGCTGCACGAGTCGCGGCTTCCACAGCACGCCACCATTGGCGACGGCGCCCATGAAGCGTGCCACCTGCATCGGCGTGACGAGCACGGTGCCTTGCCCGATCGACATGTTGACGATATCGCCGCCCTGCCAGACTTCCTTGCCCCGGCGGATCTTGGGTCGAGGGACGAAGCCGAACTTCTCGCCCGGCAGATCGATCTTCGTCGGCGCGCCGAACCCGAACGCCGTCGCGTACTTCGTGATGGCGGCCGGGCCGACCTTCAGGCCGGCGGTGTAGAAGAAGACGTTGCAGGACTGCACCATCGCGCGGTGGAGATCGACGGTTCCGTGCCCGCCTTCCTTCCAGTCCTTGAAGCGGTGCCCGCCGAGGCGGAACTCACCGTTGCAGTGCACCCGGTCCATCGGCGTCAGCGTTCCCTCTTGAAGGCCGGCCGCGGTGACGACGGTCTTGAACACCGACCCCGGCGCGTACTGGCTCTGGATGGCGCGATTGAGGAACGGGTGCGTGGGATCCTGGACCAGCTGCGCCCAGGCCTTGCGGTCGATCGTGCCCGTGAAGCGATCGATCTGGAACGCCGGCGTGGACACGAGCGCGAGCACGTCGCCGTTCCGGGGATCCATCACCACGATGGCGCCCGCCTTGCCCTCCATGGCCGCCTCCGCCGCTTCCTGGATGCGGCGGTCCACCGTGGTCACCACCTGGGCGCCGGGGTTCGGCTCGGTGTGGTGCAGGACGCGCACCGGCCGGCCCATCGCGTCGACCTCGATGCGCTCGCCGCCGTCGCGGCCGCGGAGATGCTCGTCGAGCAGTCGCTCGAGCCCGTTCTGCCCCACCATGTCGCCGCGCCGGTACTTGCCCTGCTTGAGCTGCTCGTCGTTCGCCTCGCGCACGTAGCCGAGCAGGTGCGCGGCGAAGCGGCTGGTGGGATACGCGCGCTGCGGCTCGACCTCGATGATCACGCCCGGCAGCTCGATCTTCCATTCCTCGATGCGCGCGACGTCGTCGAGGGACAGCCCGCGGCGCACCCGCACCGGCAGGAACGAGTCGGCCGGCACCCGCGCCACCGCATCGAGCAGATCCTGGTAGGGGATCTGCAAGAGCGCCGAGACGCGGCCCAGCACGGCGTCGCGGTCGTCGAGCTCGCGTGGGATCAGGGAGAGGGTGAAGGCCGGGCGGTTGTCGACCAGCGGCGCCCCGTTGCGGTCGAAGAGGATGCCGCGGGGAGCGGCCACCGGCCGGATGCGGACGCGGTTCTTCTCCGAGGCGTCGTTGAAGCGCCCGCCCTCGAGGACTTGCAGGTACCAGAGCTGGCCGATGATGACGATGAACGCGCTCACCACCAGGCCGGCGATCACGAGAATGCGGCGCTTGCCGGTGTCGGGGCGTCCGGGGAACGGTGTCGCGCGGTGCACGCGGAGGCTCAGCCGACGGAACGGCGCAGCGACGCCGTCCAGGTGAGCGCGAGCACGAGGGCCGCGCCGAGGAAGCCGTTGTAGAGGGCCTGCGGCAGCACGACGTAGGCCATCAGCTCACCGAACGGCGCCGGATAGTGAAAGAGCTTCAGCAGCGCGAAACGCCCGAGCCCCTCCGCCACCGTGAGGAGCACGAGCCCCGGGACCTGAACGAGGGGTTGGGCGACGGCGAGGTGCTGGCCCACGGCGCCGAGCGCAAAGCCGATCATGGCCTTGGTCAGCGCCTGGACGCCGAGCAGACCACCGCCGGCACTGTCTTGAAGCAGTCCGGCCACCAACCCGGCGAGGCACCCGACCTCAGGCCCACGGCGCAGGGCGAGTAGACCAACGACGATGAGCGGGATGTCCGGCGTCACGTTCGCGACCCGGAGCGCGGGCGCGACGGTGGTGTGCATCACGCCGCCTCCGAATACCGAAAGCGCGAGCAGTCCGCGCATGAACGCTCAGCCGCCGGTGGCGAAGTACGCGGTCACGTCCTTCGCCCGGTCGCCGGTGAGCAGCAGCACTTCGTCCACCCGGCTGAAGTCGACGGCAGGAGTGATCGCCGCATAGTGGAAGAGCGCGGAGCCGCGGTCGTCGATGGCGCGCACGCGCCCGATCGGGATACCGCGCGGGAAGACCCCGCTCTGGCCGGAGGACACCACGACGTCGCCCACCTGCAGCCCGGCGCCGTCGCGCGCCATGTACTTGAACCGAATCGTGCCGCGCGGCTCGCCTTCGACGATGCCGGGCGTGCGCGTGCGCAGGGCGTGGGCGCCGATGGTGGACGCCGGATCCGTCAGGACCTGCACGACCGCCGCCCCCGCCCGCACGTCGACGACGCGGCCGACGAGACCGTCGGGGGAGATCACCGCGGCCAGCCGCGAGATGTCGTCGGACCGCCCGCGATTGACGGTGAGCGAGCGCACCCAGCCCCCCCACTCGCGCGCGATGACCTCACCGGAGACCGTGTTGATCGGCAGCCGCTCGCGTAGATCGAGGAGACGACGCAGGCGCTGGTTCTCCTCGGAGGTCTCGCGCACCACCAGCGACTCCACCCGCAGGCGCTGCACCTCGTCGCGGAGATTGCGGTTCTCGAAGCGCACGTTCTTCCAGTCCAGGTAGGTGGCCCAGACACCGTAGGCGCCCCGCTGCACGGCGGCCAGCGCCTTCTGCACGGGTGTCGTGACGAACGCGACGACGTCCGTGGCCCGGGGCTGCTCACCGCGCGTCTGGAGGGAGAGGATCAGCAAGCAGAAACCGACGACTGCCGCCAGCAGGAACAGTCGATGAATCTTCACCTGTGACCCCGTCGAAGAGCGACGACCCCGATCAGGCCGGGATCGCGACCTTCTTCAACAGATCGAGTTCATCGAGCACCTTGCCCGTGCCCAGCGCCACGCACGAGAGCGGATCGTCGGCGGCGGTGACGGGCAGGTTCGTCTCCTGGCGAAGCAGGTGATCGAGGCCGCGCAGCAACGCGCCCCCCCCGGTCACCACGATGCCCTTGTCCACGATGTCGGCGGCGAGCTCGGGCGGAGTCCGCTCCAGACACGTGCGGACGGTCTCGACGATCGTCATGACCGGCTCCCGCAGCGCCTCGCGGATCTCCTCGTCGGTGATCACGATGGTCTTGGGAATGCCGTCGATGAGATCGCGTCCCTTCACTTCCATGGTGCGGCGCTCGCCGCCCATGGGGTACGCCGAGCCGAGGTTGACCTTGATCTCCTCGGCGCGGCGCTCGCCGACCAGCAGGTTGTAGTGCTTCTTGATGTACTGCACGATCGCCTCGTCCATCTCGTCGCCGGCGATGCGTACCGACTTCGAGTAGACGATACCGGAAAGCGAGATGACCGCCACTTCGGTCGTGCCCCCCCCGATGTCGACGATCATGTTCCCGCCCGGCTCCTGAATGGGCAGCCCGGCGCCGATGGCCGCCGCCATCGGCTCCTCGATCAGGTACACCTCGCGCGCGCCCGCCTGCATGGCGCTGTCACGCACGGCGCGCTTCTCCACCTGGGTGATGCCGGACGGCACGCCGATGACGATGCGTGGCCGCACGAGCGTGCGGCGGCGATGCACTTTCGAGATGAAGTAGTGCAGCATCTTCTCCGTCACGTCGAAGTCGGCGATGACGCCGTCCTTCAGCGGGCGGATGGCGACGATGTTCCCGGGTGTGCGGCCGAGCATCGCCTTGGCCTCATGGCCGACCGCGAGCACGGAGTGGTCCGCCTGGTGGATGGCGACGATCGACGGCTCGTTGAGCACGATCCCTTCGCCGCGCACGTAGACGAGCGTGTTCGCGGTGCCGAGATCGACGGCGAGGTCGTTCGAGAACATCCCGGCCAAGAAGTTGTAGAACATCCGCGCTCCCCATCTCGTTCGAAATACGCTGCACGCATCGCCCGGGTGCCCAATTGCCCCTGGTCCGCGCCGGCGCTACAGTAGCACACTCCATGCCACCTCTAGCGAAAAATCCAGCGTTGGCGCGCCTTTAGCATCGGTTCTGCCAGCCTGGCGCAGCATCGAAAGCAGGCGCCGCTGCCGAGAAAAGGAAAAGTTTTTCAGGGCTTTGGACGAGTCTGCCGGTGGGGCATCTCTACCGTGACCCGAGCGCCCCGGCGACCGGAAGAACCGCTCCCCAGAAAAGCGCGTGGACAGGGCGGTTTTCCCGGCCATCGCTCCCAGAAATCGGCGCGGCCAGCGTCACTTCGGCACCGTCGTCCGGCTTCGTGCCGACCGCCCCGGTCAAGCTGACCGGCCCCGGCCAGCTCAATGTTCGCGGGTCAGGTGGGCGGCCAGGAGTGACGCGAGCGCCGCCTGATCGACCTCGTTGACGACGTCATGCGCGACGCGAAGCCCGTCGGCGTCGTTTCGACGCCGAGCACGCGCGCGACCCGTGCCGCCCACACGAAGAGCTCGCCGACCGGAACCTTCACCCGACCGGCAATCACGTCACCGAGCAGACACGCGCCCCCTTCGGTCGTCACGCGGCGACGTCGACCCAGTCGTTACGCTGCACCGATTCGACCGCGGCGTCGAGCACCGCCTGGGCGCGCAGGCCTTCCTCCAGCGACGGAGAGGGCGTGGTGCCGGTGCGAATGCCTTCGAGAAACCGCGCGACGAGGGGCGCGATGGTCGTGCGGCCGATCGCATCGGCGGCGTCGCCACCCTCGGATGCCGGAACCGGCACGCGCGGCTCGACCGGCGTGAACGCGCCCCCCTGCGACGCCGCGAGGTCTCCCGCCCACCAGCGTGAGCCGTCGCGCGTCAATCGGTAGCGCACCGCCGCGGTCGTGCCGTACACCTCGAGCGCGTGCTCGTTGGCGCCGTGCGCGGCGCGGCTGGCGGTGAGGGTGACGTGCGTGCCGTTCTCGAGCTCACCGAGGATGATGCACCAGTCTTCGGCGTCGGCCGATCGGGGCAGGCCCGGAAGCTCGCGCCCGGGATACGCGATCCCGGAACGGGCGACGACACGGCGGAACTCGCCGAAGTTCCACCGGATGATGTCGACCAGGTGTACGCCCATGTCGCCCATCGCGCCGTGAGCGGCCTGCGCGCGATCCATACGCCAGCTTGCGGGCGCCGTGCCGCCGGCCATGCGGCCGCCCAACCACCGCCCGGCGAGATGAAAGACGCGACCGATCTCACCGCTGGCGGCCATGGCGTGCAGCGTTTGCATGGCGGCGGTGAATCGCCAGTTGAAGCCGGTCATCGCCACCCGGCCGGCGCGCCGGCCGTCCTCCACCATCGCGCGCGCCTCGGCCGTCGTCATCGCCACCGGCTTCTCGCACAGCACGTGCGCGCCGCGGGCAAACGCCGCCCGGGCAACCGCCAGATGCAGGTGCGGCGGCGTGGCGATCACCACGATCTCCGGCCGCGCGCGCTCCAGCATCTCCTCCCAGCGGCCGAACACGTGCGGCACGCCGTAGGCGTCGGCAACCTTGCGCGCCGATGCCTCGTCGCGCTGGCAGAGCGCCACGACCTGGCAGCCGTTGGCCTGAAACCCGGAAATGTGCGCCCGCCCGTAGCCCAGCCCGATGATCCCGACGGTCAGCCCTGCCATCTCGCGATCCTCCGATCTCGATGTTGCGGAACGTTGCCCGGGTCGGCGATGCCCGGAGCCATCCGCCGGACGACGACGGTGTGGTGCCCACCGATGATCGCACGGTCGAGCGGTCGGCGACCTCGTCGTCTGTGATGCGCGCCGGCCGCGGCGGCGATACCCCGCCCTCCGAGTGCGCCGCAGGCATCGTCCCCCGTCCAGTTCGATGGCTTGCGCCTGCTCGTGCGCAACGAGCCGCGGCAGCCGCTCAACGCCACCGACGATCGCCAGACCGTGGCGCCGAGGGGCGGCGTCTCGGGCCCAGATCGCCACGTCAACGGCCACACCAACCACGCCTTCCATCTCGATCCCGACAATCGGCCGCAGATGGCGTGCTTCCGGATCGAGACGCGGACCCTGCGTGGTGTCAACGTCCAGCGGCGGTTTCGGCTCCAAGCGGTCGCTGCGCTCGGTCGAGGACGTCGCCGAAATCGCGCCGCGGACACGGTCCAGGGGCCGGACGACCCGCGGCGGCCTTGACACTGCGAAAGGCCGTGTGGGCTAATGGCGCCTATGTCCGCGCCCGTCCTGCTCCGCACCGAGCGTCTCACGCGCGCGTTCGGCAGCCTCATCGCCGTGGATCGCGTCGACGTCGCCGTGCAGCGCGGCGAGCTGCGGTCCATCATCGGGCCCAACGGCGCCGGCAAGACCACGTTCTTCCGTCTCATCTCCGGGCAGATGCCACCGAGCTCCGGGCGCATCTGGTTCGGTGAGCAGGACATCACCGGCATGCCGCAGCACGCGGTGGCGCGGCTGGGCATCGCGATGTCGTACCAGATCACGAACGTCTTCCCGCATCTCACCGTGCACGAGAACGTGCGGGTGGCCGTGCAAGGACCGGCACGGGCGTTCGATTTCTGGTCGCGCGCCGACAAGCTCGCCGACACGCATGCCCGCGCCACCGAGCTGTTGCGGACGATCGGGCTGGCCGCCAAGGCCGACGTCCTGGCCGCGCACCTGTCTCACGGCGAGAAGCGGCATCTGGAGATCGCCATCGCGCTCGCCGGCAATCCCGCGCTGCTCCTGCTGGACGAGCCGACCGCGGGGATGAGCCCGGAGGAAACCGACGAGACCATGCGGCTCATCCGCGAGCTGGCCACCGGCCGCACGGTGGTGCTGGTCGAGCACAAGATGAAGGTCGTGATGAAGATCTCCGACCGCATCACCGTGCTCCACCAGGGCCAGGTGCTGGCGGAAGGCACGCCGGACGAGATCCGCGCCAACGAGCGCGTGCAGCAGACCTACCTGGGCGCCGGCCGGTAACGCGCCGGTGACGCTCCACCCCTAGATGGCGCTGCTCGAGCTGGACGGCGTCCACACCTACTACGGTGACGCCCACATCCTGCAGGGTGTGTCGGTGCGCGTCGAAGAAGGCGAGGTGGTGACGCTCATCGGGCGCAACGGTGCCGGCAAGACCACGACGCTGAAATCGATCATGGGGATCGCGCGCCCGGCCCGGGGCCGTGTGCTGCTCCGTGGCGAGGACGTGAGCCGGCTGCCCACGCACGCGATCGCGCGCCGGGGCATCGCCTGGATTCCCGAGGAGCGCCGCATCCTGCCGAACTTGACCGTCGTCGAGAATCTCCGGCTCGGCATCCTGGGCGGGGGCCAGCGCCAGGACGGTGCCATCGAGGAGGTCTTCGCCTACTTCCCGCGCCTGCGTGACCGCGCCGAGCAGCGTGGGCGATTCCTCTCCGGCGGCGAGCAGCAGATGCTCGCCATCGCGCGCGCGCTCGTCGCCCAACCCTCGCTGATGCTGGTGGACGAGCCGACAGAAGGACTCTCACCCATCATCGTGCAGGACCTCACCCGCATCCTGGCCTCCATCAACCACGGCGGTACCACGATCTTGTTGGTGGAGCAAACGCTGGAGGTCGCGCTCACGCTGTCCAACCGGCTCTACGTCATGGACCAGGGCCGCATCCAGTTCGAGGGAACGCCGGCCGCGTTGCGGGCCGACCCGACCATCCAGCAGCGTTTTCTGGAGATTTGACTGGGGGGCCCCGACATGCCGTGGCGCTCCTCGGTCCCCCGCGCGCCCGCGTAGCAGGCCCCGACGAAGCGCGCAGGCCGATGAAAAAGGCCCATCTGCGTCGTTGGCTCGTGCGCTCCTCCCTGCGGCGTACTCGGTGTACGCCTCGGTCGGCGCTTCCTCGCCGCCTAGCATCTGGGCCTTTTTCATCGGCCTGCGCGTCCCCGATTTGACACTCCCGGACGCGACTCCTATGATTCCCCCACTCAATTCGGGGCGAGGCGTCGACCCGCCCGGTCAACGGAGGCGACCATGAACCGCCGCACATTCCTCGCGA
>JBGPXN010000201.1:0-8089 GCA_041492755.1 Methylomirabilia bacterium | reverse complement strand
CTCGGCGCCACGCTGGTCCCGATCAGCACGTGGTCGAAGGCGCGCGAGCTCGAGTACGTCCTGAACCACTGTGACGCCAGCACGTTCATCACCATCGACCGCTTCCTCGGCCAGGACTACCTGGCCATGCTCGCCGGGATCGGACAGCCGGGTGGCGAGCGCTTGCCGACGCTCCGCCGGGTCGTCGCGCTGGGCGGCGCCCGCGAGACGGGGCTCACCGCGTTCGACGACCTCTGGGATCTCGGCGGCCCGGTGACCGACGCCGAGCTCGACGCCTGTCAGCGGGCCGTCGGACCCGGCGACCGGCCGTACATCCTCTACACGTCGGGGACGACGTCGACGCCGAAGGGCGTGCAGATCCAGCACCGCGGTCTCATCGAGAACATGTGGAACATCGGCGAGCGCCAGCACCTGACGGCCGGCGACCGGATGTGGATGGGCATCTCGCTCTTCTGGGGCTTCGGCTGCGAGAACGCGCTCTTCGCGGTGATGACCCACGGCGGGTGCGTCGTGCTGCAAGACCAGTTCGAGCCCGGGGCGGCCCTGGCCCTGATCGAGCGCGAGCGGTGCAGCGTGTACTACGGCACGCCCAACATCGCGCTGGCCCTGTGGGAGCACCCCGACCGCGGCCGGCACGATCTGCGCTCGCTGCGCACCGGCGCGGCCATCGGCTCGCCGGCCGCGATGCAGATGGTGATGGACGTCGGCGCCGAGGAGATCTGCAACGTCTACGGTCTCACCGAGTGCTACGGCAACTGCACGGTGACCGACGCCCACGATCCCGTCGACGTGCGTCTGCACACGGTGGGCCGGCCGTTGCCGGGCATGGAGCTGCGCATCGTCGACCGCGAGACGCGTCGGCCGCTCGCGCCGGGCGACGTCGGCGAGATCCTGATCCGCGGCCACATGACCCCGGGCTACTACAAGGACGCCGATAAAAACGCCGAGGCGTTCGACGCGGAGGGCTGGTTCCTCTCCGGCGACCTCGGGCTCATCGACGACGACGGGCGCCTGCGCTTCCGCGGACGCATCAAGGAGATGGTGAAGACCGGCGGGATCAACGTGGCCCCGCTCGAAGTCGAGGACGTGCTGGCGGCGCATCCCGCCGTCGAGCAAGTGTACGTGGTGGGGTTGCCCGACCCGCGGCGCGAGGAGATTCTCGCCGCGGTGGTGGTGCTCAAGGAGGGCCACGACGCCGCGCCCGAGACGCTGCGCGCGCACTGCAAGGAAGCGCTCGCCGCGTTCAAGGTGCCGCAGGTCTTCCGCGTCATGAAACGGAGCGAGCTGCCGCTGACCGCCACCGGCAAGGTCCAGAAGTTTCGGCTGCGCGAGATGCTCACGGCCGAGGGCCAGAGCGCCACGTGAGCCGGGCACCCGAGCGCCGAGGGAGCGCTCATCGACCCGGTGGGGGCCGGACCGCTCGTCGATCCGCCGGGCACCGGACGAGCGCGCCGGCATCGATCCGCGACCGGACCGCGATCGTCGGCGTCGGGGTCAGCCAGTTCTACCACCGCGAGGCCCAGAGCCCGATGCGCCTGGCCGCCCAGGCGTTCAAGGCCGCCCTGGACGACGCCGGTCTCGGCAAGGACGCCGTCGACGGTCTGGTGATCAACATCGGCTGGCCGCTCGGCGTCGACTACGACCGCTTCGCCGAATCTCTCGGTCTGCGGCTCAGCTTCGCCGCGCAGTCGTGGACCCACGGGCGATTCGTCAACACCATGCTCCAGCACGCGGTGCTCGCGGTGGCCGCCGGCCTGGCCCGCTGCGTGGCCTGCGTGTGCGGGGTGTCGTTCATCGGCGAGCGCCAGATCCTGGGCGGCCCCGGCGATCTCGAAGGCACGCGTGAGGAGGGCGGCACTCACGAGGAGAATCCCGTCTACGGACTCACCGCGCCGGCGGCGGGCGCGGCGCTCTCGGCGCAGCGGTACTTCGCGCTCTACGGCGCCAGCAGCGAGCAGCTCGCCGCCGTGCCCATCGCGTTCCGGAAGCACGCCATGCTGAACCCGCAGGCCCTCATGCGGAAGCCGCTGACGCTGGCGGACCACCAGGCGTCGCGATACGTCGTCGAGCCGCTCCACCTCTACGACTGCTGTCTCGTGTCAGACGGCGCCGCGGTGGTGCTGGTGACGTCGGCCGAGCGCGCCCGCGACGCCAGGAAACGGCCGGTCCTCGTCGGCGGGCTCCAGGGCATGCGCGCCGGCCGCGACGAGTTCCTGTTCGGGCTGCCCGGCCTCGGCATCGGCCAGCAGCGCGAGTTCCGCTACACGCCGGACGACGAGCAGTTACTGGCGTTTCGCATGGCCGGCGTCACCCAGCGGGACATCGACGGGCTCTACACCTACGACGCGTTCTCGCCGCTCGTGTGGTTCCTGCTCGAGCGCTTCGGCTTCTGCGGGCTCGGCGAGGCCGCGGCGTGGACGCAAGGGGGGCGAATCGAGCTCGGCGGCGAGCTACCCATGAACACGTCGGGCGGGCTCCTCTCCGAGGCTCACGTGTCCGGCTGGAACTCCATCGTCGAGCTGGTGCGCCAGCTCCGCGGCGAGTGTGGCGAGCGCCAGGTAAAGGACGCCCGGGTGATGCAGTTCGCCACCGCCTGGGGCGACGCGACGATCTTCCACAATTGAGCGATGACGTCGACACCTGAGCGATGAGCGACTACGCCAAGCCCCTGCCCCGCGTGACCGCGCTCAACCGGCCGTTCTGGGAGGCCACCCGGCGCCACGAGCTCTGCCTGCAGCGATGCGCGGACTGCGTGCGCTTCCGCTACCCGCCCGGCCCGGTGTGTCCGGAGTGTCTCTCGGAGCGGAGCGATTGGACGCGCGTGAGCGGGCGGGGCACGGTCACCACGTGGGTCGTCTTCCACCAGAAGTATTTCGAGTCGTTCGCCGCCGACCTCCCCTACCACGTCGTGCAGGTTCAGCTCGCCGAGGGACCGCGCCTCACCGCCAACCTGGTCGACGTGCCGAACGGCGAGCTCCGCATCGGCATGCCGGTCGACGTCGTCTTCGACGACGTCACCCCGGAGATCACTCTCCCCCGCTTTCGCCGTGCCCAGTAGTGAACGTTCTCGGACACAAGCGCCACCGCGCTCGCTTTCCTACACCATCGCTTCGCCACGACTCCCATACTGCACACGGATCATCGCGATCATTCGGGAAGCGTGACAAGCCTGAGTCAGGGACTATCTTGAAACGGGTTCGCAGATTCAAAGTTCTCGACCCATGCAGACGTAACGGAGAGGGCCGTGCGCTGTTCATGGTGCCGTATCTCGCACCATTTGCCCGTCACATCCAGCGTAAAGCCGAGTACCCTAGCTACCGCGCCGACAATCTCGGATCGAAACACCTCTGCACATTCGATCGCGTCCTTTGCGAACTCGGTCGAGAGGGCATCATATTGGTGCACAAACTTGTTTCGAATCGGGAAGAGTTGCTTGACCACGAATTCCCACAACTGTTTCGATGATCGCATTTTGACCATCGTGACATCGAGACCCCACTGCCGAAGCACGGCAGGGATCAGTTTTCGATCCTCCACCGAGCGGCTGCGGCTGCTCACTACCCGCTCTGTCAGAATCCCGGCCCACTCATTGGATAGGAAGGCGCCCTGAACCAAAGGCTGTAACAGAAGGAATCGGATCATAACTTCCACTGCTGTAGCCGCAAGGACGACTGCGGCTCCCAAGTTGCCACTTTCGAGCAGTTGCTTGGCCTCCTCAACACTGCTGGCGACTCTCAGATCGACTGCGTCGCCATACTTCCCGAGGTAGGACTTTACTGCTTCCTTGGAATGATCCTTTAGACCTTCCTGGAACATCCGATCCAGGTCAGCATAGTAGGCGTCCATTGCGACATCTTGATCTGTATAGCTCATGTTGGTCTGTCCTCCGGTGCGCATCGGGCCACCCCTTCTCCTACCACGGCCCGCCCCACCAGCGTGTGATCCTTGGCCAGTTGATTGAGATTCTCAGCAGGCTTCGAGCACGTCGCCGCCGCGAACGAAAAGAATTCGTCTGACAGCGAATCCTCGACGTCCTGGGCAAGGCATCCATGATGCGATACGGCCACGGCAGCGTCCTCGCCCCGGTGGGCGTCATGTGTGCTGCTCGTTCGACCCCGCGCGGTTGCTGGCCGACTGCAGCAATGACCCGGAGGGCCGAGAACTGCCAGGTCCTCTCGCTCATGATCGAATTGACACATCGATCATGAGCGAGTAGCGTACGGGATCATGGCGCGACCACTGCAAGTCTACCTGGAAGAGGATGATCTGGAGCGCCTGGAGGCCTGGGCACGCGAGCGCGGGTGGACGAAGTCCCAGGCGATCCGTGCCGCCGTCCGGGCGCTGACGAGACAACCGGCCGAGGATCCGCTGCTCGAGCTCAGTGGGAGCATCGACGGCCTTCCCGCCGACCTGGGCGAGAACTTCGACCGCTATCTCAATGAGACGTTCGTCGCCGAACCGCCGGCACCCTATCGAGCGCGCCGCTCCCGCAAGGCTGTTCGTCGATAGCAGCGCGTGGATCGCGCTGAGCAGCCGGCGAGATCAACACCACGCCGAAGCTGACCGCTTGTTGCGCGAGGCGCTTCGGCGCCGCATCCCGCTCCTAACCACGAACCTCGTGATCGCGGAAACGCACCGCCTGACCTTGTTCCGCGCCGGTCTTCCGCCCGCGCTCCTCGCGCTGAAGCAGATCGATGCCAGCCCGAACGTGACGATCCACTTCCCGAGCGCGGACGATCATGTCGCCGCGCGACGCTGGCTCGAGCGCCTGGCGCCGCGGCCGATCACGTATACGGATGCCGTCAGCTTCGCCGTCATGGAAGCCACAGCGTGCGACCACGTCCTCGGCTTCGACCAGGACTTCGCCGCCGCCGGCTTCACCCTCTGGCGGGGATGGGGCTGAGGTAGTGGGTCAGTAAATTGACTCACTACCGGGCTGGGGCCTATGTGGCGACCGACCACGGGCTCTGGGGCGTGCTGAACGCGCCCGCCACCGGCCTCGCGCTCGAGGAGGCGATCATCGAAGGCGCCGCGGCGTCTGTGGATCTCCGACCGTTCGATCCTGCGCGCCTGACTGTGCGGCGATCCCGTTCACCGAGCCCTGGCGCGGCGACGGCGCTCGCGGGCGACGCGGCGCTTCGGCGCCGCCCAGGAGCAGATCGGGCAGCCCGCCGGATCGTGGGCGCGCGCCGGGCAGTGCTCGCGCCCGAAGTAGATGATCTGCAAGTGGACGGCGCCCCACGCGGCCGGCGGGAAGAGCTTCTTGAGATCGCGCTCCGTCTGCTCCACGTTGCGCCCCGACGACAGACCCCATCGCGCCGCCAGCCGGTGGATGTGCGTGTCCACCGGGAACGCGGGCTGGCCGAAGGCCTGCGCCATCACCACGCTGGCCGTCTTGTGTCCCACTCCGGGCAGCGCCTCGAGCTCCTCGAAGCTCGCGGGCACGCGCTCCCCGTGCTGCTCCACCAGCATTCTCGACAGCGCCCGGATGTTGCGCGCCTTGGCCGGGCCCAGCCCGCAGGGACGGACGATGCGCTCGATGTCGCGGACCGGCAGCGCGGCCATGGCGCCAGGCGTCCGCGCCCGCGCGAAGAGCTTCGGGGTCACCACGTTGACGCGGGCGTCCGTGCACTGCGCGGAGAGCACCACCGCCACGAGCAGCGTGTACGGGTCCTCGTGACGCAGCGGGATGGGCGGCATCGGGTAGAGCCCGGTCAGGGTCTTCCCGATGCGCTCGGCTTTCTCCGAGCGGGTCACGGCGTCAGTCTCACGTGCAGTGCGGGAGCACCTGCTCGCCGAACAGTCTGATCGCCTCCATGATCTTCGCGTGCGGCGGGCCGCCCGAGTGCGCATGCCGGAGACGCAGCAGGAAGTAGTCGGCGCCGGTGGCCTCGCGCCACCGGTGGAACTCGCGCGTGCACGTCTCGGGATCGCCCAGGATGAGGCGGTCCGGCGCGAGGTTCTCCAGAGTGAACGCCGTCCCCGCCGGGATGCTCCGGAACTCCGCGAGCCGATTCTGCCAGTAGTACTTGTACGACGTCATCACCTCCGGTCCGTAGACCGCGTCCGCCTCGGCGCGCGTGCGGGCCACCCAGGCGTCGCGCATCATCACGACCTGCGGCTGCCGCCCCGCCTGCCGCGCGGCCTCCTTGTACGCGTCGCACAGGCGCACCGCGGTCTCCATGCCGGTGCTGGGCGTGCCGACGAAGGCGTCGGCCATGAGGCCCGCGCGGCGCAGCGCCGCGGGGACGCTGGCCCCGATCCACAGCGGCGGCCCCGGCCGCTGGAAGGGCCGCGGGCGGATCCGCACGTCGTCGAGCGTGTAGTGCTTGCCGTGGAACGAGAACGGCTCGCCCGTCCAGCACCGGCGGATGATGTCCACGCCCTCCTCGAAGAGCTCCACGCGATGCTCCATGGGCACGGCGAAGGCGCGAAAATCGGCGGGCTGGTAGCCGATGCCCACGCCCAGGACGAGGCGTCCCTTCGAAACGAGGTCCAGCGTGATCGCGTCCTCGGCCACCTTCACCGGATGATGGAGCGGCAGCAGGATCACCGACGTGCCGACCCGCAGCCGAGTGGTGCGCGCGGCCACCGCCGTGGCGACGATGAGCGGCGAGGGCAGGAACCCGTCGGCGTCCTGGTGGTGCTCGCCGAAGAAGCACGAGTCGAAGCCGCTCGATTCGGCCAGTTGCGCCTCGGCGATGGTCTCGTCGATGGAGCGGTCGAGGTTCTCGCCCCCCGGAGGGTTGGCGATCGAGCTGTAGAGACCGAAGCGCATGGGAGCCTCCCTCAGTCCAGGCGATACGCGCGGCGCGCGGTGCCGCTGAACAGCGCCAGCTTCTCCGCAGCCGACGCGCCGGCGGCGATGCGCTTGAGCGCGTTCCACAGCCCCACCCAGCCGATGCCCATCTTGTCCACGGGGAAGTTGCTCTCGAACATGCAGCGGTTCGCGCCGAACAGCTCGATGCACGTCTCGAGGTACGGGCGCCAGAGGGCGGCCAGCTCGGCGGACGCGGGCGGCGCCGGCGCGGTCCGGTAGTCGAAGGCGGCCAGGCGCATCATCATGCCGCCGAGCTTCATCACCACGTTCTCGCACTTCGCCAGCTCGGTGACGCCGGCCTTCCAGGTCGCGAAGACCTCGTCCTTCTTGCCGGTGTAGGGCCCGTAGCCGAGCGGCCCGCCCACGTGGCCCGCGATGATGGTCGCCTGCGGAAACGCCCGCGCGAGATCGACCATGTCGGCGAGCTGCGGATGGAACGCCCAGGCGTCGAGCGACAGGCCCATCGAGGTCAAGCGCGCGAGGCCCGCGCGGAAGTCCTTCTGGAGCATCACGTGGGGTCCGGTGGCGGTGCGGCTGTTGCCGATGACGTCGCTCGCGTCCCACGCCGCCGAGTGGCGCACGCCGCGGAACCGCCCGCCGCCCGCGCGGAGGTGCGCTTCCAGCACCGGCTCGACGCGGTCGCCGAGCGTGAGGTCGGCAAAGCCCACGATGCCGGCGGCCACGCGCGTCTTGCCGTAGCGCCCGCTGTCGCTCATGGCCGCCTGGCCCGCCACGAACTCCGTCTGGCCGACGGGCCGCATCTCCACGGGGCCGCTCGCGCGGTACATCGCGTCGCACTCCACGAACACCGTGGCGACGACGTTGTGGCCCGTGTCGACGTCGGCGAGGAACTCGTGGAGCAGGTAGCGATGGCCCCCGCGATCCCACAGGTGATGGTGCGTGTCGATGATCGGCAGGTCGGGCTCGAGGATGGGCTCGGGCGATCGCTTCGCCAGCCACGCCTCGTCGGGCGGGTGGATCCTTCCGAACCGGGTCGGCCGCGTGGATTCCGGCATCGCGTCAGCTCCCGAACCACAGCCGGGGGTCGGCCGCGCGCACGCGAGCCTCCGGTAAACCGAGCTCGCGGCGGACGATGTTGGTGCCCTCGACGAGCGCGACGCACTTGTAGTAGGCGATCCGCCGACTCAACCCCTCCCGGCCGAAGCCACAGTCGGTCGTGACGACCAGCCGCTCGGGCGGAATGTACTCGAGCGCCTTGCGGATGAGGGCAGCGACGTGCTCGGGCGGCTCGACCACCGTGTTGCAGTG
>JBGPXN010000183.1:0-9223 GCA_041492755.1 Methylomirabilia bacterium | reverse complement strand
GATCGATAGTGGAATCGTTTCATCTTTGACTCCGGAGCCCGAGCGTAGAGACAGAAGGCCTGTACCCATCGGCTGACGGCCGCTCATCCAATACAATCCCCTGATTCCACAGAATCGCCGATAGGGATGGCGGATGCTCACGGTGCCCGGCCGGTCCGCGCCTCACGCGAAGGCGCGCAGGCCGACCAGCTCGCGGCCGATGATGAGCTGGTGGATCTGGGTGGTGCCGTCGGGGATCGTCATCATGCGCGCGTCGCGCGCCCAGCTCTCGAGCGGGAACTCCCTGGTCAGTCCCGACGCGCCGTGGACCTGGATGGCGAGATTGGTCACGCGTAGGGCCGCCTCGGTCGCGAACATCTTGGCGACCGACGACTCGCGGTGGCACCAGACGCCGCGATCCAGCAGCGACAGCGCGCGATAGCAGAGCAGCCGGCTGGCGTCGATCGACGCCGACATCTCGGCCAGCATCTCCTGCACGAGCTGGAAGCGGCCGATCGGCTGGCCGAACTGCGTGCGCTGCTTGGCGTGGGCGACGGAGGCATCGAGCGCCTTCTGCATCAGGTGTACGCCGAAGAGACCGATGTTGGGACGGTTGGCGAGCCAGGTGAAGGTCAGCGAATGGTGGGCATCGCCGGGCTCGCCGATGATGTTTTCTTTGGGCACGCGGCAGTCGCGGAAGTGAAGCTCGCCGAGCGGGCCCTGCTGCAGCCCGATCGTCGGGATCTCGTGGGCCTCGAACGGCGATTCCGCGCGATCGACGATGAACCGGGTGATCAGATTTCGACCCGAGGCGTCGCGTCCCAGCGAGGCGACCACCATGACGACGTCGATGATCGGGCCGTTGCTGATCCAGAGCTTGGTCCCGTTCAGGACGTAGTCGTCGCCGTCCCGCGTCGCCGTCGTCTCGATGCCCCGCGGGTCCGAGCCCACGTTCGGCTCGCTGGCCGCGGTGCCGGCGAGCTTTCGGCCGCCGAGGAGGTCCGGCAGGAAGCGCTTCTTCTGCTCCGGCGTGCCGCCCATGTGCAGGCGCTTGGTGGTGCTCTCGTGGCCGAGCAGCGAGAAGGCCAGCACCGGCGGCAGGCTCTCGTTGAGGATCCCGAGCATCACGTGGGTGAGGCCGCTGCCGCCATCGTCCTCGGGAATGCGGGCGCCGACGTAGCCGAGATCGGCGATGGCGCGATAGAGATCGAGCATCACGGCCTTCGGCAGCGCGCGATCGGACGGATGCTTGGCGAGCACGGGCTCGACGTCGCGCGCAACGACGCGCCGGGCCGTCTCCGCGAGCAGCCGCTCCGTGTCGCTGAGCTCGAAATCCATCAGTCCAGCGATCCTGCAGAGGACGTCGGACGCAGGCACGGAGTCATGATCCGGGCTCAGGCCGCGGCCAGCGCCGCGACTTCCGCGACGTCGGGCAGGTCGCTGAACCGCCGGAGCGCCGTCGCCAGTCGGGCGACGCGCTCGGCGGGGAGGACCACCTCGGCCAGGCCGCGGAACTTGTCCTCCAGCTCCTCGCGCGTCAGCGGCCGCTCGGGCATCCCGCGCGCGGCGGTCACGCGCTCCTCGAGCACGCGGCCGTTGGTCAGTCGCACGGTGAGCCACGCCCCGCCCACGCCGAGCGACGGGTCCGCCTCGGGCGTGACGCGCGGAATGATGCGCGCGACCCCCGGATCGCGCAGCGTCGCGTCGGTGAACTGCGCCTCGCCGGCGTCGCCGCGCAGCAGCCCGATCGCCGCGCAAAACGCCACGCTGAACTTCGCCTCGAGCCCCGTCTTCGGCGCCGGGACCGCGGCCACCTTGAGCAGGAGCGGATGCACGCGGCAGTCGACACGCTCCACGGCCTCGGCCGCGATTGGCCCGCGGGCCCGGATCGCGCGCGCGGCGTCGATGGTGGCGTGGGTGAGATGACAGGCGGCGTAGGGCTTGGTGCTGTTCTCCAGGATCTCCCAGCGCTTGCCGAAATCTTCGACGGCGCGGCCGAGATCGGTGACACCGGCGAAGGTGGCCGCGAGTCCGTGGGGGCCGTCGAGCATGGCGGTCGAGCCCGTGAAGCCCTCACGCGCGAGGAGCGCGGCCAGCAATCCGTTCATCGCCGCCTTGCCCGGGTGCAGGGGCTTGGACATCGTTCCGAACGACTGCTCGAGGCCGGCGGCCTGCGTGCCCGCGATGCCGAGGGCGTGGGCGAGCCGTCCGGGATCGAGCCCGAGCAGCTTGCCGGCGGCCGCGGCGGCGCCGAAGTGTCCGAGCAGCCCCGTGACGTGCCAGCCGCGGTCGGCCAGTGTGCGGCCGATGACGCGGCCGATGCGCGTCTCGACCTCGAAGCCGGCGACGAACGCGGCGAGGGCGTCGGCGCCCGACACGTGCCGCCATTCGCCGAGCGCCAGCACGACCGGCGCGACCGGCGCCGAGCCGTGCACGATCGAGGGCAGGTGAGTGTCGTCGAAGTCGAGCGCGTGCGCCTGGGCGCCGTTGGCCAGGCACGCCATCAGCGCGCTCGTGCGCGCGCGGCGGCCGACGATGGTGGCCTGCGGCTCGCCGCCGGTGGCCGCGATGACGGCGCCGATCGCGTCGGCCAGCGGCTCGGCGGCGCCGCGGATCGCGGTGCCAAGCCAGTCGGTGAGCGACCGGCTCGCCGCCTCCACGACGGCGGGCGGCAGCGATGCCGTTTCGAGATTCAACGTGAACTCGACCAGCGCGTCCATCACGGGCGTGTGATTCGTGTGCATGCTCGCGCTCCTTCGCTGGCAGTCGAAACGCTTGGAGTATCAGGGCCCCGCCACGACCGGTCAAGGCGCCGGCGGCAATCGCCGGGCGCTGCCCGCTCAGCCCACGCGGACGACTCCGCCGTTGACACTCAGCACCTGGCCGGTGACGTAGCCGGCGCCCGGCGATGCGAAGAACACGACCGCCGCGGCGACGTCCGAGGGCTGCCCGAGCCGCCCCATCGGGTTCGCCTTCTCGCGCCGATCGATCTGCTCCGGCGTGAGCATGCCGCGCAGCAGCGGCGTGTCCACCGTCGCCGGCGAGACCACATTGACGGTGATGCCGTGCCGCGCGACCTCGGCGGCGAGCGACTTCGAAAAACCCATGACGGCGGCCTTGGCTCCCGCGTAGACGGCTTCACGGGGGGTGCCGACTCGAGCGGCGTCGGACGCGATGCTCACGATACGGCCGCGCCGCGCCGGCACCATGAAGGCCAGCGCCGCGCGCGTGCAGTTCAGCGTGCCGACGTAGTTGACCGCGACGATCCGCGTCCAGGTCTCGGGACCGCTGTCGGCGAACGGCTCGTTGGGCGTCCAGCCGACGTTGTTCACGAGCACGTCGAGCCGCCCCAGCGTGGCCACCACCTCCTTGGTCGCCGCTTCGACCCGCGCAAGGTCGGTGACGTCGACCTCGAGAGCCAGTGCGCGCCGTCCCGTCGCGCGAACTTCCGCCGCGACCTCGCCGGCCGCGGCGAGGTTGACGTCGAACACCGCGACGTCGGCGCCTTCCGCCGCGAGCGCCAGCGCGATACCGCGGCCGATGCCCTGGCCACCACCGGTCACGATCGCCGCGTATCCCTCGAGGTCCACGGTCAGCGTCCCCGGAAGTCGGGTTGGCGCTTTTCCTGGAACGCCCGCAGTCCTTCGGCGCGGTCCTCGGTGGTGAAGAGCTGGGTGGTGAGCCCGATCTCGAAGGCGAGCGCGGCCTCGAGCGGCATCGTGAGCCCGACGTTGACCGCGGTCTTCGCATACCAGAGCGAGAGCGGCGCCCGCCGCGCGAAGAGACTCGCCAGCTCCAGCGCCGCATCGACTTCGCGCCCGGCCGGGACGACGCGGTTCACCAGCCCGATCCGGAGCGCCTCGGCGGCGTCGATCGGCTCGGCGGAGAACAGGATCTCCTTGGCGCGCCCGGGCCCCACGACTCGCGGCAGTCTTTGTGTGCCGCCCATACCCGCCACCGTCCCGATGCGCGCGCTCGTGATGCCGAAGCGCGCGGTGTCCGCGGCGACGCGGATGTCGCACGCGAGCGCGAGCTCGAGCCCGCCGGTCAGGCACCAGCCCGCGATGGCGGCGATCACCGGCTTGGGGCAGCGCTCGATCGCCGCGTTCGCGTCGCGCGCGATGCCGAGCGCGCGCTGGGTGTCGGCGACCGCGCTGACTTCGCGCAGGTCCTCGAGGTCCATCCCGGCCGAGAAGACGCGCGCGTTGCCTGTCAGCACGATGACGCGGACGGCGTCGTCGTTGCCGAGCTCACGCAGGAGCGCTTCGAGGCGGCGGAGCAGGTCGAGGCTGAGCGCGTTCTGTTTGTCGGGGCGATTGAGCGTCACGAGCGCGGTCGTCTCGCGCCGCTCGACGAGCAAGGGACCATCGGCCATCGTCTTCCTCCAGCGCCCATCGGCGATGAGCCTCAGGAGTATCGATGGCTGCGCGCACCGGGTCAACTCACCGACTCGCGCGGAGTTGCCCGTCGCGCGGGAGATCAGGGCTGGGCGACGGACTCCTCGATCGATCCGAGATTGCCGAACGGTTGGGCCCATGCCCGGGCGGAGGAGCTGCTGCTCGTCGCGCGGTCAACACCTCCTCGCGGCTAGTCAGGGAACCCAGGCTCGCGCCGCGAAGGACGGCAAAATCCCGAGCGGTCGACATACCGATGAACCAGTCACCCGTCACGAGGTCGTGGATCAGAATGTCGGTCATACCGTCGCCGGTGACATCAGCGCGCCGAACAGCGCGCGCGCCGCCGGATCGTGACCGACGAGCTCCTCGGGATGCCACTGCACGCCGAGCACGAGGCCGCGGGCGTCCGGCGCTTCAGCGGATGCGTCGCTGGCCAAGACGATAACCCGTCTCGCGAGTCCCGCGATGTCCAAGGGCGGGCGCGACGTCTGCCTCGCGCGCGCCTTGACTTGGGCGCCGGAAGACGCGATGGTCCTCGGCACCAGCCCGGCCGGTTTCGCAACCCACGAACCGAGGGAGGAACGCCGATGACCCCGACGCCACACACCCGCCGCGACGTGTTGAAGGGAGCGGTCGCCATCACCGCTGCCGCGTCGGTCGGCCTCAGCGCCCGCCGAGCCGATGCCCAGGGCGGCACCCGGGCCATCGACGGCGTCCTCCGCCAGGCCGTCGACACCAAGGAGGTGCCAGGCATCGTGGCGATGGCGGCGACCGACAAGGGCCTGCTCTACGAGGGCGCCTTCGGCGTGCGCGCCCTCGACCAGAGCGCGGCCATGACGCCCGACACCGTCTTCCGCATCGCCTCGATGACCAAGGCGATCGCCTCCGTCGCCGCGATGCAGCTCGTCGAGCAGGGCAAGCTCAAGCTCGAAGAGCCGGTGCCCAACATCGACCCGGCGCTCGGCTCGCCCCAGGTCCTGGAAGGCTTCGACGCCGCCGGCGCGCCCAGGCTTCGCGCCGCGAAGCGGCCGATCACCCTGCGCCACCTGCTGACCCACACCGCCGGATTCAGCTACGACATCTGGGACGCGAACACGGGGCGCTACGTCAAGGCGTCCGGGATGCCCACGAGAGCCACCGGCAAGGTGGCGTCCATCCGCACGCCGCTGGTCTTCGATCCCGGCGATAGGTGGATGTACGGCGTCAACATCGACTGGGTAGGCCGCCTGGTCGAGGCGGTCGGCGGGCAGCCGCTCGACGCGTATTTCCGCGACAAGATCTTCGCGCCGCTGGGCATGAAGGACAGTGGCTACGTCACCTCGACCGAGCAGCGTGCGCGCCAGGCCCGGGTGCACGTGCGCCAGGCTGACGGTGGGCTCGTGCCCCAGCCCCTGGAAGCGCCGCCGGTCACTCCCGAATTCTGGTCGGCGGGCGGCCCGCTCTACTCGACCGCGCGCGACTACCTGACGTTCGTGCAGATGCTGCTGCACGGCGGCCGCTTCAACGGCGCGCAGGTGCTGCGGCCGGAGACGGTCGCGCTGATGGGCCAGAACCACACCGGCAACATCCCGGCGGGAGTCTTGAAGGCGCAGCTGCCGGCGCTGTCGAACGATGTCGATTTCTTCCCCGGCGCCGAGATCAGGTGGGGGCTGGGCTACATGCTCAACACGCAGCCGGGGCCGAACGGTCGGAGCGCCGGCACGGTGAGCTGGGGCGGGATCTTCAACACCTACTACTGGCTCGATCCCGCCCGGCGCGTCACCGGGCTCATCATGACCCAGATCCTGCCGTTCGCCGATCCGCGCGCGCTGAAGCTCTACGGACAGTTCGAGCGGGGCGTCTATGATGCGCTGAAGACGTGATCGGCCGCGGGCGCCCCGCCGTTCGAGACGGGGCGCTCGCGAGTTCATCCCTTACGAACGCGTTCGGCTCCGGCGTCGCCAGCGCGCGATCGAGGTCAGGATGCTGTTAGCGGTTCTGGCTCGCCTCGACGAGCGCGCGGAAGAGGGCGCGCGCGGCGGGATCGTGACCGACCAGCTCCTCGGGGTGCCACTGCACGCCGAGCACGAACCCTGGCGCGTCCGGGGCCTCCAGCCCCTCGATGACGCCGTCGGGCGCCCACGCCACCTCGCGCAACCCGCGGCCGAGCTTCTTGAGCGCCTGGTGGTGCATGCTGTTGACCTGCACCTCCAGAGCGCCGAGCGTCTCCGCGAGGCGGCTCTCGCCCTGCACGGTCACCGCGTGGGTGGGCGTGGAGCGGGGCGCCGTCTGCGCGTGCGCGATGCTCGTCCCGAGATCGCTCGGGATGTCCTGATACAGACTGCCGCCGAGCGCCACGTTGAGGACCTGAACGCCGCGACAGATCGCGAGCAGAGGCACACCGCGGTCCACGGCGTGAAGCGCAAGATCGATCTCGATCGCGTCACGCGCTTCCGACACGTTGTCCACCTTTGGGTGCGGGACTTCACCGAAGCGGGCGGGGGCGACGTCGCCGCCGCCGGTGAGGAGCAGGCCGTCGAGGCGATCACGGAGCGCGGCGAGGCTCTCGGCGTCGAGGTGAGGCGGTAACAGGACGGGCACGCCGCCGGCGGCCTGCACGGCGTGGAGGTAGGTGCCGTTCACGTACGCGCGCTCGGGCGTCTGATCGGGCTTCGTGACGGACGTGGTGACGCCGATCAGAACGCGGCGCACGTCGCCAGCGTAGCATGGGCACCGGGTCTATAATCCCGGCCATGAGCCTAGACAGCGCGTCTTCCCAAGCCAACGCTCCTGTCCATCATCCCACCGCCACCGCCCAGGTCATCGGCACCCGCTGGGCCATCGCCGCGGGCCATCCGCTCGCGGCCGAAGCCGGCGCCCGCATGCTGGCTGCCGGCGGCAACGCGATCGACGCCGGTGTCGCGGCCGGCATGTGCCTCGGCGTCGTCCATCCCGACATGGTCAGCGTGGCGGGGGTGGCGCCGATCCTGGTGCATCGAGCGCGCACGGGGGAGACCATGCAGGTCTCGGGCGTCGGCCCGTACCCGCGTAAATCGACGGTGCAGTACTTCAAGGAGCGGCACGGCGGTCAGATCCCGCCGGGCCTGGGACGCACGGTCGTGCCGGCCGCGCCCGATGCGTGGTGCACGGCGCTCGAGCGTTGGGGCACCATGACGTTCGCGCAGGTCGCCGCCCCCGCGACCGAGCACGCCGAGCGTGGCTTCGCCGTGTCCGGATTCTCCGCGTATCAGATGGCGAACAACGCGGAGAAGTACAAGCGGTGGCCGAGCTCCATCGCGCTCTACCTCAAGGACGGGCGCGCGTACCGGATGGGCGAAGTCCTGGTGCAGCGCGAGCTGGCCGAGACGCTGCGCCGCATGGCGCGCGCGGAAGCCAAAGCGGGCGGCCGCGAGGCCGGCATCCGGGCGGCGCGCGACGAGTTCTACAAGGGCGAGACGGCGCGGCGCATCGCCGAGTTCCACGCCAAGGAAGACGGTCCGCTCAGCTACGACGACCTCGCCGGCTTCTCGGTCGAGGTGGCGCAGGCACTGACCACGACGTTCGGCCGCTACCAGGTCGCGAGCTGCGGCTTCTGGTGCCAGGGCCCCTCGCTGCTGCAGATGCTGAATCTGCTCGACGGCGTCGACCTCGCCGGCCTCGGCCACAACTCACCGGCGTATCTGCACCGAATCGTCGAGTCGATCAAGCTCGCCTTCGCCGACCGCGACGCGTTCTACGGGGATCCGAACTTCGTCAACGTCCCGGCGGAGCGACTGCTGTCCAAGGCCTATGCGGCGGAGCGCCGCCGGCTCATCACCGACCGCGCGATTCCGGAGATGCCGCCGGCGGGCGATCTGGGCACGCGGGCTCCGGCGCCCCGCCGGGTGGCCGAGGTCGCCGGCGGCTCCGACGCGCTCGACACCAGCTACGTCGCGGTGATCGACGCCGAAGGCAACGCGTTCTCGGCGACACCCAGCGATCCGAACGTCGATTCGCCCGCCGTGCCGGGCGTGGGGTGCGTGGTCTCCCCGCGGGGCAGCCAGGGCTGGCTCGACGAAGCGCACGCGAGCGTGGTGGCGCCGGGTAAGCGGCCGCGCCTCACGCCGGCGCCCGCGATGGCATTCGCCGACGGCCGCGCCTTCATGCCGTTCGGCACCCCGGGCGGCGACGTCCAGCAGCAGGCGATGCTCCAGGTGTTCCTCAACGCGGTCGTGTTCGGCATGCCGATCCAGACGGCGATCGAGGCCCCGCGCGTAGCATCGCGCAGCTTCCCCGACTCGTTCTGGCCGCATGCGTACTCGCCGGGCAAGCTCGAGGTCGAGGGCCGCATCGCGAAGGAGACGACCGACGCGCTCCGCGAGCGCGGTCACGCGGTGTCGAGCTGGCCGGACTGGGAATGGCGCGCGGGAGCAGTCTGCGCGGTGGTGGCCGGTCCCGAGGGCACGCGCTGGGGCGGCGCCGACCCGCGCCGCGGGGCGCTCTCGATCGCGAGTTAGCTGCGCGGGGTGAGTAGACGAATTCGGATCTGACGGAGCGCATCGAGGAGATTCCGGAAGCCGTCGAAGGACACTGCTCCCGGGTGGCTGAGCTGGTCAGCCGGCTCAAAAGAGCCGGCTGAGTACGTCCTGAGGCACGCGCTCGCGGAGCTCCGGGAAGGCCTCCAGTAAGCGCGCGATATCAGCGAGATCCTTCTGGCGCTCACTCGGGCGGCGCGTGTCGTCCGTCACGGCCCACACCTTCCCTTGCAGCAGGTCCTCGGGGTGGGCAACGGGCACGTGCAGCCCGAGCACGTCGGCGACGCTTGCGCGCTCGACGAACCCGAAGTAGCGGGGAGCTTTCTGGACCCGGACCATGACGTCGGTCTCGGT
>JBGPXN010000005.1:0-63876 GCA_041492755.1 Methylomirabilia bacterium | reverse complement strand
GAAGATCATCGCAGGCTCCTTCACGCCGCCCCGGTTCGAGGGGCTATCCAACGCTGCGCCAACGCTCCGGCCGCGCGTGATGTCAAGAAAAAACATGTTGACACCTAAAGGGCCCGGCTCTAGTGTGCCTGCACCGTGTTTCCGTCCCCCTCCTGACGGCGGGGGAGCAGGGGGGCAATGGTGAGACGTGATCGCCCGCTGCGAGCCAACTTCCCGCTACCTCCAGCCATCGCGGTGACGCGTCCTGAGGTTAACGCCCGACGGGACCGCTGTGGTGGGGACCGAACAGGCCAACAAGGCCGCGATACACCTTTTTGAAGTGCGCCGCGCATGGGCCAAGAACGATGAACCCGCGAGAGGAGGGGCCTGATGTCAGCTTCCAGCCCGTCCAATAGTCTGTTCCGTCGTCTATTCCGCAGCCGCACGATCCCAATTGTGGTCGGATGCGTCGCCGCCGTCGCGTTTACTGGCGTGTTCTTCCTGGCCGATCGCCTGCTCGAAGCACAGACGCCGCCGGGTGGCCTCGTCGAGGCCCCCCCGCTTGCCGGCTTCGACGTCCGCGGCAATCCGGCTGACCAAGCCCTCAACTACAGGGGATACACGAATTTTCCCGGATCTGAGGGGAGGGTCGAGGTCTATGTCCTGAAGCAGGGCAATGGTGACGCCAGGAGCGACTCACTGTGGATCCGGATTCTCAACGTCACTTTCACTCCGAGCAACGACACTGTGGTCAACGGCGAGACCCGGTACGCTTGGAGGACTGGAGTGGTGCCTCTTTTTCACAGTCTCGACCCCGACTTCGGGACATCCGATATCGGCGTGGGCCCGTGGCCGCGGGGGGGCACGGCGCGCGTGCGCTTCAAGGCGGTACGCGGCAACGCCAGCGCGTACCTGCCCGTGCTCGACAGAGATAACGTGCAGGGGCTGGATCCCGTCCTCGTGCTGTCCGACTCTGATCCCAACCCAACCCAGCCGTTCTTCGGCCTCGAGCTGAAGCCGAACTACCTCGCCAAGAAGAGCATCCAGTTCCCCAACTCGAGGGGAACGCAGGTCGATGAGACGTTTCGGTATTATTCAGGCTTGCGCGTGGACCGGGCAGGTACCCGCGTCCTGGATTCCGTTCTCAGCCTTGCGCAATTCCGGGACCGGTACTTCGGACCGATCGTCCCGGATCCCGCCCGGCCCACTTGTGCGCGCCTCTCCACCCCCGAGACCGTCGCGACGTACTTCAACAAGGGCGACCTGGGCCTGGGGCGGGAGATGCACTGCATCGACAACGACTGCACGCAGGAGGTCGCCTGCTACGTCAGGAACTACGGCGGCCTCGATAGGTCAACGACCCCCCCCACGCCGGTCGCCAAGTTCGATGACAGGCCGGCTACGCTACAGGCGCTCAACGCCGGTAAACACTTCGCGACGGTGGCCATGGTCGAGCGACGGTGGATGGGAGGGGTGGGGTCCGACCGACCCGCCAATAAGGTGCTCTTCCTGGTCTTCGACGAGTTCGACCGCCTGAGCCTCGGACCGGCAAAGCTCGACAACCAGGGGTTCAACACGTTCAATCCCGGGAACTGCCTCGTCTGCCACGGCACGTCCAGCTCGTACGACCTGCAGACCTCCACCGTCAGCGGCGCGTACTTCTTGCCATTCGACCTGCAGGCGTTCGAGTATTTCAGCCCGGATCCAGCCAACCCCCGCTCGCGCGCGCAACAGGAAGACAAGTTCAAGGCGCTCAATCGACTCGTCTACTTTTCCGACCTCTATTTCCTCGACGCGCCTCACGCGCTGATCAACACGTGGTACGACTCCTTCACCCGCTCGACGTTCCGCAACGACGCCGTTCCCCCCGGCTGGGACACCAACGACAACAGCCGCCAGCTCTACAAGCAGGTGGTGGCCAGGGCATGCCGGACGTGCCACATCAGCGCAGAGGCGAATCGGGCCCTAGCGTTCGGAAGCTTCACGGATTTCCAGGCCTTCAAGGGCCTCAGCGCCCGCTACATGTGCGGGCCGGAGAAGTACATGCCGCAGGCGGAGCAGACCATCAAGCGCCTGTGGGAGAGCTCAGCGCGGTCGCACTTCCTGAATCGCAGCAGCATCCGGACCATGGGGTGCGGCTACGAGGTGACGGCGCCCGCCGACTACGAAGTCAAGCCCTGAGACGCAACGTGGGCAGGACGCGTTCGTTGCGGAAGGGGTGACCGATGCGCCGGTCGATCATCGCCGTCGTCTCCAGTTCGATCGCCATCGCCGGGCTCTCCATCGTCCTCATGCAGGGGCCCAGCCCCGACCGGACGGACGAGAAATCTCCCCTCGACCCGGAGCCCGTCGGTCGCGACGGGCTCCGCGCCGAGCCCGCACGCAAACCGCGATTCCCGCTGCCGCTGCCACCGAGCGGCCAAGCGGGTTCGGCCCCCACTGCTCCGAGCTCGGCCGTAATGGACACGGTCCTCGAGCACCCCGCCATGCCCGCTGAGACGGTGCTGCGGTCTTACCAGATTGACCTCTGCGCGTGTGACAGCTCCGTGTGCGTGGTGGATCTGGCAGACCGCCACACCGCGCCGCTGATGTCGATGCGCGACTTCGACCCGGGGCAAGCAGAGCACAAGGCCCTCATCGAGGGTATCAAGACGTGCATGGAACTGGTCCGGGCGCGCGAGCAGCCGGTGGACTCGAAGACGCCTGCCGAGCGGGTTGCCCAGCGTGACCAGGAGCGCCGGGAGATCATGCTCCGCGAGAGCGGGAGTCCGGAAGACAAGAGGAGTCAGTGAGCCGTTCGATGGCCCCGTAAGCCTCAGGGCGCGAGCGTCTTCGAGACCTCGGCCACCGAAGGCGGCGTGGGCGTGTCCTTCCAGCCCGCCAGGCGGCGATAGATCTCCCCCGCGGCTTCGTGGAAGCCGTCGGGCAGCCCGGCCGCGCGGAACGTCGCGGCGATCTCTTCCATCTCGCCGACGAAGCGCCAGGCCTTGCGCGCGTTGGAGGCCACCGCTTGCTCCGAGCGCTTTTGAAGATCCGCCTGCGAGCGCGCCCACTCGGCCAGCAACACGTCGTCCACGCCCTCGTGCGCGGCGAGCGCGCGCACGGACATCAGGAGCGCGTGCGAGCCCTTCGTCCAGGAGGCGTACGCCATCTTGACCGCGGAGGCCGCTCCGACGGGGCCGTCCACCGGGATCGCCTCGAGCATGCTGCCGCTGAACAGGACCGCCGCGTTACGGGCGCCGGGGCCGGAGAGGTAGAGGCGCGTCGTCCCTGGCCGGCGGGGCGGCGGGCCGATGATGCCGCCGTCGACGAAGGTGGCGCCCGCGGCCGTCACGAGGTCGCCGATCTTGCGCGCCGTCTCGGGCGCGACGGCGTTGCCGTCCACGTAGGTGCCGCGAAAACCAAGCGCCCCGACCTGCCGCGCCAGGTCGAGCGCCGACGCCGGCGGGCATACGGCGACGATCATCTGGCTCTCGCCCACCAGCCGCGCGAGCGTGCCCGCGTCCTCGAGCCCGTCGGCCCGGGCGCGCGCGTGCGTCTCCGCACTGCGGCCGGCCGACGCCCAGAGCACGCGGGCCCCGGCTGCCCGTGCGGCCGCGCCCACCGCGCTTCCCATGTCTCCCGGATTCAACACGCCGATCGCTGCCATCTATCTTCTCCGTATTTCGCGGATTCCGGCCCTTCGGGAGCCCGTTTCCATCGCTCCCGCCGCTCGCGCCGGGTCGTCACGCAGTGTACATCGAGCGCGGCCCCGGTGTGGGGGATCAGGGCGACGGCGCGGTGTGGCGCGAGAACGCGCCGGACGCGGGCGCTATCGAGTGGACGCGGGCCAGGCCCGCAGGTCGCCGAACTCCTTCTGGAACCAATCCAGCCGCTTACTCGGACATCTTGAGCAGCAGCCCCGAGTAGCGCGCCCGCCGGACGGCGGCCACGAACGCCCAGTGGCTGAGGACCGCATACAGCGCCGACAGCGCGAACCCCATGGCGATGGGCCGGGCGAACTCGGAGGTGAAGCCGAAGTGGACGCGGTAGGCGTCCAGGAAATACGTGAGCGGGATCGCGGAGGCGATCGCGGCCACGGGCGGAGGCAGGATCGACACCGGATAGTAGATGCCGGCCAGCACGAGCACGAGGTTGACCGTCGCCCACGCGAAGGCCTCGGCGCGGCTGCCGGCCAGCGTGATGAGCGCGCAGACGAACACGCCCACCACCCAGGCGGTCAGGAAGCAGCCGATCAGGAACACGACCAGCGCGGTGACGCCGCCGCGGAACGGGTCGAAGCCGAACGCCCAGCGGGCGATCAGCGCGAGGATGATGAAGATCAGCACGCCGCGCAGGATGCCCACCAGCCACGAGCCGAGCGTCAAATGGCGGACGCCGATGGGGGCCAGGAACTGGTGCTTCACCGACTTGCTCCAGACGTCGTAGAGCACCGCGTAGGCGACCTCGAGCTGGCACACGTTGATCACCGAGAGCGCGATGGTCCCGATGAGCACGAAGGACGTCTGCGCCGCGTCGAGGTGCAGGAACCGCGTCATCAGCCCGATCGAGAGCACGCCGACCACCGGCCAGAAGAGCAGCTCGAAGAAGAAGAAGACGTTGCGGGAGGCCATGAGCAGATTGCGGACCACGAAGGCCCACACCGCCTCCAGCTCACTTCGCCAGTTCAAGGAAGACCTCTTCCAGCTCGGGCTCGTGGACGCTGACGTTCTTCACGACGACGCCCTCCGCGCAGAGCTGCCGCAGCAGCTCCGGTAACCGCTTCTCCGCCTCGTCCACCGTGCACTCGACCCACCCGTCGTTTTCCACGCACCGCAGCACACCGGGCGCCTCGGCCAGCCACGGCACGTGCGGCGGGTCGAGGTGCAGCGCGATCACCTCGCCCACCCGGATCTGCCTTTTCAGATATTCGGCGCTGCCGCGGGCCAGGATCAGCCCGCCCTTCATGAAGACGATCTCGTCGCAGAGCTCCTCCGCCTCGCGCATGTAGTGGGTCGTGAGCACGATGGTCATCCCCCGCTGCCGCCGCAGCTCGGCGACGTGCTGGCGGATGCGGATGGAGATGTCGGGATCGAGGCCGAGCGTCGGCTCGTCCAGGAACAACAGCTCCGGCTCGTTCACCAGCGACTTCGCGAGCGCGAGCCGTTGCTTCAACCCGGTCGACAGCTCGTTGTACGGTACGCCGCGATACGACGTCAGCTCGAAGAGCTCGAGCAGCTCGCCCACGCGCCGGCGCAGGGTCGCGCCCCCCAGGCCGTAGAGACGACCGTAGAACGCCACGACCTCCGCCACCTTCAGGCTCCAGACGAACGAGGGCCGCCCGCTCGCCATGTTGAGCCGCCGGCGCACCTCGGTCGCCTCGTGGGCCAGGTCGTGGCCGAGCACCATGACCCGGCCGCGATCGGGGACGAGCAGCGTCGAGAAGATGGAGAGCAGCGTGGTCTTGCCGGCGCCGTTGGGACCGAGCACCCCGAAGATCATTCCCCGCGGGACCGTCAACGAGACTCCACGCAGCGCCACCGTCTCCCGTCGCCGGATCCACCCCGATCGAAACGTTTTGGCGACGTCGTGCGCGTCGATGGCCGGGACGGCGGGCGCGGAGATGGCGGGCATGGGCCGATGCTACCATGCGGCTCATGACGGCCTCCGCCGAGTGGCGCTGTCCCGCGTCGGCCGTGCCCGCCGGCGCCACCGCGAAGTTCCGGCTCGGCTGCGGCGACCGTGGGGTGGAGGGCTTCGTCGTCCATCACGCGACCGGCTACGCCGCGTACGTGAACCGCTGCCCCCACGTCGGGACGCCGCTCGATCTCTGGCCGAACGAGTTCCTCGCCGAGGACGGGCGCGAGTTCGTGTGCTCGACCCACGGCGCGACGTTCGAGCCGGCCACCGGGCTGTGCACCGGCGGCCCCTGCGCCGGCGATCGGCTCACACCCCTGCCCGCCCGGCTCGAGGCCGACACCCTCGTCGTGTCCTGCGCCGCGACGTGATTAGCGACGAGCAGGAGGTCGCGGAGGCGAACGCGCGGTTCTATCGCGCGTTCGAGACCCTCGATCTCGCCGAGATGGCCGCGGTGTGGCTGCACGCCGAGCATGCGCGGTGCGTGCACCCGGGCTGGCCGCTGCTGAGCGGATGGGAGGCGGTCCGCGACTCGTGGGAGACCATCTTCGCCAACACCGCCGAGATGCGGTTCACCATCTCGGACCTCGTCGTCGCCGTGCGCGGGGATCTGGGCTGGGTGACGTGCACCGAGAACATCCTGGGCCAGGTGGCCGATCGAGTCTCGGTCACGTCGGTGCTGGCGACGAATCTGTTCGAGCGGTCGGCCGACGGCTGGCGCATGGTCCACCACCACGCCTCCCACGTCTTCAGCGCCGCCGAGCCGGCGTGAGTCATGCGCTATCCCCGCCGCGCCAGGTCCTCGACTTCGAGGATCAAGGGTGAAGACAGAAGCCCGGCACGAAGCTCGGGATCCTGAGTGCGTGCGCGCAGCCCCGAGATGATCGCCCACGCCGCCCGATAGTGCTCGCGCGCCTCTTCACGCCGGCCCCGCGCCGCGTCGAGATGGCCGAGGCCCACGATCCAGTGCAGGTCCTCGATCACCAGCACTCGCGGCCGCTGCTGGCCCGCGTGAACGAGCAGGCGCCGGAGCGCCTCGAAGGTCTCACCGCGCCGCTGCGCCGGGCTCATCGCACGCACGTCGGCGTCTCCCGGGTCGATCGACAGCAGCGCGCGCAGATACCTCGTCTTCGAGCATCCTCGTCTCCGAGCGGGCAGCCGTCACTGTTCCGCGAGTGTCACCGTCCGGCCACAGTCACGCTTTCGCGACATTGACGGCTCATCCGTCAGTGACTACAGTTCGGGGTGAAGGAACAGCCATGGAAACCGAGCTCGAGCTCAAGCGGTGGAAGCGCGTCGAGTACGAGGCGCTCGTCGAGCAGGGCGTCTTCACGACGGAGGACCGGATCGAGCTGATCGACGGCCTGCTCGTCGTCGCCGAGCCGCAGAGCTCACGGCACTACACCGCCATCAAGCTCGTCGAGCGGGCGTTGCAACGCGCCTTCGGGGACGGCTGGACCGTTCGTACCCAGGGGCCGATCGCGCTCGACGAGGCATCAGTGCCCGAGCCGGACGTGGCGGTCGTGCGGGGCGATCTCCGTGACTATGCTCGGGCGCATCCGGCCGCTCCGGTGCTCGTGGTGGAGGTCACGCTCTCGAGCTTCACCTTGGACCGCCGGTACAAGTCGAGCCTCTACGCCCGCGCGGGCCGCCCGGAGTACTGGATCGTCAACCTGGTCGACAGCGTGCTCGAGGTTCGCCGGGCGCCGACGCCCTCGCCGCCGGCGCCGTACGGGTGGGACTACGGCGAGGTGGCGGTGTTCGGCCCGCGCGACAGCGTGAGTCCGCTGGCCGCGCCCCACGCCCGGATCAGCGTCGCCGATCTTCTCCCCTGATCCGCCCGGTTCCAGTCCAGCCAGTCTTTCTCTTTGAGCTTGCGGATCACACCGCCGGGCGTGCCTGACCGTCAACCGAGATCCGGGGAGGCGCCTGGCACGAATAACAGATGACGCGTCGATGACGGGAGGTATCCTCACGGTTCATATGAGCCCGGGCGGCAGCTCTCGCCTGGATTCCCTGACATGCGCCGCCGGCCGTTCTGGGCGGTCATCCCCGCGCAGGCCGCCGAGGGTTCTCGCGCTGGCCTTGCCCGTGCTGCTGCTGACGCAGGTCCTCGGGGCCGCAGCACAGCCCGGCGCCCTTCTCGACCTCCACGTGCCGGACCGTCGGACGTTCGAGCTGGCCCTCGACGAGGTCGAAATCGACTGGTCTGGCGATCCCCAGGCCAAGTCCCGCGGCCCCGGCCTGGCCGCGGCCATGACCCCGCGGGCGACCGTCATGGGCCAGGATCCCGCCCGGACCCGGGTCGCCCTGGCAGGCGTGCCGGACTCCGCGGCCCTGACCGCTGAAGCCGCTGCCCTGCGCGCACTCAATCCGGGCGCCGCCGTGCACCTGGTCCTGTACGAGGCGCGGGCACCCCGGACAGAGGCCACGCGCCGCCTGCTGACCACCGAGGTTGCCGTGGTCATGAAGCCGGGCCGCGATCCCACACCGGTGACGTCGGGTCTTGGCGGAAAGGCCCTCAGGCCCGTCGGCAGCGTGCCTGACGCCTTCGTGGTCGAGGGCGATGATCCCCTCGCTGCCGTCGCCCTCGCCGACGCGCTTCGCGGACAGCCCGGCGTGCGGACCGCCTATCCATTGCTGAAGCGTCTCCGCCTGCCGCGGTGAAGCTCGCCCGGCCACGCGCTCGCCGCGGGGACGGACTCTTCGCGGCCGGCCGCTTGCCGACACGTTTGCTCGTCGGCCTCGCGCTCGTGCTGTGGGTGCTCCCTGCGTTCGCCGCCCCCGATACGCTGCTGGAAAACCAGTGGCATCTGAAATCGCGCGCCGAGGAGACGGCCGGCGCCGACGCCCGGGCGGCGTGGACCACGACACTGGGCGCCGGCATCGTGATCGGCATCGTCGACGACGGCCTGCAGCACACTCACCCGGACCTGGTCTCGAACTACTCGAGCGCGCTGTCGTTCGATTTCAACTTCAACGACGCCGATCCCAGTCCGACCCTGTCCGTCGACTTTCACGGCACCGCGGTGGCGGGCATCGCGGCCGCCCGCGGCGACAACGGCCTCGGCGTGAGCGGCGCCGCGCCCCTGGCCACACTGGCCGGGCTGCGTCTCATCGCGGCGCCGACGTCCGACCAGCAGGAGGCCGATGCCCTCGGCTACATGGCCGACGCGATCCACATCGCGAGCAACTCCTGGGGACCGTCGGACGACGGACGCACGCTGGAGGGACCGGGTCCGCTCACGCTGGCCTCCATCGCGAACGCGATCACGACCGGGCGCAACGGTCGGGGCCGGATCTTCACGTGGGCCGCCGGCAACGGTGGATCCGGCGACAACTGCAACTTCGACGGGTACGCGAACAACCGCTACGTGATCGCCGTCGGCGCGCTGGCCGACACCGGACAGGCGGCCTCGTACAGCGAGGCCTGCTCGGCGATGTTCGTGACCGCCGGGTCGAGCGGCGGCAGCCGCGGCATCACCACGACCGATCTCGTCGGCGGCAACGGCTACAGCGCGTCCGACTACACGAGCACGTTCGGCGGAACCTCCTCCGCCACGCCCCTGGTGTCCGGGACGATCGCGCTGATGCTGGCCCAGAATCCCAACCTCACCTGGCGGGACGTCAAGCACGTTCTGGTCCGGACCGCCGTGAAGGTCCAGCCGGCGGATGCCGGCTGGACGACCGGGGCCTTCCCGCACAACGAGCGCTTCGGCTTCGGCCTCATCGACGCGGCCGCTGCCGTCAATCTCGCCGGCCAGTGGCCCGGCGTCGGTCCCGAGGTGGCGATCCCCGCGGTGACTCACAACGTCAACCTCGGCATCCCGGACAACGACGCCAGCGGACGCACCGATACGATCACCATCGCGGGACATGCCGGCTTTCAGGTCGAGCACGTGGAGGTGGTGTTCAGCGCGACGCATCCGTATCGGGGCGACCTCGAGGTCACGCTGACGTCGCCCTCGGGCACGATGAGTCGTCTGGCGACCGTCCGATCGGCCGATAGCGGCGACAACTTCTCGGCCTGGGTCTTCACGTCGGTGCGCCACTGGGGCGAGCCGGCCGATGGCAACTGGACGCTGCGTGTCGCCGACCGGGCGGCCGTGGACGTCGGCACCTGGGACAGCTGGTCGCTCCGCATCTACGGGACGGAGAACACTCCGCCTCCGGCGGCGACGCTCACGGTGATCAGAGCGGGCGCCGGCGCCGGGACAGTCGCGTCGTCGGCCCCGGGAATCAACTGCGGCGCGGACTGCGCCCAGACGTACGGCAATGCCACGTCGGTCACCTTGACCGCCACCGCGGCCGCGGGCTCGAGCTTCACCGGCTGGACGGGCGGCGGCTGCAGCGGCACGGGCTCGTGCAGCGTCACCGTCGGCGCGGCCACCTCGGTGTTCGCGTCGTTCGCCCCCGTCACCCCGGTGTCATCGTTCGCGCTCTCGGTGAGCACGCCGGGTTCCGGCAGCGGGACGGTGGCGTCGTCACCGTCAGGTATCGCGTGCCCTCCCGCGTGCTCCGACTCCTTCACCAGCGGCACCTCGGTGACGCTGACCGCCACCGCGACCGCGGGCTCGAGCTTCGCCGGCTGGACTGGAGGCGGTTGCAGCGGCACCGGGTCGTGTACGGTCACGGTGACGGCGGCAGTTGCCGTCAGCGCGAGCTTCGCCATCGACCCCGGGGCGGACGCCATCATCCACGACGCCCAGACCGGCGACTGGTTCGTCGGGCGCTCCACCGGCTCCAGCCTCGACATCGGGCGCTGGGTCTCCCGTTTCGGCAATCGTGGGCCCGCCACCGAGCAGGTCTTCCTCGCCGACGTCACCGGCGACGGCAAGGTCGACGCGGTCATCCACGACGTCCAGACCGGCGACTGGTACGTCGGCCGTTCCACCGGCACCAGTTTCGAGATCGAGCACTGGGTCTCGAACTTCGGCAATCGTGGACCCGACTTCGAGGAAGTCTTCGTCGCCGACGTCACCGGCGACGGTCGGGCCGACGTCATCATCCACGACGTCCAGACCGGCGACTGGTACGTCGGCCGCTCCACCGGCGCCAGCTTCGCCATCGAGCACTGGGTCGCGCGCTTCGGCAACCGTGGTCCCGCCCTCGAGGAAGTCTTCGTCGCCGACGTCACCGGCGACGGCCGCGCCGACGCCGTCATCCACGACGTCCAGACCGGCGACTGGTACGTCGGCCGCTCCACCGGCACGCGCTTCGAAATCGAGCACTGGGTCGCCCGCTTCGGCAACCGTGGTCCCACTATCGAGGAAGTCTTCGTCGCCGACGTGACCGGCGACGGCCGCGCCGACGCCGTCATCCACGATGTCCAGACCGGCGACTGGTACGTCGGCCGCTCCACGGGCGCCAGCTTCACCATCGAGCAGTGGATCACGCGCTTCGGCAACCGTGGCCCGGCCGTGGAGGAAGTCTTCGTCGCGGACGTGACCGGTGATGGCTCCGCCGACGCCGTCATCCACGACATCCAGACCGGGGACTGGTACGTCGGCCGCTCCACCGGCGCCAGCTTCACCATCGAGCCCTGGGTCTCCCGCTTCGGCAACCGCGGCCCGACCGTCGAGGAAGTCTTCGTCGCCGACCTGACGGGGGATGGCAAGGCGGACGCGATCGTCCACGATCGCCTGACGGGCAACTGGTACGTCGGACGTTCGACCGGCTCGGCCTTCCAGATCGAGCTGTGGGCAACCGGCTTCGGCAACCGTGGCCAGCCCCTGGAGGAGACCTTCGTCGGCGACGTGACCGGCCGGGCAGCGGGATCGGGGCAGCTCCGGTCGATCCGCTGACCCCGAGCTCAAGAGGCACCCCTCTCGCAAGCCAAGAGAGGGACGACCTCGGCCAGGATCGTATACGATCGATCCCATGGGTGCGGATCGACTTCCATTCGTGTGGGACTACGACATCGACGAGGCGACCTTTCGACGCCTGCTTGCCGGAGAGATCACCCTCGGCCGTCTTGATCGGACGTGGGCGGCCGTTCGCGTACTGGAGTACGCGCCCTACCGGGAAATCGTGCGCTGGCTCGGCTTCCGTGATCTCGTGAGAGGTTGGCCTGAGTGGCGAGCACGGGTACGATCCGAGACCCGCCGCCGCGGGCTCGACTTCCTCGTCGCCTGGCTGCCCGAACATCGCCCACACCTCGTGTAGTGCCCGCTGCCCACGGGATGGACCGTACCTTCTTCTTCGACCGCATGTATCCCCTGCAGGACGCGGTCCTCGCTCGAGTGGCGTCGGTCGAAACGGACTTCTACTTGACGGGTGGGACGGCGGCCTCTCGCGGATATCTCCACCATCGGTTCTCGGACGATCTCGACCTCTTCGTGAACGACGATGCGCGCTTCGGTCTGTGGTCGCAGCGTGTCATCCATGCGATCGCCGAGCGCGCCGATTGGCAGGTGGACGTGCTGCAGCGTGACGATCGGCTCGTTCGCGTCAACGTGACGGCCGCCGACGTCATCCTGAAGCTCGACATGATCGACGACGTCCCCGCGCATGTCGGCGCAATCCACATTCATCCCGTTCTCGGGCGGCTCGACAGCCCCGAGAACATCCTCGCGAACAAGCTGACGGCCGTCGTGGATCGGCGCGAGCCCAAGGATCTTGCCGACGTCTGGGGATTCTGCTGCCGCATGAATCTTTCGTGCGAGGCGGCGCTCGAAGCTGCTCACAGCAAGGCCGAGGGACTCTTCCCGGCAGACATCGCGCGCGTGTTGCTGACGGTCACGAACGACGACTGGCGGCTGGTCCGGTGGAGCGACCCTCCCGATTGCAACCGCTTCATCGCCGACCTGAACGCGCTCGGTGAGCGCCTCCTGCTCGTGGAGTAATCGCCGCGTGGGCTCTCCCACTCGGCGCGCGTGGAAGTTGGGCTAGTCCAGCCAGTCTTTCTCCTTGAGCTTCCGGGGCAGATACCGCTTGGTGAGGTACTGGAAGTCCTTGTTCGCGAGGGCGTCCAGCTCGTACTTGAGCCCGCTCGAGAGCCCGATGACCTCGTGCCTCCTACTGTAAGCGGGAGGGTACTCCGCGCAGGAACGGATCATTTCGGGCGAGTGCCCAGCCTCGTGCCCGACTCGTCGAACATGTGAAAGCGCGCGAAAGTCACCCACACCGCGTCGCCGGGGCGAAAACGCTCGCTGCCGCCGGCTTGCGCGTGGAGCTCGTGCGTGCCTATGCGGATGCTGAGCATCGTGGCGTTGACGAACGGCAGGTCAACGCTGGCGTCGATGACGCCTCGGGTCGCGCCCGGGCGTTCCTCTCGAGACACCTCGACGTCTTCGGGCCGCGCGCCCACCAGCACGTCGCCGAGCACGCGTGACTGCGCGGTGTCCTTGGCGGCGATGAAGCTGATCGGCGGCATCCCGACGTGGCGGTTGAGGAAGCCCGCGACGAACGCATTCCGGGGGCGGTCGTAGATCTCCTCGTAGGTGCCGACCTGCTCGATCCGGCCGCGATCCATGATGGCGAGCAGATCGGCCAGGATCATGGCCTCGTAGTGGTCGTGCGTGACGTACACGGTCGTGATGTCGAACTGCTTCAGGAGGATCTTCAGGCTGACCCGATATTTTTCTCGCAGCGCCTGATCCAGGTTCGAGAACGGCTCATCCAGCAGAAAAAGCGCCGGGTCCCTGGTGATGCAGCGCGCGACGGCCACGCGTTGTTTCTCTCCGCCCGACAGCGTGGGTGGCTTTCGGTCCAGCAGATGCTCGAGCTCGACGCCCATGAGCTCGCTGGTCCGCCGGTACTTCGCCGCCTTGAGCGCGTCCAGCTCCGGGGTCTTCTTCCTGAAGAGGAAGTAGGAGAGGACGTTGGTGCGCGCATCCATGTGGGGATACAGCGCATAGTTCTGGAAGACCATGCCGATCCTCCGCGCACCCGGCGCGGTGTCCTTGACGTCCACGCCGTCGTAGCGGATGCGACCCGAGTCCGGGTCGATCAGCCCCGCGATGATCCTCAGGAGCGTCGTCTTGCCGCAGCCGCTCGGCCCCAGGATCACCAGAGTGCGGCCGTCGGGAATCGTCAGATTCAGATCGCGGATGTGGAAGGCGTCGAGCGACTTGCAGACGTCGAGGAGTTCGATCTTCGCCATGGCTGCCGGACGATTATAGAGCGTCAGACTGTCGCGCTAGTCCAGCCCGTCCTTCTCCTTGAGCTTGCGGGGCAGATAGCGCTTGGTGAGGTACTGGAAGTCCTTGTTCGCGAGGGCGTCCAGCTCGTACTTGAGCCCGCTCGCGGAGCTGGTCCTTCAGCTTGGCGGTGGCCAGTCGCCCGCCCTTGAGCCGGTTACACGACTCGACGATCTCGTCGATGTAGAGCTCGAAGATGTTGCGCCGGCGGAACTCGCTGTGCGCCCGCTCGCGTCGTCGGAGGAACGCGCCGAGCCGGCGGCCGCACTCGCGCAGCGCCAGGGCGATCTCCTTGTGGATCTCGTCGTACTCGGCGATGGCTTCCTTCGATTCGCTGGTGAACGGCACCCACACCGAGGCCATGTGCACGAAGATCACCATCGGCCCGGCCGGGAGCGACCCGCGGGACTGCGCCACGCCGTAGTTGCGCCACGTGGTGTCGAGCACGGCCCTGGTGATCGCGCACGCGGACGGCTGATACAGGAGGGGCACGCGGTTCGCGTACCGGATGACCCGCGCAAGCTCGTGATCGTCCTTCTCGCCCTCGCCTTCGGCCAGCGGAACCGCCTTCTTCGCCTGAGCCTGCGCGACCTGCTCCGGCCCCCGCCCGAAGGCCAGCCCCGCCTCGATCACGAACGGGTTGCCGCGGTACACGGCCGGCGGCCGGGTCACCGCCGTGTAGAACTCGCCCTTGATCTGCCGATACAGCCCGGCGAGGAGCGCCCGCTCGCCGATGGGCGAGAGGCAGTTGGTCGGCGGCGCCATGATCTTGGTCGCCTGGATGGCCTTGTAGAGCTGCGTCTCAGCGAGCTGATGTTCGTCGAGGTCGTACGGCGCTATCTCGCGACGCTACCCGCGGAGCAGACGGGCTGGCTGGCGGGGTTGCGGGAGCCGCTGGTGGGGCGTGCACTGACCCTGCTCCACCGGCGGCCCGCCGATCCCTGGACGCTGGATATGCTTGCGCGTGACGTCGGGGGTCGCGCTCGGTCCTGGCGGAGCGCTTCAGGCATTTCGTGGGCCAGCCGCCGATGCAGTACCTCACCCACTGGCGGATGCAGGTGGCGGCCCGCCGGCTGGACGAAGGCGCCGCCAAGGTCTCCGCGGTGGCGCTGGAGGTCGGCTACGAATCGGAGGCGGCGTTCAGTCGCGCCTTCAAGCGAATCGCCTGAGCGCGCCGGCGGTCACGGCGAGCCGCCGCTCGGCCGGTAGACGCCCGGCGCGGCGCCCGGCATGCCGCACGTGGCTCCCCTTGACACGGCGAGGTCCGAGCGGGTAATAACATCAACTATCCCCCGCCGACCCCAACCCACAAAGGAGCGGAGCTATGGGTAACGGCACCGTGAACCGTCGAGACTTCCTCAGAACGACCGGGACCGGAGCGCTGGCGGTGGGCGTCGCGGCTCACGTGAGCCGGCCCCGCCTGGCGCGCGCGGCCAGCAAGAAGCTGCGGATCCTGCAGTGGGTGCACTTCGTCCCCGCCTACGACGAGTGGTTCAACAAGAAGTACGTCGTGGAATGGGGGCAGAAGAACGACACCGAGGTGACCGTCGACAACATCGGCCTGGCCGGCCTCAACGCGCGCGCGGCCGCCGAGGTCTCCGCCCAGAAGGGCCACGATCTATTCATGTTCAACTGGCCGCCGCCGTCCTTCGAGGAGCAGGCGGTCGACATGAAGGACGTTTACCAGGAGCTCGAGAAGAAGTTCGGCAAGCCGATCGACCTCGCGGTGAAGAGCACCTACAACCCGAAGACGAAGAAGTACTACGCCTTCTCGCCGTCCTTCACCCCCGACCCGGTCAACTACCGCGAGGACCTGTTCGGCGAGGTCGGGATGGCCGGCGGTCCGAAGACGTGGGACGACGTGCGGAAGAAGGGCGCGGAGATCAAGAAGAAGCGGAACATTCCGGTGGGCATCGGCCTCGCGAACGAGATCGACACCGGGATGGCCATGCGCACGATCATGTACGCCTTCGGCGCCCACGAGCAGGACCAGAACGGGAACCTGACCCTGAATTCGAAGCAGACGCTGGAGGCCGTCAAGTTCGTCAAGGCGCTCTTCACCGAGACGATGACGCCCGAGGTCTTCACCTGGGACGCCTCGTCCAACAACCGGGCGATGATCGCCGGCACCATCTCGCTGGCCCTCAACGCCATCTCGATCACCCGGACCGCGGAGAAGGACAACCCCGAGATCTCGCAGAAGATCCAGCTCACCAAGGCTCTGCGCGGGCCCGTCCGGGCGATCGGGCTCGAGCACGTCATGCAGTGCTACGTGACCTGGAAGTTCGCCGAGAACATCGACGGGGCCAAGAAGTTCCTCGTCGACTACGGGACGAACTTCGCCGAGGCCTTCCGCGCCGGCGAGTTCTACGACTTCCCGTGCTTCGAGAAGACCGTGCCCGACCTGAAGAAGCTCATCGCCAGCGACCCGAAGGCCCACCCGCCCGCCAAGTACAAGGTGCTCGACGACGTGCTCAACTGGGCCACCAACGTCGGCTACCCGGGCTACGCCACCGCGGCCATCGACGAGATCTTCGGCACCTGGGTGCTGAACGTCATGTTCGCCAAGGCGGCCAGCGGCTCCACCTCGCCGGAGGAGGCGCTCAAGGAGGCCGACGCCGCCTGCAAGCGCATCTTCGCCAAGTGGAAGGACAAGGGGCTGGTCTAGCCCGCCGCGCGCGGCGGAGACCTCGGGGCGTCCGGGGTCTCCGCCCGCTCGCTCTCACGCATGGCCACTGTCGAGACCAGGGACGTCAGAAAGCAGTTCGGTGACGTATGGGCCGTGGACGGCGTGGACCTCGCCACCAAGGAAGGCGAGTTCCTCGTCCTGCTCGGCCCGTCGGGCTGCGGCAAGACCACCCTGCTACGCATGCTGGCCGGGCTCGAGCGTCCAACCTCGGGCGAGATCCTCATCGGCGGGCAGGTGGTGAACGATCTGCCGCCGCGCGCCCGGAAGATCGCCATGGTCTTCCAGAGCTACGCGCTCTATCCGCACTTGACCGTGTACAAGAACATCGCCTTCCCGCTCAAGGCGCAGGGCGTGGCGCGGGCGGAGATCCCGGGCAAGGTGCAGTGGGCCGCCTCGCTCTTCGGCATCGAGCGCCTGCTCGATCGCAAGCCGCGCCAGCTGTCGGGCGGCGAGCGCCAGCGCGTGGCGCTGGCCCGGGCGGTGATTCGCGAGCCGGCGGTGTTCCTGCTCGACGAGCCGCTCTCCAACCTCGACGCCAAGCTAAGGACCTCGGCCCGCGAGGAGCTGCAGCAGTTCCAGCGCCGCATCGCCACCACGACCATCTACGTGACGCACGACCAGGTCGAGGCCATGGGCCTCGGTGACCGGATCGCCGTCATGCAAGGCGGCAAGGTGCGTCAGATCGGCTCGCCCACGGAGGTCTACGACGAGCCGGCCGACACCTTCGTGGCCGGATTCCTCGGCTCGCCGCCGATGAACCTCGTGGACGGGCCCGACGTGCTGGTGGGCTTCCGGCCCGAGCACTTCCTGCCGCGTGCGGTCCAGCGGGAAGACGGCGAGCTCTTGACGCTGCCGCTCGAGGTCCAGCGGCAGGAGTACCTGGGCGCCGACCGGCTCGTGTACGGCACGCCGGCGGCCAGGTTCCGCGACGCCAAGGTGATCGCGCGGCTGCCGTCCACGGTGACCACGCCCGTCGTCGTCGGCCAGACCCAGGACTTCGCCGTGCCCGTCCGAGACCTCAAGTTCTTCGACCGGCAGACCGGGCGCCGGACGACGCCGCGCGCGCTGTGACGAATCGCGGAGGTCGCGGCTCCCTCCTCGACCGGCCGGAGTGGCTCGGGCCGCTCATGATCGGGCCCGCCGTGCTCTACATCGTGCTGCTGATCGGGGTGCCGTTCGTGCTGGCGCTCTATTACAGCGTGAGCGACATCAGCATGGGGAGCCGCACGCTGGGGTTCGTGGGGCTCCGGAACTTCATCAGCGTCGCGGGCACCACGAAGTTCCAGACCTCGCTCGTCAACACGTTCGTCTTCGCCATCACCGCGCAGGTGCTCGTGATGGTGCTCGGCACGATCCTCGCGCTCGCCCTCCTCAGGGACTTCCGCGGGAAGTGGTTCGTGCGCCTCCTCATCCTCCTGCCGTGGGTGGCGCCGATCTCGCTCGGCACCATCGGGTGGCTGTGGATCCTCGACTCCACCTACAGCGTGCTCAACTGGACGCTGCAGGCGATGGGGTTCCTCGGCCCCGGCGACCGGTTCATGTGGCTCGGCGTTCCCTATCTGGCGATGGGCTCGATCGTGACCGTCCACGTGTGGCGTATCCTGCCGCTGGCCACCGTGATCCTGCTGGCGGGGCTCACCTCGATCCCCCAGGACATCCACGACGCCGCCCAAATGGACGGCGCGAGCTTCCTCCGCCACCTGTTCCAGATCACGCTGCCGCTGATCCGCCCGATCATGCTGGTGGCCGGACTCTTCGGCCTCGTGCTGGCGTTCACCGACATGATCGTCATCTTCGTGCTGACGCGGGGCGGGCCCTACGACACCACGCAGGTGCTGGCGAGCCTGGCCTTCTTCACCGGGGTGCAGGCGGGCGACGTGGCCGAGGGGGCGGCGGTGGCCGTCTTTCTCTTCCCGCTGCTGGTGGCCGTGGCGATCCTGCTCCTGCGCGTGGCCCGCCGCAGCGAGGTGGTGTGAGCGTGACCGGCGCCGGCAGGCGGTGGGCGGAACGGAGCGTCCACGCCGCCGTGCTGGTCTTCTTCACGGTGTTCAGCGCGTTTCCCTTCTACTGGATGCTGATCACGACGTTCAAGACGACCAGCGACCTGCTCAAGCACGCCAACAACCCCTTCATCTACAACGATCCCCCCACGCTCGAGAACCTGCGCGTGCTCTTCTTCGACACGCTCTACCTGCGGTGGCTCGGCAACACCCTCTTCGTGGGCGCCGTGGTGGTGGCGATCACGCTCGTGCTCGCGGTGCCGGCCGGCTACGCCCTGGCTCGATTGACCGGTCGCTGGGGCGAGCACCTCGGCATCGCGATCTTCCTCACGTACCTGGTGCCGCCCACGCTGCTCTTCCTGCCCATGGCGCGCGTCGTCTCCGACCTCGGCCTCCAGGACTCGCTCTGGTCGCTGGTGGTCGTCTATCCGTCGTTCACGGTGCCCTTCTGCACCTGGCTCATGATGGGCTTCTTCAAGGCGATCCCGCGCGACCTGGAAGAGGCGGCCATGATCGACGGCTACAGCCGCTTCGGGGCGTTCGTCAAGGTCGTCATCCCGATCTCGGTGGCCGGGCTCCTGACCGTCGTCATCTTCAGCCTGACCCTGGTGATGCAGGAGTTCGTCTACGGGCTGACCTTCATCACCGCGGCGCAGAACTTCACGGTGAGCGTCGGCGTGCCGACGTTCCTGGTGCGCGGCGACGTCTACTTCTGGGGCTCGCTCATGGCCGGCTGCTTCATCGCCAGCGTGCCCATCGCCATCCTCTACAACTTCTTCGTCGACCGCTTCATCGCCGGCTTCACCGCCGGGGCGATCAAGTAAAGGGTGATCCGGGTCGTGAGCGCCTGCTGATCCGCGGGTGTCGAGCACCGCCCTGGTGATCGCGCACGCGGACGGCTGATAGAGGAGCGGATCGCCTTCTTCGGCTGATCTCTCAGGTACGACGAGACTCACGAGTTGAACAGCAGTCTTTGCTTCGTTCCGAACGAAGAAAGTGCATGCCGAGAAAAAACAATGCTCGAGCGAGAACGTGCCTTTCTCGGTGGAAACCGAGCAGCTATCAAATCTGCAGCGGACAAACTTGAAGCCGTCGAGCGGGATCGCCTGCCTGTAATACCACTGGCCCGTGATCGTGTACGGCGCAGAGCCAAGTAACGCTAACAATCCGCTGATATCGGCTTTCTCTTCGTCAGCCATACCATTCTCTCCGAGATGGGTGCGCTCTTACGGCAACACGACATGGATTCGCTAGTCGGCAGTTCTCCGGGTCACTAACCGGTGACCCCCTGGAACGGACATCGTCCGCTACTCTCGATTCGCGGCGGTCATCTGCTCATCACCAAACGCAGCGGGCTTGAAACGCGCTATGCTTTCTCGCGCGGAGGCCCGACTGATGAAATTCACCTGGTTCAACCTCATGCCGTGGCCGTACCTCCCCGACGACTTCCGCGAGAAGCATCGCAGCGTGTGGGTCGACATCCCCAACACCCTCTACGACCCGCGCAAGGGCCACCACGTCTACCACACGTACATGGACCAGCTCGAGTACGCGGAGACGCTGGGCTTCGACGGTATCGGCTGCAACGAGCACCACCAGAACGGCTACGGGCTCATGCCGTCCCCGAACATCATTGCCGCCGGCCTGGCCCGCCGCACGAGCCGGGCGGCCATCTGCGTCATCGGCAACTCCATCGCCGGCTACAACCCGCCCATCCGCGTCGCCGAGGAGTTCGCCATGCTTGACGTGATCTCGGGCGGCCGCCTGGTGGCGGGCTTCCCGGTGGGCACGCCGATGGACACGAATTTCTGCTACGGCCAGATCCCCGCGCTCACCCGCGACAAGTACCGCGAGGCGCACGACCTGATCATGAAGGCGTGGGCGAGCGAGGAGCCGTTCGCCTTCGACGGCAAGTACAACCAGCTCCGCTGGGTGAACTGCTGGCCCAAGCCGATCCAGAAGCCGCACCCGCCGATCTACATTCCCGGCGGCGGGTCCATCGAGACCTGGGACTTCTGTCTCGATCACGACTACAACTATTCGTACCTGTCCTTCTTCGGCTACCTGCGCGGCAAGTCGCTGCTGGACGGCTACTGGGAGCGCGTGGCCAAGCGGGGCAAGGACGAGTCACCGTACCGGGCGGCGTTCGCCCAGATCATCTGCGTGGCCGACACCGACGCCGAGGCCGAGCGGCTCTACGCCGAGCACTGCCTCTACTTCTTCAACCGGTGCCTGCACGTCTTCCCGCCCTTCGCCGACCCCGCCGGGTACCGGACGATGGCGACCATCAAGTACGGGGCGCTCTCCCAACTCACGCTGGCCCGCCAGAAGATCCTCGAAAACCTCACGTGGAAGCAGCTCGTGGACGAGCGCTTCGTGATCGCGGGCAGCCCGGCCACCGTGCGCCAGCAGCTCGAGGAGTGCATCAAGGGGCTGCGCATCGGCCACCTGTTCTGCCTCATGCACAACGGCAACATGCCGGACTGGAAAACGCGCCACTCGAGCAAGCTTTTCGCCGAGCAGGTCATGCCGCACCTGCGCGATCTCTGGCCGGAGTGGAAGCACGACGAGCGCTGGTGGATGCACCCGATGGACGACCGCATCCACCCCGAGGAGCGCCACCCCGGCGCCGACGTCGTGGGGGGCGAGTGGCCGCGATGAAGTGGCAGGTGGTCGACACGAAGAAGGGCACGCGCTGCCGCGTGCTGGAGGGGGGCAGCGGCGCGCCGTTGGTCTTCCTGCACGGTGCCGGCGGCCTGCTCGCCGAGAATCCGTTCCTCGACGTGCTCGCGCAGCGCTACCACGTCTTCGCCCCGGAGTGGCCGGGCTACGGCGAGTCGACGGGCGACGAGCTGCTCGAGGACATGCTCGACTTCACGCTGCACGGCTGGGACCTGGTCGACGCGCTCAGCCTCAGCCAGCCGCACCTGGTCGGCCACTCGATGGGCGGCATGATCGCCGCGGAGATGGCGTGCACCGCGCCGCGTGACGTCGCCAAGCTCGTCCTGGTGGGCGCGGCCGGCCTCTGGATGGACGAGCACCCGATCCCGGACATCTTCGCGCTGCTGCCGTATCAGATCGCGGAGGCGCTGTTCCACGACCCGGCGCGGGGCGCCGTCCTGCTCACCGGCGGCGCCGACCTCACCGACATGAAGGCGCTCGAAACCTTCTACGTCGGCAACCAGCGGCGGCTGGCCATGGCCGGCAAGATCCTCTTTCCGATTCCGAACCGGCGACTGTCCAAGCGCCTCTACCGCCTCAGCGCAGAGACGCTCGTGCTCTGGGGCTCGGCGGACCGGCTGATCGTCCCCGTGTACGCCGCGCGCTGGAAGGCGCTCGTTCCAGCGGCACGCGTGGAGATGATCGAAAACGCCGGGCACATGCTGCCCTGGGAGCAGCCCAAGGCCTTCGCCGCCGCCGTCGCGCGCTTTCTCGGCTGATCCTCGGGCGCCGCGCGGCCTTCACCGCGTCCCACGGTGCCCCCGCTCGAGAACGCGCTCGAGCTCGGGCAGCAGATCACTCCGATCGAGGGCGCGCTCGAGCAAGCTCAGCGTGGTGCGGATGAGCTCGACGTCCAGCCGCTCGCCATGGGTTCGCACGACGCTCGCCGCATCCTCGATATCCTTTGGCCGCCCGGCGAGGATCTTGGTCGCGACCAAATCCTCGGGGGCGAGCACGAAGACGCGGACGTCCCCGATCCAGCGCTCGGTGGCGCGGGACAGGAACAGCTCCTCCAGGCCCGGTCCCGCCAACACCACGTCCACCGGAATCGCCGTGGCGCGATGGACCATCGGCAAGACACGCGTGCGCTCGACGCACCCTGTCGCGTCGGCCACTCGCAGGTCGAATCCGGCAACGGTGAGAGTGTCGACCAGCTCGACGGTCGGGCGGCTGCCGAGCTCGGCGGTGACGTCCACGTCGGCGGTGAGACGGGCGGCGCCGTAGAGGATTGCGGCTTGGGCCCCGAACAGGTACCAGCGCACGCCGAGGTCGCCGAAGACCTGCCCGAGCTCGGCGAGAAGCTCAGCGAGGGGTGAGCGCTCGGACGGCACTCGCGGCGCGATCGAGGTCGCGTTTCAGCCTCACGTGGTGAGCCAGGTCCTCGCGGCGCTCGCCTTCCGACGGCCACTCGGGGTGGAGCTGTCGCATGTGGCGCCAGAGCACCTGCGAGGCGTCGAAGGTCGCCAGCGCGCCCCGCGCGGCGAACTCGCGGGCCCAATGCTCCTGCTTGGCTGCCGCGAGCGCGCCCCAATCCCGCTCGACATAAGCTCTCACGTCACGCGCGTCCATCGTGCTCGAAGTGTAGCAGAGTGGCTGTGAACCGCAGGCCTCACGCGTCGCTCACGCCCAGTAGCTGGCGGAGCACGGCGCGTCCGCTGAGCTGATCGGACCACTTGCGGCCGCCGATCAGCCCGCCGTCGACCACGAGCGCGTGGCCGTTCACGAAGCTCGAGTCGTCGCTGGCCAACCACAGCGCCGCGTGGGCGATGTCGTCCGGCAGGCCCGAGCGGCCGATCGGGTGCAACGCGGCAAGCGCTTCCTTCATGATCCCCACCGTCTGATCCGCGGCCTCGGGCGACAGCCCGACGGACTTTCCGAAGATCGGGGTGGCGATGCCTCCCGGACAGATGCAGTTCACGCGGACGCCGCTCTCGCTGAGCTCCATGCTGACCGAGCGCGTGAGCTGCACGACCGCGGCCTTGGCGGCGCTGTACACGTGCGGCCCGTATCCCGCACGCAGGCCGGCCACGCTGGCGGTGCTGATGATGCTCCCCGAGCCCTGGCGCTTCATCACCGGCGCCGCGTGCTTCATGCCGAGCAGGACGCCGCGCAGGAGCACGGCGATCGTCTCATCGAAGCCCTCGCTCGAGATGGTCTCGATGCCGCCCGTCACGCCAGCGTAGCCCGCGTTGTTGAACAGGCAGTCGAGCTTCCCGTGACGCGCGACCGTCTCGGTGACGGCCGCGCGAACGTCGGCTTCGCGCGTGACGTCCACGTGCTGGAAGCTCGCGCGCGCGCCGAGCTCGTCCGCGAGCCGGCGCCCGCGGTCGGCCTGGACGTCGGCGATCACGACGTGGGCGCCCTCGCTGGTGAACAGCCGCACGGTCGCCTCGCCGATCCCGCTCGCGCCCCCCGTGATCACCGCCACCTTGTTGTCGAGCCGTCCCATGTCGAGACTCCCCCTCCGGGCGTGGCCGGACCTGCTACGACGTCGCCGGAAAGTTCAGAACGTGGCCGGAAGGATCAGAACGCGACCGGAAACGTCTTGAGCCCGCGCAGCGTCGACGATTCCCGCCACGTCGGCGTCCCCGCGCTCGCCAGTCGCGGCATCCTCCGAATGATGGTGCCGAGCGCGATCTGGCCTTCCACCCGCGCCAGAGGCGCGCCCAGGCAGAAGTGGATGCCGAAGCCGAACGCCACGTGACGGTTGTCCCGGCGGCCGATGTCGAGGCGATCCGGGTCGGGAAACTGCGCCGGGTCGCGGTTGGCGGCGCCGATCGCGGTGACGACCAGCGAGCCCTTCGCGATCGCGTGGCCATCGATCTCGGCATCGGCGTTGGTGATGCGGGCGGTCCGCTGGACGGGACTGTCGAACCGGAGCAGCTCTTCGACCGCGCTTTGAATCAGCGCCGGCTCGGCAGCAAGCCGCGCGAGCTGGTCGGGATGACGGAGCAGGGCCAGGAGCCCGTTGCCGATCAGGTTGACCGTCGTCTCGTGGCCGGCGATGAACAGCAGCACGCAGGTGGCGAGCAGCTCGCCTTCGGACAGCTTGTCGCCCGCTTCCTCGGCGGCGATCAGCATGCTCAGGAGATCGTCCTGAGGCTGCCGGCGACGCTCGGGAAGCAGGCGGCGGAAGTACGCACCGAGCGCCTGACGCGCCTCCCGTCCACGGACGACGATCTCCTCATCGGCCGGGATCCCGATCGCGTCGAGGCTCCGCGCGACGTCGGAGGACCACTGCCGGATGCTGCCCTGATCCTCCGGCGGGACGCCGAGCATCTCGCAGATGACGGTCACCGGCAGCGGATACGCGAGATCCGCGATGACGTCCATCGTCCCCGCGGGCTGGACCCGATCCAGCAGCCGGTCGACGATGTCCTGGATGTGCGCGCGCATGCCCTCGATCACCCGCGGGGTGAACGCCTTGCTCACGAGCGCCCGCAGGCGGGTGTGATCGGGGGGATCACGGAACAGCATCGACCGCGGAAGGCGGGACCCCTCCGTGTCGTACATGGCGGCGAGCAGTTGGTCGAACCCGTCGCGGCCGAAGCGCGGATCGCGCAACGCCATGACGACGTCGTCGTAGCGGGTCAACACCCAGAAACCCATCGGCGTCTGGTACACCGGCGCGATGGACCGCAGGCGGTGATACGCCGGGTACGGATCGGCGTGAAACTCGGGCAGGAACGGGTTGAACAGCTCCTCGGGCGTCGCCATGTCCCTTTCCTACCGCGTCTGGGCCACGTGGTCGCCGATCAGGGCGGCGCGTCCTTCAGCCAAAGCTGCATGTCCAGCTCTTCCAGGCACGCGCGCGCCGTCGCCAGGGTTGCGGGGGCCTCGGGGCGGCCCGTGCGCTGGTACAGGCGCCCCAGGTCGAGGTGACACCGGCCGAGCAGCGGCCGCATTCCCAGCTCGCCGGCAATCGCGATGGCATCGCGATACATGGTCTCGGCCTTCACGACGTCCTCGCGAGACCGACACGATTCGATGTTGCCCAGCAGCCGCAGGGCCCAGGCCTGATGGCCACGCTCGTTGAAGTTCTGCGCCAGTCCCAGCGCGTGATCGGCGAGGGCGGCGGCCTCGTCGACGTGGCCGGCCTGGAGCAGCGCCTCCCCCTGAAGCGTCTCGAACAGGGAATGAACACCCGTGAGGCCGATGGCGGCGTGCCGATCGACGGCCCGCTGCAGCAGCGGGAGCGCCTCGGCCACGCGTCCCGACAGCGCGTACCCGGAGCCCAGCCAGACGCCGATGAGCGGGAACCAGAACGGCACGTGGCCGACCTCGCACAGCTCGAGCGCGCGCTCGAGCACCGCGATGCCGTCGTGAAGCTCCCCCTTGCGCAAGGCCAGGACGCCGAGGGCGAACGAGGCGACGACGAGATCGAACGGGTGAGCGGCGGTCTCGGCGATGGTCATCGCCTCCTTGGCGCGCAGGCGCGCCTCGGCGAACTCACCGACCTCGACCGAGCACCAGACCAGCCACGCGCGGGAGAGAATCGAGGGCAGACCGGTCTGGCCGAAGCGCTGCGTCGCCCGGTCCCCGGTGAGATCCTGGATGCTGGAGCGGAGGACGACGATGCCGCGGCGGTACTCACCGAGCGCGTAGTAGGCCTGGCCCAGCCGGAAGCAAGCGCCGACCCGCAGCGCGAAATCACCCAGCCGCTCGGCGATAGCCCGGGCCTGCTGACCCGACTCCACCGCCCGGTCGTGCTCGCCCATCCAGGCGAAGAACTGGCTCATGTAGGCGCTGAGCTGGCCCAGGCGGCGCTCGTCGCCGAGGGATTGGGCCAGCGCTTCCGCTTCCCGCAGGTGCTTGAGCAGGCGCGGCAGCTCGCCCAGCGGCCAGAGCGAGTTACGCAGATTGAAGCGCACGTCGATGGACTGCTCGATGACGTCCCGGCTCTGGGGCAGATGACCGAGGGCTTCCAGCGCCTGCTCGAACGACGCCACGGCCTCCGGGTGGCCCGACCTGGCCAGCGCCTTGGCGCCGGCATCCCGCCCGTACTTCACCGCCTTCGGCCAGAGCTCACCGCGAAACGCATGCAACGCGAGGCGTTCGATATGTTCCTCGAGCCGATCCGGATAGAGCTGCTCGATCACCTCGACCATGCGGGTGTGCAGCGCCCGCCGCCGCTCCTGAAGCAAGCTCGCGTAGGCAACTTCGTGGGTCAGGGCGTGCTTGAACGTATATTCGATCTCCGGGAACAGGTTCATCTCCCAGAGGAGCTCGCGCGCCTGGAGCTGCCCGAGTCCCCGGTGCAGCTCGTCCTCCGGCAGCTCGGCGATGGTCTGGAGCAGGACCAGCGGGACGTCCTTGCCGATGACCGAGGCCGACTGCAGCAGACGTTTCTCTTCGTTCGGCAGGCGGTCGATACGGGCGGCCAGGATGGCCTGCACGGTGGCCGGCATCTGGATCGTGGCCAGAGGCCGGTCCAGCTCATAGGCGCCCGGCTCGCCGACCAGGACGTGAGTCTCCACGAGCGTCCGTACGCTCTCTTCGAGGAAAAACGGATTGCCCTCGGTGCGCTCGATCAACCGGTGCTTGAGCGGCTCGAGATCGGACCCGTCGCCAAGGAGCGCGGTGAGCAGTTCCCCCGCACTCTCCGCCGGCAACGGACGGAGCTGGAGCTGGGTGTAGTGGGTCTTGCCTCCCCACCCGTGCCGGTATTCCGGCCGGTAGTTGACGAGCAACAGGATGCGCGCCGTCGGAAGGCTGTCCACGAGACTGTCCAGAACCGCCTGGCTCTCGGAGTCGAGCCAGTGCAGATCCTCGAAGACGAGGAGCAACGGTTGGGCCTGGCTCTGCCGGAGCACCAGGTGCTTGACCGCGTCCAGCGTCCGCTGGCGGCGCCGGGACGGATCGAGCGCGTCCCACGCCGGATCCTCCACGGGCACGTGGAGCAGCGCGAGCAGCGGGGCCATGACACGCTCCAGGTTCTGGTCGAGCGCGAGGAGCTTGGTGGCGATCCGCTCGCGGATCCGGCCCGCATCATCACGATCTTCGACGCGGAAGTAGGTTTTCAGTAGCTCGATGACGGGCAGGTACGTGGTGGCCTTGCCGTACGAGACCGATCGGCTCTCCAGCACGAGCCAGCCGTCGGTGCGGGGTGAGTGAGCGAATTCCCAGAACAGACGCGACTTGCCCAGCCCAGCCTCGCCGACGAGCGCGACGATCTGGCCATGGCCGCCCGCGGCCCGCTCCAGCGCCTGCGGCAGGGCGTTCAGCTCCGGCTGGCGCCCCACGAACCGGCTCAGCCCGCGGGCGGCTGCGACTTGCAATCGAGTTCGGCTGGCCGTCGTGCCGATCAGCTCGAACACCTCGATGGGATTCGCCAGGCCTTTGAGGGTGATCGGCCCCAGCGGCGTGACGCCCACGTAGCCTTCCGCCAGCCGCAGCGTCTCCGCGGTGAGCAGAATGGTTCCGGGTACCGCCGTCTGCTCCATGCGGGCAGCCATGTGCGTCGTCTGGCCGACGGCGGAATAGTCCATGCGAAGGTCGCTTCCGATGGACCGGACCACGACCTCGCCGGAGTTCAATCCGATCCGAACCAGCACCTCGACCCCGCCCGTTTGCCGCAGGCCGTCGGCGTACTCGCGGATGGCCTCCTGCATGGCCAGCGCGGCGTAGCAGCCGCGGACGGCGTGATCCTCGAGGGCGAGTGGGGCGCCGAACAGCGCCATGATCCCATCCCCCATGACCTGGTTCACGGTGCCCTCGTAACGGTGGATCGCGTCCATCATCCGCTCGAGGATCGGGTCGAGGATCCGCTGGGCCTCTTCGGGATCGCGATCGGCCAGCATCTCCATCGAGCCCTTGACGTCGGCGAAGAGCACCGTCACCTGCTTGCGCTCGCCTTCGACGGCGCTCTTCGAGGTCAGGATCCGCTCGGCGAGGTGCTTGGGCGTGTAGGTCTCGGGCGAGGCGAAACCCGCGGGGGACGGACCGCTGGGAGCGGCTTCTTGCGGGGCCGGCCTTGCCGGCGCAGCGGCGTGCGGGGCCGCCTTCGCCGGCGCGGCCAGCGGCTGGCCGCAGCCACCGCAGAACTTCTCCTCCGGCTCGTTCGTGAATCCGCACGCCGCGCAGGTCGCGGCGAGAGGCGCCCCGCACTGGGCGCAGAATCGCCGCCCTTCGCGGTTGTCCGCCGCACACTGAAGACACTTCATACGCGCGTGCTCATCATACGTGCGTGTTCATCGACGCCGAGGCCAGGATAGTCCCCGGGTTCAGCACCGTCAACGTGCGGGCGCGGCCGGCTCGCTCGCGCCCGCGGGCCGCAGCCGGGCGGCGATGTGCTCCGCGGCCCGGATCGCCAGCGCGGCGATGGTCAACGTGGGTGGCGACGCGCTGGCCGTAACGAAGCAGCCGCTGCCCACGAGATAGAGATTGGAAACGTCGTGAGCTCGAAGGTTCACGTCGACCACGCTCGTGCGGGGGTCGCCGCCCATCCGATGGGTGCCGATCTGATGCGCGGCGAACGACAGGCCGGTGGATCGGATGTCGCTCAGCCCCAGGGTCGCGAGGATTCTGCCGCTGATCCGCTTGGCTTCGTCCAGCGCCCGGCGCTCGTAGGCACCGAGGCTGTAGTGAATGTGCGGCGCCAGGCTGCCAAAGGAATCCCGGACACGCGGGTTGAGCGAGATCGCGTTGACGCGATCGGGCAGTTGCTCCGCGTACACCCGGATGCCCAGCCAATGTCCAAACTCCTCGCGAACCCGGCGGCGCAGCGCTTCCCCCGAAAGCCCGCTGGCGACGGCGATGCGGTCGGGCGCGGGTCCCGCGGAGTTGAGGAACTCGAGGAGAAACGCGCCCTCGGTGGCTCGGTCGCGCTCGATGGCGAACTGCCGCGACATCGCGGTCGAGAACCCGATGCGGTACGGGTAGACCTGTTCGCGGGCGCGCCCAACGACGTCGATCGCCGGATGGGAGGTGAAGAACTTGCCGACCAGACCGCTCCCGTTGGCGAGACCCGCCGGCGACTCGCGTGAGGTCGAGAGGAGCAGGAGCCGCGCATTCTCGACGGCGCCGCCGGCCAGCACGAACACGCGCGCGGTCAGCCGCTGCTCGGCCCGGTCGCGCCGCGCGTAGACCACGGCACGAACTTCGCCCGATCGGCTCAGCTCCAGCCTGAGCGCGGTCGCCTCGGCGACGACCTGGGCATTGCCGGTCGCCTCGGCCTGGGGGATCTGCGCCAGGTCGACGCTCGCCTTCGCCCCCGTCGGGCAGACCTGGCAGGTCGCGCAGGCCCGACACTGCGCGCGTCCGTCGTAGGGCAGTGAATTGCGTGCCTGCGGCAGATGATGCAGACCGATGCCGAGGCTCCGGCACGCCGGGGCGAACAGCTTGTCGGAATAGCTCAAGGGAAAGGCCGGCAGCGGAAACGGCGTGCTCCGCGGCGAAGCCCACGGCTCGTCGGCCGTCCCCGCCACGCCCAGCATCCGCTCGGCCGCCGCGTAGTACTTCTCCAGATCCGGGTACGAGATCGGCCAGTCGTCCGCGATCCCGTACCGCGAGTGCAGACGGAAGTCGCTCTCGTGCAGGCGCAGGGCGTAGCCCTCCCAGTGCAGCGTGCTGCCGCCCACGCCCCGCGCCCGCCGGCCCTCCAGCTGATAGGCCACGGGCCCGCCGACGGTGTAGCGATCCAGGTTGCGGGGCACGGTCTGCCACGGGTTCTCGTGCCGCAGGTAGCGCCGTACGTACTCCCCACGGCGCGCGAAGTCGTGCCGCGGACCCGACTCCAGCACGACCACGCGGATGCCCCGCCGCGCCAGCTCGAGCGCCAGGACGCCGCCGGCAGCGCCGGCGCCGACGATGCCGACCTCGGCCTCCACCTCGACCGTCGGCCCTACTGCGAGCTACGGCTCGGGGCCCGTGTATCGGGCGAGATCGCCGCACCTTCCGGGGAACGTGCTGTATTCCACGACCGCCCAACCTGCCGCCGACCGGTAGTAACCGCCGATCAGGTCGGGAACCGTCTGTGTCCGCACGGCGCGAGCCTGCTCAGGCAGCGGGCCCAGGGGCTCTCCTGGCCGCACGTCGGAAGAGACGAGGTGATACCGCATCAGCAGCGCGGCGCGTTTGGCGACGTCGAGGCGGGAGAAGCGCCCGCCCGCCAACCTGTTGAGTAAGCCGACGGTCGTCCGATAGAGGCCGGTGTAGTACCCCGAACCGTCGCGCGCCCGTTCCTCGATGTAGTCGACGAGAGCAGCGCGTTCGCGGGCGGAGAAGGTCCGACCCTCCAGGAGCACCTCGGCAAACGCGATGAGGTCACCCAGCTCCAGCCCGGCGAGCGGCGCCGGACCGGCAGCCTGCGCGATGTGGACCGCGGACACTCGTCCTCGCCCACCGAGCCATCCGGGCAGGCTCAGTGGGTCGAGGCCGAGCGCGGCGGCAACCCCGACGAGGAGGCGCCGCCGCGTGAACCTCACCTCCGGTGGTGGACCGGCGGCGGTGGCGGCGGCAGGATCTCCTTCTGGGCTCCCGCGCACAGCAGCCGTTCCTTCTCCAGCTCGACCGTCTGGATACCGAACGGGTCGGTGATCCTGACCAAGGGATCGCGCCCGGTCCCGTCCTGCGCCCTCAAACGGTAGCAGCTCAGGTGCCCGCCGGTCTCGGCGTTGAAATCCACGCCGGTCAAGTCCGGCCCCGATTCCACGGTCGCCACCACTGGAGTGCAGAGCAGCCTCGACTTCGCAAGACGAACGTGCTCCCTGGTGCCGAACTGGTCGGTGAGGGTGAGCACGAACGGCGCGTTGACGCCGTCCTCGATCATATAGCACTGGAACAGCGGTATGTCCGCGGGGACGCCCGCGCCGCCGCCCGCCTGCGCCACCGCCGCGGATGCGGCGATCAGCGCGACGGCGGCCAGCAGACTTGCGGCCGCCTTGATCCTAGCGACGGTGCCCATAGTCCCCGCTGTGCCGGTCGTCCCGGTCGTGGTTGTCATGTCCATGTCTGTCATCATGCCTGTCGTCCTCCTCGTGGTCTGGCAAGCCACTCACGATATCCACCTGGAACAAGCGTTTGACCAGCACCGAATCGAATCCCCGAAGCGTTTCGCCGCCGAAAGTCATGGCGTCCAGCACCGCCCTCGAGACGCGCTCGGGCAGCTCGCCCTGCTCGATCTCGAAATCGCAGATCATGACCTGTGATCGGTGGTAGGCCACCTGCGTCACGGTGCAGAGGGGCCGGCCCCGGCTGAGCCTGACCGTGAGCTGCCAGATACCGTTACCGTTCACCGCGGCGCCGTGGAGCACCAGCGAGGCCGGATCAATCCTCCTCACGTCGCGGTTCGGTCCGCCGAAGATCACCACCGGGAGCGTCCCGGTGCGATGCGACCGCACGACCGTGGTGAGGATCTTGATGTCGAGCTCGCAGGCGTCACCGACGCCGTTGTGGTTGCTGTCCCGCTGGCTCGGGTTGAAGGTGTTCGGGCAGTTGTCGAAGATGTCCAGGATGCCGTCGCCGTCGCTGTCGATGCTGATCTCTACCGCTTCCTCGACGGTGATGTCGAGCGTGCCTCCCACCACCGCCTCGTCGATGGTGGCGCGGGCGCCGTCGGAGAAGTCCACCGTGGCGCGGAGATTGAACTGGATGTTCGCCCAGTCGTTGAAGCCCTCCAGCATCTCGGCGTTCGCCGGGAACGTTCCCGGCGCCGCCGCGCAGCCGAAGCTGCTCAGCGTGTTGACGTCGCGGGCGACCGTGTCCGCGGTATCGGTGTCACGATTCCAGTTGACGGCGCCGACGCCCGAGACGACCGCCGGCTTCACCAGCGCGTTTCCGGCCGGGCCGAACGCGATCTGGCCGGTGAACGCGAGCTCCCCTGGGGCCGGCGGGACGCCGGTGGCCTCGCTCAAGCTCGCCTCGTTCAGGTCGGCCAGCTTCTGGCGCGAGTAGTCCGGCGGCAAGTTCGCGAGCGGGCTGCCCATCTGGCGGTTGTAGTTCATCACGCTGGGGTAGTTGGGCTTGCAGTTGACGTTGTCGCCACCGCCGTGGCGCAGGCCCAGCGTGTGTCCGAACTCGTGCATGAAGGTGCCTTGCTGCTGGACCGTGGTGCCCACGTTGCCGGTGTGTCCGGTCACGGTGGCGCCGGGGAAGCTCGCGAGCGTGACGATGAAGTCGTCGCCCGGAACCTCGGCGCAGCCGGAGGCCGTGTTGACGGCGGTGGAGGGCGGGATCGCGACCTGGTTGTGCGCGAAGATCCCGTAGCGGAAGGCCAGCCGCTTCGCGTTCACCGCGTTGCCGCCGTTGGCGGCGTTCGTGCGCTCGGCGGCGGTCCCGAAGAAGTCCCGCTTGAGGGTGTCGAAGTTGGCGGAATCGGCGTCGGCGAGATTGAAGGGCCCCGTGCACGGCTCCAGCGCGATCCGGGTCCTGTGGGTGAGCTGATCACCGATCTGGACGTGCAGCCGGACGCCCGTGGCGGGGAGGCCGCCCACGTTGACGACCGGCGAGTTGAGAAAGGCCGTGACGACGTTGCCGACGGCCGCCGCATCCGGCCGGTGGAACTGCATGAAGTCGACCTCGACGAAGACGTCCTTGACCAGCCGGTCGGCGCACTCGATGGCCCGTTCCTGGGATCCGGCCCCGCCAAAGCTGTTGCTGCCGTTCGCGTCCACGCACAGCGTGACGTCCCGGTTCGCGGGGTTTCCGTAGTTGCCGGTGAAGCTGATCCCCGGCAAGCCGTCGGTCCAGAGCGTGGTGTCCTCCCAGCAATCCGGGAGCCCGTCGCCGTCGGTGTCGAGGACCCCGCCCGACGCATTCGTCGGATACTCCACGGGACACGCGCCAGGCGTTGCCACCGGCGTCCCCGTGCGCTGAGCGAGGAGCCCGATCGGAAGCTCGTAGGCAAAGATCCGGCCACCGAACTCATCGATGACCCAGAGGGCATCCTTCCCCTGGGACGCGAAGCTCACCGGATCGTATTCGAGGTCGCCCCCTATGCCCGGCTGACTCGGAGGCGTGAAGTTGAACGATCTCACCTCGCCGAAGGGCGCCGCCTTGGCGATCTGGCGGATCCCGGGCGTGGCGTCGCTGTCAGCGTTCGCACAGGTGACGAAGAGGCTCACCCCGCTGACGTGGACTCCGGTCACGTCGCGACCGGCACCGCAGCCGTGCGGGACCGGCGTGAGCGTACCGGTCCCGGTAGGGAGGAAGTGGAGAACGTTGTCGCCATCCGAGCTCTGATAGATGGTCTGGTCGCTCGGATCCCACGCGATGCCGTCGCAGGCCGCTCCTTCGGGAGCGTTGCGTAGCAGGGTGGCCGTGCCGTCGACAGCCGCCGAGAACGGGCTGAAGTCGATGGCGTGGAGGCGCAGCGAGCCATCGAAACTCCCGCACGCGAGCAGGTCACCCCTGTCGGCGCGGAGCACGAGTGATTCCCAGCCGTTGTCCGGCGTGACGCCGGGCGTCGGGAGCGTCCTGACCAGGACCGCCGCGCTGCTTTCGGAGTCGGGGTTGAACGGATTGAGGAAGAACAGCCGGGTCGTGGGCGACCCTTCGAGCGGAAACTCGGTGCAGCTCGTCACCAGGAGAATCGGGATCTTCGGGAACCCCGCCTTGCTGCCCGGCACCAGGCCGAGGGCGGTTCCGGGGTCGCCGCCATCGCCGTTGTTACACACGGCGCCATTCGGGATGATGACGTTCTTGAGAAGGCTCCCGACAGCCGCCTCGGCCCCGCCCCCGGCCGTGGCGATCCCGAAGACGATGAGAAGTCCGAGCGTGGCTCGCTCCACGAACATCCTGAAATCCCGCCGCATCATCTCCATCTCCACCCCTTTGTCCGTCGTGACTGGCGGACCCGCGACGCGCCGCGCGAGCGGCGTCTGTCGTCAACGAAGCCTACCGAGAAAAGAGAGCACTACGTCGCGCAATCGGAGGAGAACACCGCAGAGGCGTTGCCCGGCAAAGCGGAGCAGCGGCAGAGCCCGGAGAGTATCTTGCGGCGCCGGCCAAATTGTCAACCGCCCAATCGGAGCCCAGCAATCGCGCGGTCGCCCAAGAACCCAGCAAGCACCATCGTGCAATCGGCAGACCACATCTCTTGGTGCGACAAGGCCAGTCCGCATGGATCAATTGGCGCGCGGAGCGCCCGCCACGGTACGCGACTGATTCACGATAGGAAGCGACCTTGCAGGACTTCCATACAAAACACTGCGGTGGTCAACTCGCGGCTGGATTCACGCGATGCGAAGCCCGGCGTCGCCAGAGCATCCACCGCCCTTCACCCGCGACCATCTCGTAGCGCGTCGCCGGCACCTGGGGGGCCACGCGGGCCAGCTCCACGACGTACTCACTCTCGGCGAGGCCCCGCGGAAACGGAAAGACGCGGCTCCGCAGCGCGAGGTGCGGGACCAGCCGTTCGTTGGCGGTGACGGCGGCCGCGGGCGGGATTCGCGCGATGAGCGCGTGGGCCGCGCGCTGGTCCGCGCCCAGTCGCCACGCGCGAACGCCGAGATCGTTGACGGTCCGCGACGTCAGGACCACGGCGGCGAGGAACCCGGCGGCCACCACGCCCGCGAGGCGCACCGTCCGTCGCCGCGTGTCGGCGATCGCGCGCAGCCGGACACCGCCGTCCACCGCGGCCAGCAGGAGAAACGGCAACACGAAGGCCTGGTACTGGGAGCGGTAGTTGAACAGCCGCTCATCGACGCTCAGCAGATTCAGCGCGAGCCCCGGCAGCGCGGCGAGCAGCGCGCGCGGCCCGAGCAGCGGCAGGAATCCCAGCGGGGCGAGCATCGCGACCAGATACAGGAGCTTGTCGCCCGTGAGGGCCACGGCGAGCCAGCGGTGAGGCCGCAACCCGAGCGAGACCAGGATCTCCCCGAGCGAATGGCCGAGATGTGGATAGCGGATGAGATGGTTGTAACGGGCCCCGAGATACGAGGGCATGATCCAGGAGACGTCGACGAAGAGCACCACGACGGCGGCGCCGGCCACCGCCGCTCCGGCCGCCCGGCATCCGCGCGCGAGGGCCAGCCAGATGCCGAAGCCCACGACCGCCACCGCCGCGTCTTCACGGCACGCGAGCACGAGCACCAGCGCCGCCGCGCAGAGGACGTGGCGGCCGCGGTCGAAGGCCAGCGCGGCGGCCATGACGAGCGGGATCGCGAAGGCCTGCGGATGAACGTCCCGCAGGTTGATCCCGTGGATCGAGGGGTTCATCAGGTACAGCGCGGCTGACCCGGCGGCCGCGCCGGGACCGACGCGCGGGCGGGCATAGGCGAACAGCGCGAAGGCGCCGGCCGCCAGGATCGCCGTCTGCGCCAGCAGCAACGCCGGCGCTCCCGGGGCCAGCCACATCAACGGCACCAGCACGTAGAGCACCGGCGACAGGTGATCACCCCAGGCGTGCATGGCTTCCGTGGCCACGTAGGTCGGAGCGTGGGTGGTGACCGCTCCGTTGCCCTGCGCGAGATTCCAGACGACCTGGACGTAGTAGCCCAGATCGAACGCGTGCGTGCGAAGCGCGTGATGACGGGTCACCACGATGAAGCCCATGATCACCACGTACAGGACGACTCCGGCCGCCACCGCGACGGCCGGACTCGACGGTGGCGGCGCTGGCGGGCGGAGCAGCCAGCGCACGCCCGTCACCACGGCGAGCGCGACCACGAAATCCTCCGCGCGGATCAGGTCCGCGCCCGCGATGCGCCCCCCGCCGGTGGCGAGGATCGCCACCGCTCCCAGCGCCAGCGCCACCGCCGCCCCATCCAGGACACGCGTCGCGCCGGCGCGCGACGTCGACACGTCAGTTGCCCGCATCCGCCACGTCAGTCGGAGACATTCGAGTAGAGTCGCCGGCCGCCCGCCTCGGCGAGCAGATGCACCGATCCGGACGGCAAGGCGCGTACGACGCTGTGCTGGCGATTCACGACCGAGATCAGGAACCGCCGCCCGGGCTCCTGCCACGCGGTTTGCAAGCGCGCCGCGTCCCAGAACACGTCACGCGCCTCCGGGAACGTCGCGCCGAACGCGAGGTTCGACTGCAACCCGTCCACCACCCGCACCGGACGATCGAGGGCGAGGAGCACCGAGCCGCTGTGCTCGAGCGTCCCTTCGTGGATGACGACGTCACGTGGCCCGAGCCGCTTGAGCAGCGCCTCGGTGATCGGCTGAGCGGACCGGATGCGCGCGAACTCCGCCATCCCCTCGCCGGCGAGGGGCAGGAAGGCGATGACCGCGCCGAGAGCCACGGCGGCACCCAGCCCGGCCGCCCGGCGCGCCACGGCCACGGCCATGCCCAGGGTGCCGAGCGCGAAGACCACGAAGGATCCGGCCAGCACGGGCAGGAACGGCTCGAGCGCGCCCTGGGCCGCGCGCTGTCCCCGCGCCGCGAAGTTCCGCGCGGTCAGGTCGACCGCGCTCATTGCCGCGGGCGGAAGCGGCAAACGGTCCGCCCACGCCAGTCCAAAGGCGACCGCGACCAGCGCGAAGACAACGAGCGGCGGCACCAGCAGCACGCGGGCGGCCACCGCGCCCGGCGCCTTCGCGATGGTCTCGTCCCAGACCCGTGCGGACAGCAGCGCCAGCGCCGGGATGGCCGGCAGTCCGTAGTGCGGCAGCCTGAACGGCGACAGCGTGAAGAAGCCGATCACCACCAGCGCCCAGAGTCCGAAGAGCAGCCACAGCCGGTGAACCGTCGTTGGCCACGGCGGCCGGAAGGTCCGCGCGAGCGCCCACGGCACCGCCGTCACCCAGGGCAGGAAGGCCAGGATGGTCACGACGAGGAACTCGAGCGAGCCCAGCGGCACGTCTTCGTCGGGGAAGATCCGCTGCCGCATGAAGTTGAGCAGGTGGTTGTCCACGATGGTGTACCAGAGGAAGCCCCGGTTGCGCGCCTCCACCAAGCCGTACCAGGGCACCGCGATGAGGGCGAACACCAGCACCCCCCACCACGGAAACCACGCGCGCCACGGACGCTCGCGAGTGAGGACGAGGAACAGGACCGCCACCACGATGGGCCCCGCCGCGCCCAGGATGTCCTTGGCCAGGGTGGCGGCGCCGAGCGCGGCGTAGAAGAGCCCGAGCGCCCATCGCCCGCGACCGAGATACGCGAGGGTGAAGCCCGCATAGGCGAGGACGAGACAGAGAATGAAGACGAGGTCGGGCTTCACGAAGCGCCCGAACAGGAAGAAGCCCATGTTCGCCGCCACCATGAGGCCGGCGAGGAGGCCGACGCGTGGCCCGCCCAACAGCATACCCAGCCGCGCCGTGATCGCGGCACAGCCGACGGCCGCGAGCGCCGACCAGAAGCGTGCCGCCGCCGGCGTCGGCCCCGCCACGGAGAACGACGCCGACATGAGCCAGTAGAGCATCGGCGGCTTGTCGAAATACCGCACGCCGTTCAACCGCGGGGTGACCCAGTCGTGATACTGGCCCATCTCGCGGGCGATCTCGGCATGGAAGCCCTCGGGCGGATCGATGAAGGGCGCGGCCCCGAGGCCGATGAAGTACAGCGCCGCCGCCACGACGGCCACACCGAGGGGAATCAGTCGCACCGAGCCTGGCGGGTGCTTCAGCCGACACGGACGACGGCGTCGGCGGGGAGACGCTCGAGGAAGGCCGTCATCGCTCGCGTCAGATACGCCTCGTCCCGGGACTCCAGCGTCACCTTCACCCGATACTCGGGATTGTCGAACTCCGGATAGGAGCCGAGCATCAGGTCCGGGAAATCGTCGAGCAGACCGTTGAGGTGCCCGGCCAGCGTGCCTTCCCCGATGCGCACGAAGACGTTCTTGAGGTGGATGGGCACGTCGCGGAAGCGCTCGCGGATCGCCGCGAACTTCCGCCGGAAGATCTCGGGCACGCCGGGCAGGATGTAGACGTTTCGCGCGAGCACGGTCGGAAATCGCACCGACTCGGCGCTCACCAGCTCCGCGCCTTCGGGAACTTCCGCCATCCTCAGGTCCGCCGCGTTGACGGCGGCCCCGTAGTACGTCTGCAGCAGCGACACCAGCGTGGGATGACGGACGACGCTCACGTTCATGGCGCGCGCCACGCCTTCCATGGTGACGTCATCATGGGTCGGGCCCACGCCGCCCGAGGTGAACACGACGTCGAACTGCTCGCTGAAGAGCGCGACCTCGCGCGCGATGGTGGGGACGTCGTCGGGGATCACGGTGATGCGCTGGACGTCCACGCCGAGCCCGCGCAGCTCGCGGCAGAGGTAGGTGGCGTTCGCGTCCTCGATCTTTCCCGAGAGGATTTCGTTGCCGATCAGGATGATTCCGGCGGTCTTCGGCATCGCCTGCCGCGATTCTACGATGCTACAATGCGCTCGTCCAATCGCTTTACCCTCTGGAGATTCTCGTGAGCGACGACGCGGACGCGATCCGTCTCAGCGGCTGGGCCCTCATCCTCGGCGCTTCGTCGGGGTTCGGGGCCGCGACGTCGCTCGCCCTCGCGCGCGCCGGCGTGAACGTCTTCGGCGTGCACCTGGACCGGCGCGCCACCATGCCGAACGTGGAGCGCATCGTCGCCGAGATCCGGGGCACGGGGCGCGAGGCCCACTTCTTCAACGTCAACGCGGCCGACCCCGAGCGGCGCGCGGAGACGGCGGCGGAGATCCAGAAGATCCTGGAAGCGCGCAACGAGATGGGACGCGTGCGCGTGCTCATGCACTCGCTGGCCTTCGGGACGCTCAGGCTCTACGTGACCGACCCGATGAAGGACGCGGTCAGCCCGAGCCAGATGGACATGAGCCTCGACGTGATGGCGCACAGCCTCGTGTACTGGACGCAAGAGGTCGTGGGGCGCGGGCTCATGGGACGCGGCGGCCGGGTCTACGCGATGACGTCGGCAGGCGGCACCCGTGTGCTGCCCAACTATGGGCCGGTGTCCGCGGCCAAGGCGGCGCTGGAATCGCACATCCGCCAGCTCGCGGCCGAGCTCGCGCCCCGCGGCATCACCGCGAACTCCATTCGCGCCGGCGTCACGGAGACGCCGGCATCGACCAAGATCCCGGGTTACGAGCAGATCGCCGCCGAGGCCCTCCGCCGGAATCCCCAGCGCCGCATGACGACGCCGGAGGACGTGGCCCGCGCGATCGTCGTCCTCACCCACCCCGACACCTACTGGATCACCGGCAACGTGATCGGCGTGGACGGCGGCGAAGACATCGTCGGGTGACCTACCCCCAGGCCCTCGTCCTGGGCATCGTCCAGGGCGTCACCGAGTTCCTGCCCGTCTCGTCGTCCGGCCATCTCATCCTCGTCCCTCACGTCTTCGGCTGGGCCGACCAGGGGCTCGCCTTCGACGCCGCGTTGCACCTGGGCACGCTCGCCGCGCTCATCGCCTACTTCCGCGCCGAGCTGCTCGGCTTCGTCACCGGAGCGCTGTCGCGCCGGCTCGCCCTCATCCTCATCGTCGCCACCGTCCCGGGCGCGCTCATCGGCGCCGGCTTCGGCCGCGCCATCGAAGAGCACCTGCGCTGGCCGCTGCTGATCGCCGCGACCACGGCGTTCTATGCCGTCGTCATGTGGATGGCCGACCGTACGGCGGCCCGGGCCACGCCCGCCGGCTCACCGATGGAGGACCGGCTGGAGACGGTGTCCTGGGGCCGCGGCCTCGTGATCGGCTGCGCGCAGGCGCTGGCGCTCGTTCCCGGCACGTCGCGGTCGGGCATCACGATCACCGCGGGCCTGTTCAGCGGACTCGACCGCGCAACCGCCGCGCGCTTCGCGTTCCTGCTCGGCATCCCGATCACGGCGGGCGCGGGACTGAAGAAAACCTACGACCTGCTCAAGGTGGGATTGCCCCCCGGCGAGGGCACGGCGCTGGCGATCGGCGTGCTCGCGTCGTTCGTCAGCGGATGGATCGCGGTGTGGTTCCTGGTGAGCTACCTCAAGCGCCGCTCACTCCTGCCCTTCGTCATCTACCGCCTGATCCTGGCCGCCGCCATCGTCCTCGTCGGGTGGTAATTAAAGTGGGGGGCCCCGAAATGGCCCCCCACACCCCCCCTGCTCGGTAGCGCCCCGGGGCACCCGGGGCGCTCCTCGTCGCTCAGCGGCGTGGGCCGGCGAGGGCCTCTTCAAAACCCGCGCCGCGATTCCCGAAGTTCGTGGCCCAGATCTCGACGGCGAAGCTCGCGCCGGTGGACCGGCCGACGAACCACTGTCCGGTCTGGCGGTCGTGCAGGCCGACGTCGATCCGGCCGTCGCCGGTGAAGTCGGCGACGAAGATCTCCTCGCGCTCGCCGCGATTGCCGAATCCGCTCACCCACGCCTCGATCTCGAAGCTCGAGCCCGTCGAGCGACCGACGAACCAGTCGCCGGTGCGGCGGTTCTGAATCGCAACGTCCTCCTTGCCGTCGCCCGTGAAGTCGCCCACGAACGCTTCCTCGACCGTGGCGCCCTGATTGCCGAAGCCGCGCACCCACGGTTCGATCGTGAAGCGGGACCCGGTCGAGCGTCCGACGAACCAGTCACCGCTCTGCCGGTCGTGAATCGCCACGTCGACCTTCCCGTCTCCGGTGAAGTCACCGACGAACGCCTCCTCGAAGGCGGCGCCGCGGTTGCCGAATCCGGAGACCCAGCGTTCCACCACGAAGGCGGCGCCCGTGGAGCGCCCCACGAACCACTCGCCGGTCTGGCGGTCGTGGATCGCCACGTCCACCTTGCCGTCACCCGTGAAGTCGCCGACGAACGTCTCTTCGACGTCGGGGCGGTTGCCGAATCGCGTCGCCCACCGCTCGATCGTGAAGCTGGAGCCCGTGGAGCGGCCGACGAACCACTCGCCGCTCTGCCGGTCGTGGATCGCGACGTCGGCACGCCCGTCACCGGTGAAGTCGGCCACGAACACCTCCTCGACGGTCCGGCCCCGGGTGCCGAAGCCACGCACCCACTGGGTGACCGCGAAGTTCGTGCCCGTGGACGCACCGACGAACCAGTTGCCGCTCGGGAGGTCGTGCACGGCGACGTCGGTGCGACCGTCACCGGTGAAGTCGGCAGCGAACGTCTCCTCGACGTCGGCGCCGCGGTTGCCGAAGTTCGACACCCACGGCTCGACCGCGAAGCTGCCCCCCGTCGAGCGCCCGACGAACCAGTTGCCCGTCTGGAGATCGTGGACCACGACGTCGGCACGACCATCGCCCGTGAAGTCGACGCTCGAGAGGAAAGCGGTGGCGTTGAGGAAGACGGAAAGACTGCTCCCGCCCCCGTTCACCACCACCACGTCCTGACGGCCGTCGCCGCTCAACTCCGCCGTCGCCACGAAAAAAGGCGCTGCCCCCGCGGGGAGGGACGTCGGAGCGCCGAAGGTGCCCGTCCCCGTGCCGAGCAAGATCGAAACGACACCGTCGGCAAGGGCCGGCACGGCCAGGTCGAGCTTGCCGTCGCCGTTCAAGTCCGCGACGGCGACGCCCCGGGGCGAGCTGCCGGTCGGAAACAGCGCGGCGCTCGCGAAACGCCCGTCGCCGATGCCGCGGAGGACCGAGACCGCATTTCCAGCGCTGGTCGCCACCACGATGTCGAGGACACCGTCCCCGTCGACGTCGGCGAGGACGGCGAAGCGGCCCGTACCGGCGCCGACGGGGACTTCCGTCGCGCCGCCCAAGCGTCCGGCGCCGTCCCCGAGCAGCACCGACACCGAGCTCGACGCGACGTTGCCGGCGACGACGTCGAGCCGCCCGTCACCGTTGACGTCACCAACCGCCACCGAGAGCGCGATCCCACTCGCGAAGTCGGTGCGTGGACCGAAGGCGCCGTTCCCCGCGCCGAGAAGGACCGAGAGGACGGGGACCGTGGCGTGACCAACGACAAGGTCCGGCACGCCGTCGCCGTTGAGATCGCCGACCGCCACCGAGAACGGAGCGTTCGATGTCCCGTAGTCCGCCCGCGAGAACCCTCCGCGCCCGTCGCCCAGGAATACCGAGACGGAATCGGATCCCGTGTTGACGACGACGATGTCGAGGATGCCGTCGCCGTTGAAGTCGCCCACGCCGACGCCATGAGGCGCGACCCCGGTGCCGATATCCGTTCGGGGCCCGAACCGCCCGCCGCCGACCCCGTAGAAGATCGACATGTTGTCGGTGCCCGTGTTGGCCACGATGAGATCGGGCACGCCGTCGCGATTCAGGTCGCCGACGGCAACGGCGGCCGGCCCGGAACCGACCCCCATGGTGACGGCGGGCTGGAACGTCGTCTGCGGGTAGGCCGGGGCAGTGAGCGCGGCGAGCACGAAACCAGCGGCCAGCGCCGGGATTCGAAACCGGCACCCGGCGCGAACCTGCCCCGAGCCGGGATGGGCGCACCGTGATGGCAGGGCAGGCGGGAAGAACGGAGACAATGCTCCACCGGGGCCGCCGGAACCCGAGGTTCTTACACGTTGCGCATCGGGGGCCACGGAGAGGCGGGTAACGCGGTCAGCGAAGCTGGACGGTCACTACGACCGACATTCCCGCGCGCAGCATCTGGGGATTGCTCGAGGCGTCACTGTCGAGGACGATCTTCACCGGGACCCGCTGCACGACCTTCACCCAGTTCCCGGTCGCGTTCTCGGGGGGCAACAGCGAGAAGCGGGAGCCCGTGCCGGCGGCGATGGAATCGATCCGCCCGGACCAGACGTGGTCGGGAAAGCCGTCCACCACCACCCGCGCTCGCATCCCCGGCCGCATCCTCTGCAGCTGCGTCTCCTTGAAGTTCGCCAGCACCCAGACCTCGTGGAGCGCGACCAGCGCCATCAAGGGCTGGCCCGGCTGCACGACCTGTCCGGGCTCGACGGTCTTCTTCGAGACCACCCCGGTCGCCGGCGCGCGGATCTCGGTGTACTCGAGCGTGAGCATCGCGGCGGAGAGGTCGGCTTCGGCCTCGCGCAGCTGAGCCTGCGCGAGATCGCGCTCGGCCTGGCGGACGCGGACTTCCGTGTGGAGCGCTTCGGCCTGGATCTCCTGCGCACGCGCCTCGACGGCCCGGGCCTCGGCCGTCTTGAGACCGATCTGCTGTGGCTCGTACCCCGAGTGACGCATCCGCTCGTCGGCTTCGGCGAACTCGAGGTCGCGCCGCGCCTGCACCACCTTCTCGTCGGCGGCAATGACCCCGGCCTCCGCCGCGCGCGCTTCCGTCTCGGCATAGTCCACGAACTGCCGCGCCACCAGCTCCTTGCCGAAGAGCTCCCGCGCCCGCGCGAGGTCGCCGGTCGCGCGGTCGCGGAGCGCGGCACTGCGATCGCGCTCGGCGATGGCGGAGGCGAGCGCAGCCCGGCGCGACATGACGGTGGCCCGGCTTCCCTCGAGCAGGCTGTTCGCGGACTGCTTGGCCGCGTCCGCGCGCATGGTGGCGGCGCGGGCCTGGGTCACCTGGCTGGACGCGACCTCCTTGCCGAGGGCGATGCGCTCGACGGCGGCCCGGAAGCGGCGGTCGGCGATGAGGACGCCGGCGCGGAGCTGTTCGGCTTTCGCTTTGTGGTCGCGCGCGTCGAGGCGGACCAGGACCTGGCCGGCCTTCACCGTCTCGTTGTCGCGAATGAGCACTTCGACCACCTGCCCGGCAATCTTTGCCGACACTGGGGCAATCGGGCCCTCGACGTAGGCGTCATCGGTGGACATGACATGTCGTGAAGATTGCCAAGCATATCCCCCCCAACCGGCACCGCAGAGGACGACCAGAACGAGGAGGGCCAGGACGAGACGACGTCTCACGTTCCAATCCTTTAGCACATGCGGCGAAGGCTTGTCATCCGCGTGACGCTTGCCGTCCGATCCGTCCGCGTTGAAAACTTGGGAGCGCGCGCGAAGGCCGCATGGATGCGGCGCCTCCCCCGGCGAGTAGCCGAGGCACAGGAGTTGCTCCCCGCCGTCCCCCATGCTGCGCCAGCGTCCAGCGTGGAGCCGAGGGCTCCGTCTCTACGAGCGGGATACCGAGCCACCGGACGGTGCCCATGCGGGGGGTCAGTTCAACGGAGCCGGCGTACACGCGCGCTCCCGGTTCCGCAGCCTGGCCGACCCCGATCGCTTCGCCCTGTACTCCGTGCGCGACGACGTCCCCGGCGCGCTCGTGTCGGCGCCCCTGAACCACCACACCCTGGTCGTCGTCCGCGAGTTCCGCCGCGTCCCGCTGGACGCCTCCGCGCTCGCGCTCATGGTATTCACGTCCCGCGCCGGACAGGCCGCGCCGATCGTCGCGGCCCTCGCGCAGTGGGCCGAACTGGCCGTGAGTCTCTACCAGCCCGCCTACCTGCTGCTCGCGCATTCACTGGAGCAGCCGCGGCTGAGCGCCTTGCTCACCGGGGTTCACGAGTCGCTCGCGTTGCAGTCCGCGCGGCCGAGCGCGTTCAGCCTCGATTCGGTCCTGCCCGAGCTGCGCCCGCTGCTGCTCACCGAGCCCGAGTGGTATATCTACTGCCCCGACGAAACGCCCGCGGAGCACGCGCCGGCCGTATCGCCGTCCGCGGTGTAAGTACATGGGGGGCCATGTCGGGGCCCCCCATGTACTCAGACCGCGGAGGTGACACGCTCGGAGTGATCGGCCGGCGAAAGATACCGTCCGAACCAGTCGATGCTGTGGGCGACGGCGGCCTGACGGTGGCCCGGATCGGTGAGCCGATGGTCGCCGCCGGGGACCACGATCAGATCGCACGGCGGCTGAGCGCGCGCATGCAGGATCACGCCGTGCTCGAGCGGCACCACGTCGTCGGCTTCGCCCTGGATGACGAGATGTCGTGTCACGCCGGGGGCGGCGTCATAGCGATGCGTCGCCAGCTCCAGCAGGAACGGCACGCCGAGGCCCTCGGTGTCGGCCCGATTGCCGAGGTCGAGCAGGTGCGCCGGCGCGTTCCAGGTCACCACGGGCGTGTCGTCTTGCCGCCGGGCCGCCACGTGCAATGCGACGAAGCCGCCGAGGCTTGCGCCAAGGAGACCGAACCGTCCGCTCAGCGCCGAATGGCCGGCCAGAGACCGCATGACCGCCTCCACGTCCTCGATCCGGGTGGCGACCGTGGTCTCCTCTTCGCTGCCGCTGGACTCGCCACAGCCCCGAAAGTCGAAGCGCGCGAGGGCGAAGCCCGCGCGCGGCAGCTCGGCGGCGAGCAACAGATACTTCTCGCCCTCCTTCGAGGCGCGCAGACCGTGGCAGGCGACGACGCACGGAACGCGCGGCCGCCCCTCGGGAAGATGAAGAACGAGGGCGAGCTCGCCCCCGGGAACGGGGACGCGCGGCCGCGCTTCGCTCACGTGCGCCAGCGGCGCGCCGGGCCGACGCCGCCCTCGCTCACGTCCAGACGAGATCGAAGAGCTGGCAAGCGTTGGCGGACAGCCCGAACATCACGTCGTCGACGGGTAGCTGCTTGATCTTCGCGACTTCCTCGGCCACGCGCGCGGCGAACCACGGGCCGGACGGCAGCCCCTCGAATTCCCCGCGGTAGCCCCAGGGTGCGTCGCTCTCGACCAGCAGCGACTCCAGCGGAATCGCGGCCACCAGCTCCCGATCGCGCTCGCGATACACCACCTCGGGGCCCACGGACACAAAGTAGCCGGCGTCGACGATGGCACGGGTGACGTCCGCGGGCGCCTTGTGCCAGTGGAACACCGCGCGCTCGACGCGGTGGCGGCGCAGCGCTTCCAGGGCGCCGGCGGCGGCGCCGTGCGGCGCGTGCAGCGCGACGGGCAGATCGTACCGGACGGCGAGGGCGAGCAGACGCTCGAGCCGCCCGCGACCGCGCGTCATCATGGTGGCCGGGTCGGCAGCCTTCTCCAGCGAGTACCACGGCAGACCGACTTCTCCGAGCGCCACCAGGTGCCCATGATGCTCGGCCACCTGCTGCTCCACCTGCTCCAGATCGTCCCAGGTGAGGTGCGTCCAGTCGGGGTGGAAGCCCAGACATGCCCACACGGCCTTCGGTGCGGCGGCGGCGGCGGCCAGCGTCCGCTCGTTGGTCGCGGCGTCGCATCCCACGGCGATCATGCCCCACACGTCGTGGGCGAGCGCGGTACGCAGCGTCTCACGGACGTCGCCGAGCGGCGGCTCGTGAAGATGGCAGTGGGTGTCGATGATCATCGGGCCCCCCTGGAAAGATGGGGGGCCCCGAAACGGCCCCCCATACCCCCCACGCTCAGAGCGCCCCGGGAAACCCGTGGCGCTCCTCGATACTCCCACATGCTCGTCCCCTAGGCGCCCGCCACCACCATGCGGGCGATCTTCACGGTGGGCGACGCGGTGCGATCCCGGAGCACGAGGTCGTTGCCGACCCCGTCGATCGCGTCGAACATCTTCAGGAGATTACCCGCTACGGTGACTTCCTCCACCGGATACGTGAGCTTGCCGTTCTCGATCCAGAGCCCGGAGGCGCCCCGCGAATAGTCACCGGTGACGCCGTTGACACCGAAGCCGATCAGCTCGGTGACGTAGAAGCCGTCGCTCACCGACGCGATGAGCTCGTCGGGCGACGCCGTCCCCGGCAACAGCATCAGGTTCGTCGTCCCGACCGTCACTCCGCTGCCGTCGCGCGCGGCGTGGTGCGTCGAGACCGAGCCCAGCTTGCGCGCGCTGTAGGAGTCGAGCAGGTAGGACTCGAGCACGCCATCGTTCACGAGAACCGTGCGCCGCGTGGCCAGTCCCTCTCCGTCGAACGGGCGCGAGCCGAGCGCGCCGGGGATCGTCCCGTCGTCGACGATGGTGACGGTGGGCGCGCCGATCCGCGAGCCCAGTCGATCGACCAGGAACGAGGCGCGCCGGTACAGGCTCGGGCCGCTGGCCGCGCCGGCGATGGCACGCACGAGGCTGGCCGCGGTCTCGGGATCGAACACCACCGGCACCTCGACCGTCTTCACCTTTCGGGCCCCCAGCCGGCGTAGCGCGCGCTGCGCGGCGATGCGCCCGATGGCGGCCGGATCCTCCACGCGCGCCCGCTTCCGGGCGATCGAGTACCAGGAGTCGCGCTGCATGTCGCCGTTCACGCTCGCGACCGGCGAGACCGTGATGCCGAACGACGTCGTCGTGTACCCGCCGGCGAAGCCGGAGGACGTCGCGTACGCGTAGCGGGCCCGGCGATCGAAGTACTCCGCGCCTTCGGAGTTGGTGATGCGCGGATCGACGGCGAGCGCGGCCGCCTCGGCCTGGCGCGCGATCTCGATTTTCGCCTCCGGGGTCAGATCGTCCGGGCTGGTGTCGGCGAGGTCGAGATCCGGGATGAGGCCGATCAGATCGGCCGGGTCGGGCAAGCCCGCGTGCGGATCTTCGGCGGTCACCCGGGCCAGCGCGGCGGCTTCCTCGACCACGCGGGTGATCGAGTCGGGCGAGAGGTCGGAGGTGGACGCGGCCGCCGACGCGCGGCCCACGAACACGCGCAGCGACAGCCGCTGGTCGTGGGAGTGGGTGACGGTGTCGACCTCGCCGAGACGGACCGTCGCGCTGAAGTGGCGCTCGTCCACCAGGAAGCCGTCGGCCGCGGTCGCGCCGCCTGCCGTCGCCCGCTTGAGGACGTCGACGAGCAGATCGCTTCGCATGGCGCTCAGACCTGGGTGCCGCCGACGGTCAGGCTGTCGATGAGAATCGTGGGCAGGCCCACACCCACCGGCACCGACTGGCCGTCCTTGCCGCAAGTCCCGATGCCCTCGTCGAGGGCCAGATCGTGACCGACGCGGCTGACCCGCGTGAGCGCGTCGGGGCCGTTGCCGATCAGCGTCGCGCCCTTCACCGGCGCCGTGATTCGGCCGTCCTCGATCAGGTAGGCCTCGCTGGCCGAGAACACGAACTTGCCGTTGGTGATGTCGACCTGTCCGCCCCCGAACGCCACCGCGTAGAGACCGTTGCGGACGGAGCGGATGATGTCCTCCGGCTCGTCCTCGCCGGCCAGCATGAACGTGTTCGTCATCCGCGGCATCGGCGGGTACGCGTAGGACTCCCGCCGGCCGTTGCCGGTCGGCGTCATTCCCATCAGGCGGGCGTTGAGCTTGTCCTGCATGTAGCCGCGCAGGACGCCACGCTCGATGAGCACGGTGCGTCCGGTCGGCGTGCCCTCGTCGTCGAAGTTGAGCGAGCCGCGGCGATTGGCCATGGTGCCGTCGTCCACGACGGTGACGAGCTCGGAGGCGACCTTCTGTCCCATGCGCCCGGCGAACGCCGACACGCCCTTGCGGTTGAAGTCGCCCTCGAGGCCATGGCCGATCGCCTCATGCAGGAGGATGCCGGGCCAGCCCGGTCCCAGCACGACCGTCATCGTGCCGGCCGGCGCGTCCACCGCGCTCAGCTTGAGGGTGGCCTGGCGCGCGGCCTCCGCCGCGAACCGCCGCCAGCGGTCCTGCTCCAGGAAGTACTCGAAGGGCACGCGGCCGCCGCCGCCGTAGGTCCCGATCTCGCGCTGCGCGCCCGACTCGGCGATCACCGTGACGTTCAGCCGCGTGAGCGGTCGGATGTCGCCCACGCTCCAGCCGGCGGCGGTGACGATCAGCATGACCACTTCCTCGCTGGTGATGCTGGCGATGACCTGGCGCACGCGCGGGTCGGCCGCGCGCGCCGCTTCGTCGACCGAGCGCAGGAGCGCCACCTTGCGGTGCAGGTCGGTCGCGATCGGGGGCTCGGAGAGGTGATAGAGGTCGTGGGGGCTCCCGTTCCTGACCGCCACGACGGCCGAGTCACCTCCCCGCTCCCCGATCGCGCGCGCCTGCCGTGCCGCCTCTTCCAGGTTCTGCAACGAGATCTCGTCCGTGTGCGCGTAGCCCGTGCGGGTGCCCGCCTGCGCGCGCACCCCCGCGCCCTGACTGACGTGGCGCGACGCCTTCTTGACCGTACCTTCCTCGAGCACCAGGTCCTCGTTGATGCGGTACTCGAGGTACACGTCGGCGTCGTCGGCGCGTCCACGCAGCGACGAGCCGAGCAGCCGCTCCATCAGCGACGGGGTGACGTTGAAACGGTCGGCGAAGAAGCGTTCGGGATGCACGGGCACGAGTTCGGTCATGGATCTTTGCTCCCCCGGGGTCGCTGCGGGCCCAATCCTAGCGCGGCGCCTTCCGCACCCCCAAATTTTTCGCGTGAACGGGGCAACTCCCTCAAATCATTGGTCGCCTCCGGCGGGTTGCGGCGGGACTCCGCTCATCAAGTGTAGCGCCGGAAGCAAGACGCCGGAACTCCCCGGCGCGCCCGCACTATTGGCCGCTGCACGAGGAGCAGCCGACCTGCGTACTTCGTCACGGCTGACAGCCGCTTATACTCGTGGCCGGGAGACCATCCATGACCTACAAATGCCTGCTCTACGAGGTGAAGGACGGCATCGCGACGCTGACGTTGAACCGCCCCGAGCGGCTCAACGCCCTCGGCGACACGCTCCGCGAAGACCTGCTGGACGGGGTGACTCGCGCCTCGCAGGATGCCGAGGTTCGCGTGATCGTGCTCACCGGCGCCGGCAAGGGTTTCTGCTCCGGTGGCGACGTCAAGGCGATGAACGAGAACAAGGAGCGTGGGGTGGGCCGCCCGCTCACGGAAAAAGTCGCACCGGGACGCGACCGCGGCGTGCTCGCGCTGCGCGACGCGCCCAAGCCGGTGATCGCCGCCGTCAACGGCGCCGCCGCCGGCGCCGGATTCAACATCGCGCTCTGCTGCGACATCCGCCTGGCCTCGACCGCGGCGAAGTTCTCCCAGGCCTTCGTCAAGCGCGGGCTCCACCCCGACTGGGGCGGGACCTACTTCCTGCCGCGCGTGGTGGGCGTGGCGAAGGCCTGCGAGCTGATCTGGACAGGCGACGTGATCGACGCCGAGCAGGCGCTGCGGCTGGGCATCGTCAGCGCCGTCCACCCGCCCGAGGAGCTGCTCCCCGCGACCTACGCGCTGGCGCGAAAGATCGCCGACGGCCCGCCCATCGCCATCCGCCTGTCCAAGCGCGCCATCTATCACAGCCTCGAGACAGATCTGAAGAAGGCGCTCGAGTTCGAGACCTACGCGCAGAACATCTGCTTCGACACCGAGGACGCGCGCGAGGGCATCCGCGCCTTCGTGGACAAGCGCCCGCCGGTGTTCCGGGGGCAGTGAGGCCGGCCGAGGCTACATCCCGCCTCCGTCACCGCCTCCGATCACACAGGCGGCCGGACCCGAGAACCAGACGCCGCCGCTCCGCTCGCAATCGGCCCTGGCGCTCGACCTCGCCTCCGGGACCGGCCCCGACGCGCATCCCGCGAGGATGAGCGCGACGAGGAAGATCCCCACGACGGTGCTGGACTTCGTGCGCCGCATGCGCAGGAGCCGCATCCTGAGGCTCCGGTCAGTAGCCCCCGCCACCGCCTGACGAGGCTGGTTCACAGGCCCCCGCACGCCAACTGCCCCCCGACCGGGAGCATTTCTCGAGCTCGGAATATTGTGAAGGCGACCCCCCTGCTGCCGTGCAGCCGGTGATCAGGCTGTTCAGGAGGAGGGCGCCGACGACGAGTCTCAGGATCGCGATCATTGTCGTCCTCCCTAGGATCCAGGGACGCTGCGCAGCGCGGCACGCAAAGCTCGGCGCCCTTGAAACGCTGACTCCCGGCCGTTCGTTCCCGGCTCAGGCGCGGCGGGCGGCCTCGATCTCCTCCGGCGTGTAACGGAAGGCGCGAAACACCCAGTTGTTGAGTCCCGGCCGGCCGGGCTCGGCGAAGAAGTGTGGGTTGACGTATTCCCACACGACGTCGCCTTCCCGGGTGACCTCGAAGATCCGCCCGTCGCACCCCTCGCAGATCAGCGTGTTGCCGTTGGCGAGCCGCTGCGCCCCGGAGATGTACGGGCTGAAGAAGTCGAAGATCGACTGATCGTGGTACTCCCACACGATCGCGCCCTGGCGGGGATCGACCTCGATGACCCGTGAGTACGGCGCCGGATGATCGCGGCGGTGAGTCCCGTTGTCGAAGATCAGTAGATTGCCGTTGGGCAGCGGGCGGGGGTCGTGCTGCTGGGCGAGCGGCGGTCCCCCGAGCTTCCAGACGATCTTGCCGCTGCTGCGCTCGATGACGGCGACGGTGCAGATGTTGCGGAAGCTCACGAGCAGGTTGCCGTCCGCCATCTCCGCCACCGTGTTGCCGTGGGTCCATTCTTCACGGCGATCCTGCGCCGTGATGATCTCGGTCTCGAAATCCAGGTGCTCCCAGCTCCGCCATTCCCAGACGACCTCACCGCGCGTGGTCATCTCGACGAGGTAGTCGGCGTAGATCTTCCCGTCGACCTCGGTGCCGGGCAGCCCGCCCTTGATACGCCCGTGCAGCTCGCGCGGCACCGGACGCAGGCAGAGCAGCACGACGTTGCCGTTCCGGAGCTTGCGCGCGTCGTGATGGTGATCCGGGTGCTTCACCTCCCAGATGACGTTGGCGCGCCAGTCGACTTCCAGCGCCGCGCCCGCCTTGAAGCGCGCCCAGGCTTCGAAGCGGTCGAGGTCTTCCATCACCTTGCCGGTGTAGAACAAATGGCCGTTGTCGAGGAGGTAGCCGTAGAGGCCGGGGCGATACGGCATGCGCCAGGTGTGGGCCACGCGGCCATCCATATCGATGAGGTACACGGTGCCGTCACCGAACATCGGCGTGAACAGCGTGTAGCCCGGCTGGGCGCGAGCCGGATCGTGAGCGATGGGCCCGGTCCGTGTCCGGCGAACGCGCTGCTGATCGATCGTCATCGCCCTCTCCCCCGCCGCCCCGCGGCCTGGCCGGCTACTTCGACGCCTGGGCCACCTGAATCAGCTCGTGGATCCGCCGCAGGCCGACCATGAGCGACGGCCCGGGCGCCAAGATGTCGGCGCCGTCGATTTCGTGGACGCGTCCCTGCTTCACCGCCATGATCCCGCTCCACCCCGGACGCCCGGTGATCGCGCTGATGTCCACCGGCTTGCCACACCACGACGCGAGGATGATGTCCGGATCGCGGCGCACCACTTCCTCGGCGGCGATCACGCGGTCCTTGGCCGCCGGCTTGTCGCGCAGCTCGGCAAAGACGTCGCGGCCGCCGGCGATCTCGATCAGCTCGGACACCCAGCGGATGCCGGCGATCATCGGGTCCGGCCACTCCTCGAAGTACACGCGCGGGCGATCGGGCCAGATGCTCGAGTACTCGCGGATCTGCTTGATCTCGTCGCGCATGTCGCCGACGACGGCGCGCGCCTGCTCCTCGCGGCCCAGCGCGCCGCCGATGAGCAAGATCGTGCGCAGGACCTCGTCCACCGAACGCTGGTTGGTGCAGAGCACCGTCACCCCGGCGCCGATCAGCTCGGCGACGATCTCGCGCTGCAGATCGGAGAACGCGAGCACTAGATCGGGCTCGAGGGCGAGGATGCGGTCGCGGCGAAACGTCGTGAAGCCGCCGACCCGCGCCTTCTCACGCGCCTCCGGCGGCCGGCGCGCGGTGCCGGGCACGCCGACCACCCGGTCCCCCGCGCCGACCAGGTACACGATTTCCGTCGTCTCGGCCGTGAGGCACACCACCCGACGTGGGAAGTCCGCGCCGGCCTTGCCGTACATCTATCGAGGGTCGGGGGCAGCGAGCGCTGCTACCCGCCGACACCCGGGAACTAACACGGCCTCAGCCCTCCCAGACTTCGTGGGCGGCGATGGACCGCTGCAGCTTGAAGTAGGCGGCGCGGGTGAGCGGCGGCCTGGCCTTCGCCAGCACCTCGCGCGCGCCGGTGGCGCCGTCGGCCAGCATGTCGATGGCCATCGCGGCGAGCGCCTTGGCGGGGGTGACGTAGGCGAGCGGCTTGTCGACGATCTGGAAGTCCGCGCCGTGGCCGGTGCCCTGGGCGCCGCCGACGTACGGATGCAGGATCGGCATGACCTGGCTGAGATCGCCCATGTCGGTCGAGCCGGTGCGATGCCCGATCTGCCGGTAGTGCTCGGCGCCGACCAGCCGCTCGGCGATCGTGCGGAAGCGCTCGGCCATGATGGCGTCGCACGTCATCGGCAGGTAGCCGGGCAGCGTTTCGATCTCGACCTTGGCGCCGAGCGCCAGCGCGCCCGCGCGCAGCGCGCGATCCACCTTCTTGTTGGCGTCGAGGATGGCCTCGACCGTGCGGCCGCGCACGTACGTCTCGATCCGCACTTCGCCGGGGATCACGTTCACCTGCGAGCCGCCGTGGGTGATGATCGGATGCACGCGGATGGTGTCCTCGTCCCGGAAGGTCTCGCGGACGGCGTTGATGGCCATGAGGCCGATCTGGGCGGCGTAAAGCGCGTTGATGCCCAGGTGGGGGGCGCCGCCGGCGTGCGCGGCGCGCCCGATGTAGCGCACGGTCTTCACCACGCAGCCGTTGTTCGACGCCGGCACGCCCGCCTTGCCGTCCTCCGGGCGCGGCGTCGCGTGGATCATCATGGACAGATCGACGTCGTCGAAGTGGCCCAGCTTCATGAGCTCGGGCTTGCCGCCGAGGAATTCGAGCTTGCCCTGCCGAGCCTGCGCCACCCGCCATTCGATGTCGCCGTATTCCTCGGCCGGGACCGCAAAGAACACCACGCGCCCGGCGAGGTGGTCGAGCGCGCGGCTGTCCAGCAGGCCCATCGCCGCGCCGAGCAGCCCGGCGATCTGCGCGTTGTGCCCACAGGCGTGCGCGGCGCCGGTGGTGGCATCCGCCTCCGGGTGGCCGACCACGATCAGCGCATCGAGCTCTCCGAGCAGCGCGAACGTCGGGCCATCGCCGCCCCGCCCGGCCGCGTCGGCGCGGACGCCAGTCATGGCCAGGCCGGTTTTCGGCGCCAGTCCGAGCTTGCTGAACGTGTCCTCCACGAGCCGGGCGGTCTTGACCTCCTTGAACCCGAGCTCGGGGTGGCGGCGGATCTGCTCGCCCAGTCCGATGATCTCTTCGGCGCGGCGGTCGATGGCCTCGTACACGCGCTGCTTCAGCTCGTCCTTGGTCATTCTCGGTCGCCTTTCAGAAGGCTATCCGGAGTGAGCTTCATCGCGCCAGCTCGTCCAGGAACCGGCGCGTCGCATCGGCCGGCGACGCCGCCCGCAGCAACGCGGTGATCACCGCCACGCCGCTGGCTCCCGCGCGCCGCACCTCGCCCACCCGTTCCGGCGTGATCCCACCGATGGCGATGACGGGGACGCGCACGGCCTCGGCCACGCGCGCGAGCGCGGCCAGTCCTTGTGGCGCGCCGAAGCGCCGTTTCGACGGCGTGTCGTAGACCGGACCGAAGAAGAGCCAGTCGGCGCCGGCGGCCTCGGCGGCCCGCGCGTCTTGCAGGCTGTGCACGGACGCACCGATCCGTAAACGCTTGTCCGCCACCGCGCGGAGGTCGGCGACGGCCAGCGAGGCATGCGTCCGCTGAACGCCGTCGGCGCCGGCGGCGAGGGCGACGTCGGCGCGATCGTTGACGATCAGGAGCGCGCCGTGCTCGCGCGTGGGCTCGCGCAGGCGCCGGCAGAGCGTCACGAGGTCAATGACGCCGAGATCCTTCTCGCGCACCTGGACGGCGGGCAGGCCCGCGGCCAGGCAGTCTCGCACGACGTCGACGAGGTCCCGGTCGGGGACCTGGGAGCGGTCGGTGACGAGGCACAGCCTCAGCTCGTCGTCCAATCCGGTACGCCCTCGAGCGGGGACGACGCGGTGGCGTAGAGCTTCTTCGACATCCGCCCGGCCTTGTAGGCGAGCCGGCCCGCCTGCACGGCCAGCCGCATCGCCTTGGCCATGGCCACCGGATCACCCGACGAAGCGATCGCGGTGTTCATCAGCACGCCGTCGCAGCCGAGCTCCATGGCGATGGCGGCGTCGGACGCGGTGCCCACCCCGGCGTCGACGATGACGGGCACTGACACGGTCTCGAGGATGATCTTGATGTTGTACGGGTTGCGGATGCCGAGCCCGGAGCCGATGGGCGCGCCCAGCGGCATCACCACGGCCGCGCCGGCCTCTTCCAGCCGCTTGGCCATGACGGGATCGTCGTTGGTGTACGGCATGACGGTGAAGCCTTCGCGGGCCAGCGTCTTGGTGGCTTCCAGGAGCCCGGCCACGTCGGGGAAGAGCGTGCGCGCGTCGCCGATCACCTCGAGCTTGATCAGCTCGCCCATGCCGGCCTCCCGCGCGAGGTACGCGGTGCGGACGGCCTCGTCGGCCGTGTAGCAGCCCGCCGTGTTGGGCAGGAGCGTGAACCGCGTGGTGTCGATGAAGTCCAGGATCGACTCGCCCTTGCCGGGCAAGCTCACCCGTCGCACGGCGACCGTCACCACCTCGGCGCCGGATTCCTCGAGCGCCTGCCGCATGACGTCGTTCGAGGAGTACTTGCCCGTGCCGACGATGAGCCGGGACGTGAAGTCCTTGCCGCCAATGACCAGATTCGTGTCGTACATTGCTAGCCTCCTCCCATGGGTCGCACGATCTCCACGCGGTCACCCGGTCGCAGCGCGGCCGACTCGTAATCGCCGCGGGGCATCACCTCACGGTTCACCGCCACCGCCGTGAACCGTCGCGGCACCCCGAGCTGCGTGAGCAGCGCTTCCACGCTGACGCCGTCGGCGACCTCCATGGATTGACCGTTGACCGTGATCGTCATCCTGGTCTCGCGCCCGCCATCTCCGCCGCGCGCGGCAGACAAAAAAGGCCGCGCCCGTGTGGGTGCGGCCAACTCACCGTCGCCGTGTTCCCTTCGCTGGGATTATCCAGATCAGGTTCGAGGGGTCCCGGGCCGCACCCGGTTCTCAGGAATCCTCCCCCCACGTCGACTGGCCAAAGTATACCCCTATGGCAAGAGGTCGGCGACGGGGATGGCGGCACCCGGGGCGGCCAGCGGGGTAACGGCCTGATCGGCCGTCAGGATCTGAATCTCGGTATATTCCCAGCCGAAGCGTGCGACCGGTGCACGCCGCCGTCGCCGATACACCTCGAGCATCCGCGCCCGCGGATTGACGATCCAGTAGTCCCTTACCTGTCCGCGAGCGTAGAGGCCGCCCTTTCGCCGATCGGACGTCAGGGTACTGTCGGAGACTTCGACGACCAGAACCGGCCGCCGCGGGTGTGCACGCACGTAGTCGCGATGCGAGCCCCGGACGACCGAAACATCTGGCTCCGGCTCGGAGTTACCGTCGAGCGCAACCGGCTTCTCTTCCCGTACTTCCCAGCCCGCCCCGAAAGTCCGCCGGAGCACCTCCGCAACGAGGCCGATCGTCGTCGCATGCAGCGGGTTCTGTGGCTCGCCGACGACGAGCACTCCATCGAGCAGCTCGAGATGCTCTCCGGGCTTGAAGACGTCGAGATCGATCAGGCGGTCGTACTCCTTCCGGGTCCATCGACGCGTTCGGACGACTGGAGTTGCCATCAGGCCGAGAATGACGCGGTAGTCTCCCCGCCGTCAATGTCCACGGTCGGCGACGTCACCCGGCGATCGTCGGAGCCCTCAAAGGGCGTCGAGCTGGCGGGCGAGCGTCGCGCGGTCGGTGGCGGGCAGCTCGCAGGCGTAGTTCTGACAGACGAACGCCGTGGGCCGCCCATCGACCACGCTCCGCCCCTCGAGCAACGGCAACCCGGCGGCGGCCGCCGCGTCGCCCGCGCGCGCGCCAGCCACGACACGGTTCGGCAGGTAGCGGCCGAAGACTTCCTCGACCAGGCCGGCCGTCTCCTCCAGTCGGGGCGCGATGAGCGCGACCTCCACGTGCGGGCCCAGATTGAAGTCGTGAGCACACAGAAAGCGCCCGAAGGCGGTGGGGTGACGACCCATCAGATCCGCCATGGCCCGCAGCGCGGTCAGCGCGCGAGACTCGTAGCTCGCCTCGCCGGTCAGCACGCGCAGTCGGAGAAGCGTCTCGATGGCCACCGCGCTCCCGCTCGGGACCGCGTTGTCGAACAGATTGCGCGGACGGACGATCAGCGCCTCGTGGTCGATGCCGGTGTCGTAGAAGCCGCCGACGCTCTCGTCCCAGAACAGGCGCAGCATCTCGTCGGCGAGGTTGCGGCTCTCGTCCAGCCAGCGGCGCTCGAACGTCGCCTCGTACACGTCGATCAGCGCGGCCGCCACCATCGCGTAGTCCTCGAGATAGCCCTTGAGCTTGGCCTGGCCGGCCTTCCAGGTCCGCAGCAGCCGCCCGTCCCGGCGCATGTCGCGCATCAGGAACTCGGCGTTGCGACGGGCGGCGGCCACGAAGTCGGCGCGACCCAGCGCGCGACCGGCCTCGGCGAACGCGCGCAGGGCCAGGCCGTTCCAGGCGGCGAGCACCTTGTCGTCGCGGGCCGGATGCACGCGCGGCTCTCGCGCGGCGAAGAGCCGCCGGCGGGCGTCGGCGATCCGTTCCGGGTCGGGCTCGCCCGGAACCCAGAGAATGCTGTGGCCCTCGAAGTTCGGTCCGCGGTCGACGCCCCAGTAGCGGAGCGCATCGTCCGCGCCCGCGCCGAGCACGGCCCGGACCTCGTCGGGCGACCAGACGAAGAACTTTCCTTCCTCCCCCTCGGAGTCGGCGTCCTGCGCCGAGTAGAAACCGCCGGAGGGATCGGTCATCTCGCGCAGGACGTATTCGAGCGTCTCCTCGGTGATCCGCCGGTACTCGGGGTTGCCGAAGGCGAGCCAGGCGTGCAGGTAGAGCGAGGCGAGCTGGCCATTGTCGTACAGCATCTTCTCGAAGTGGGGGACGAGCCACTGGGCGTCGACCGAGTAGCGATGGAAGCCGCCGCCGAGCTGGTCGTAGATGCCGCCGCGAGCCATCCGGGTCAGCGTCGTCTCCACCATGCTCTTCGCGAGCGAGTTGCCCGAGCGCTTCCAGAAGCGCAGCACGAACTCCCAGATCATCGGCTGCGGAAACTTCGGCGCGCCGCCGAGGCCCCCCAGGCGCTCGTCGAGCTGCGCCGAGATGCCCTGGTAGGCGGAGAAGAGAATCTCCTGGCTCAGCAGCTGCGTGGACGCCCGCAGGCCGTCGGCCTTGTTGAGCTCGGCGGCGATCTGCTGCGAGGAGCGGAGGACCTCTCCGCGACGGTTGGTCCACGCGTCGGCGATGGCCTGCAGCAGGCGCGGGAACGCCGGCATGCCCTGCCGGTCCTCGGGCGGGAAATAGGTGCCGCCGTAGAACGGCGCGCCCTCGGGGGTGAGAAACACGGTCATGGGCCAGCCGCCGTGACCGGTCATCGACTGCACGGCCTGCATGTAGATCTGGTCGACGTCCGGGCGCTCCTCGCGATCGACCTTGACGTTGACGAAGTGCTGATTCATCAGCGCGGCGATCGGGTGGCTCTCGAACGACTCGCGCTCCATGACGTGGCACCAGTGACACGCGGAATAGCCGACGGAAAGCAGGATCGGCTTGTCCTCGGTGCGCGCCCGGGCGAACGCCTCGTCGCCCCACGGGTACCACTCGACCGGGTTGTGCGCGTGCTGGAGCAGATAGGGGCTGGTTTCCTGCGCGAGACGATTCGCCACGGGTCGTTCTCCGGTCCGGGTGCTCAGCGCGGGAACGGCAGGGCCGACACCGACGCCGGCAGCAGTCGTTCTCCGTCGCGCACCGTCAGCTTCGTGCCGGGCTCGGACTGCTGGCGTCGGACGAAGCCGAGCCCGATCGGACGTCCGAGGCCGTAAGAAAACGTCGTGCTCGTGAGGCGACCGATCTCGGCGCCGTCGGCCAAAATCGACGCACCGGGTGCCGGGACCTCCTCGCCTTCCATGACGAGGCCGCGGAGGTGGCGGGTGACGTGGCCGCGGTCGCGAACGCGAACCACGAGCTCCTGACCGATGTAGCAGCCCTTGGTGTACGACACGAACGGGTCGAGGGGGATTTCCGGCAACAGCACGCTGGCGTCGACGTCGTGATGATAGATCGGCGTGCCCGCCTCGATGCGCAGCGACTCCTGCGCCGTCACCCCGACCACCGGCACGCCGGCGGCGCGCACGGCCGACCACACGCGAGCACCGGCCGCGGTCAGCATCCACACCTCCGGCTCATCGATCTCGCCGCCACCGCGCACCAAGCGAACCTCGTCGTCCCCAACCCGGGCGGCCACGTGTGCCCATGCGTGTTCCGGCGGATGCTGACCCGTGAGTCGTTCCGCCAGCGCCGGCGCTTCCGGCCCGGCCAGCACCAGCAATGCGAGCTCGCCGGTGGCGTCGCGGAAGTACGCCTTCTCCGAGAACAGGAACTTGTCGAGCGCTTCCATGGTGTCCGCGGCCATGCCGATCGGCGTGACGACGAAGATGCGATCCTCGAGCACGAGCACCCGGAGCAACACCTGCACCTTGCCGTGAACGTCGAGGAACGCGGCCGCGCACCCCTGGCCCGGGGTGAGCGACTTCACGTCGTTGCTCAGCATCGCGTGCAGGAACGACGCGCGGTCCTTGCCGGTGACCTCGAGCAGTCCTACTGGTCCGCGATCGATCAATCCAGCGGCCCGACGCACGCTGGCGTACTCGGCGGCGGGATCACCGTAGTCGATGGGCAGATCGATGCCGCAGGGCGCGACGAATCGGGCGCCGGCGGCCGCGTGGAGCTCGTGGAGCGGATATCGGTCGGGCATGCGGTTATTGTACCCCCCGCGCTCGGGACAGAACGGCCGACGGGCACGGCGGATCCAGACGGCGCGTGGCGTCGGCGCGGAGGCCGGTGCTAGACTGCGCGGCGTGCGCGCACCCGACCCGCGCCTGGCGCGACGCTTCCAGCGGCGGCTGCTCGCCTGGTACGCGACCCACGGCCGCGACCTGCCGTGGCGGCGGACGCGTGATCCCTACCGCGTGCTCGTCTCCGAGATCATGCTGCAGCAGACCCAGGTGGACCGCGTGACGCCGAAGTACCACGAATTCCTGACCCGCTACCCGACGCTGGAGAGTCTGGCCGGTGCCGAGGTCGAGGACGTTCGCCGTCTCTGGTACCCGCTGGGCTACAACATCCGGCCCGTCCGTCTGCACCAGATCGCCCGCGAAGCGCTGGCCCGCTACGGCGGCCAGCTCCCGGACAACGACGCGGACCTGCGTCGCCTGCCCGGCATCGGCCGCTACACCGCCGGCGCCATCCTCTCCTTCGCGTATGGCCGGGACGCCGCGATCCTCGACACGAACGTCCGCCGGGTGCTCACCCGCGTGTTCGTGGGTCCGCGGCGGCGGGTCCGGGGCGAGAAGGCGCTGTGGGATCTCTCGACCGCGCTGGTGCCGGCCGGAAGCGCCTACGACTACAACCAGGCGCTCATGGACTTCGGCGCCACGTGGTGCACGCCGCGGCAGCCGCGCTGTCCGCAGTGTCCGCTCCGTGGCCTATGTCGCACGTATCCGACGCTCGTGACGAAAGGCGTCGGAGCGAACCGCACCAGCGCCCGCGGCCTCCCCGCCGAGCTCCCCCGCGCCGGGCGCATCACCCTCAAACGCGCCCGCACGAAACACCGATGACGCAGCCGGCGCAGGTCGTCGAGGTGGCCGCTGCCCTCGTGCGCGACGCGGGCGGACGATATCTGATCACGCAGCGACTCGCCGACACGCATCTGGCCGGCCGCTGGGAGTTTCCCGGTGGCAAGCGCGAGGCCGGCGAGACGCTTCAAGGTTGCCTGGCCCGCGAGCTCCGCGAAGAGCTGGGTATCGACGTCGCGGTCGGCGAGAAGGTGGACACCGTCCGGTGGGAGTATGGGGAAAAGACCGTGGTCCTGCACTTCTACCGCTGCCGGATCACCGGCGGAACGCTCCAGCTCCTCGAGTGCGCCGCCCTCGACTGGGTGGAGCCCGCACGACTCGCCGACTACGACTTCCCGCCCGCCGACCAGCACCTCATCGATCGCCTGCGCGCCGCCGGCTGATCGATTACGCGGGACGCGGGGACAAGCCTGCGCGCGTGGCGTCGTGAGCCATTACTCTAGCGTGTCAGCTCGACGACGTACTCTCGGATCCGGCGCCCATCGGGCGCGTCCGGCTTGAGCGTGAGGTAGCGCTCGAACGCCATGCGGGCCTTCGCGGGGTCGTTGGCCTGGTAGTAGAGCAGGCCGAGCCCGCGAAACGGCTCGGCGTACGTCGGGTCGAGCTCGGCCGCGCGCTCGTAGTGCTCACGCGCCCGCGCCTCGTCGACGGCCCGCGCCTCCGCCGATCGCGTTCGCTGCGCCAGCAGACGATGCCAGTCGCCATCGTAAACGTGCGCCACCGGATCGGCCGGATTGGCGGTCAACACGCGATCGAGCTGCCGGCGGGCCAGCACAAAGCGGCCGGCCCGGACGTCCAGCCACGCATTCTCCCGCACGACGGGCAGCAGCCTCACCCCGAACTCCTCGCTCGCCGTCGCGGCGCCGGTCGCGGCGCTCACGCCGGACGGTCGCGCGTCGAGCAACCACCGCACGCTCGCGACACGGTCCCGTAACGCTGCCACCCGGCCAAGACGGAACAACTCCATGCGGCCACCATCGGGCGCGCTCTCGGCCAGGCGCGCGAAGACACGCGGCATCTCACTCGAATCCCAGCCCGCCGCGGCGAGCCAACGCAGCCCTTCTCGATCCGCCTGCCGCTCCCGCCGCGAGCCGTGGCCCTCGATCGCGCCGAGCGCCGAGAGTTGCAGCCGGCCCCCAAGGATCGCCAGGGCCGTGCGGCTCAGCACGGCCGCGCCGTCCTCGCGGATACCATCGACACCCGCCGCCGCCGACGCACCGACGCGGGCCACGTCACCGATCACATCCAGGGCCGCGGCCTCGCCGTGGGCGCGGACCCGCTGGAGCGTATGTCGATAGACGTAGTGGATGAGCTCACGGGCAAGCACGGCCGCCAGTTGCGCCTCGTTTTCGAGCCGGCTCAGCAGCCCCGTGTGGAGATAGATGCGGCCGTCGGGCAACGCGAAGGCGTTGAGCGTGGGATCGGCAAGCACGACGAGCTTCGGCCCCGGCGCTCCGGCCGCCTTCACCGACGCCGGCAGCAGTCGCTCCACGATCCGGGTCAGATAGTCCTCGAGGAGCGGATCGACATAGACCCACGCGCGCTCGGCCAGGACCGTGTGCTCGCGCGCCGCACGTGACCAGAGCGCCCGCTCGTCCGCGTCCGGCGTGAACGGCGGGACGCCGGCGCCCATCGGGGAGATCATGCCCGTGGCGCACGCGGCGAGCACGCAGGTGGAGACGGTGAGGCAGGCCAGCGCGGGGCCGAGCCGCATGCGGTCGCCGCCGCGGATCACCAGATCCGGCGAGCCACCTCGACGACGCGCCGGAGCGTGGCCTCCTGCTCTTCGGGAGTCAGCGGGTTGCCGGCCTCCCCGGACGCGAAGCCACACTGCGGGCTGACCGCGAGCCGGGTCAGCGGAACGTACCCAGCAGCAGCCGGTCGTAATTGCAACTCGATAGCGTCGCGGACCGCGCGGTCTTCCACCCCCCGCAGCTCGCCGTCGTCGATCTTCCCCTCCCGCCGGCGCTGCCGTGCGTCGCGCACGTAGGCGGGTCGCAGGAGGCTGCCGACGACGTCCGTCCGCGAGATTCCGACCCGTGGGCTCACCGTCGGGTGCGTGAGGTCAGTTCAGGCTGGCCAGATGCTCACGAACACGGCGGAGCTGCTGGCGAACCTTCTTGGCGTCCTTTGGCTCGTGGGCGGCGTCGAGATAGCGTCCCCAGTCCGCGGCGCCCCGGTAGAGCTCACCCAGCTTGACGAGCAGGGTGCCGCGGTCACGGACGTTCGCGGGATCGGCGTCGAGCCGGATCAAGCGCTCGACCACCGCCAGCGCCTTGCCCCACTCGCTGCACTCGAAGTAGATGCCGCGCAGGTTGGCCAGCATGCGGGCCAGGATCTGCCGCTTGCTGACGGGCGCGAAGTGCCCATCCGTGAGCTTGACGCGACGACCAAGCGCCCGGCCCACCAGCTCGGTGGCGCGCTCGTGGGTGACCACGGCGCCGCCGTCGAAGGGATCGAGGAGGACCGGCCCATCCGGCATCGCGGCCGTCACCACGAAGTGACCGGGCAGGCCGATGCCGTGGACCTCGATATTCACGCGGCGACCGACTTCTATCACCAGAATCGAGAGCGTGATGGGGATGCCGAGCTTTCGATCGAGGACGGCGTCGAGGCACGAGTTCAGCGGATCGTAGTACTCGGCCGCGTTGCCGCGGAAGCCTTCCTCGTGGAACAGGAACTCGCGCAGGCGGTGCAAGGCCTTGAGCGGGTCGGCGACGCCCGCCGCGCCCGAGCGCGCGGCCAGCTCGTCGAGGCGCTCGAGATGATGGTCGACGATCACGTCCGGGCGCTCGATCTGCGCCACCAGGAGCGCGGCCAGGCCGAGGTCGATCTCGGCCTCGGGCGTCTGCATCAGGTCGACGAAGGCGCGCAGGGCCGGGTCCATCAGGCGCGGCGCGCCGGATCCATCAGCAGCCCGGGGCGTGATGGATGCCGGCGCCGGCGAGGGCGGCGCGCTGCAGCTCCTCCGCCAGCTCCAGTGTTTTCCCCGCGGCCGCGGCGGCCGCCGCCTGAGCGTCCGGGGTGGTGGCGAGGCGCAACAGGAGCTTCCGCCCGAGCTCGTGGTGATACCGCTCGTCGGGCTCGATGACGTCACGGTAGAGCGTGGCCGTCTCACGGTCCCCGGCGTGCTCGCAAAACTCGATGAACTGGCGGTTCTTGACCACGGCGATCGCCTCGCGCGTGAACTGGCCGGCCGCCACCCGCTCCACGGTCGTGGCCAGGCTGTCGAGGTACTTGAAGAGCGGCCCGTAGCCCTTGGCGAGCGGATCGATGCGCGTCGCGTCCACGCCGAGCCCACGCAACCGCTCGACGATCAGCCGGTAGTGCTTGGCCTCGTCGCCCACCTGCCGAGCGAAGGCGAGCTTCACGTCGACGTCGTCGGTGCCGACGAGCCAGCGCGCGGCGATCTCCGTCGCCTCGATCTCGTTCTTCAGCGCGACCTTCAACAAGTTGACGACGTTCAGGTCGCCCTCGACTTCAGGCTTCAGCGTGTCGTCG
>JBGPXN010000142.1:0-12088 GCA_041492755.1 Methylomirabilia bacterium | reverse complement strand
GCCGTCTGCCACACCGATCTCTCGATCTACGCCGGTCAGCACCCGAACGTCCGCTATCCGGTCGTGCTGGGCCACGAGGCGGCCGGCGTCGTGGAGGCGGTCGGCGCCGGCACGCGAATTCCCGCGGGCACGAGGGTCGTGATCAATCCGATCATCGCGTGCGGGGCGTGCGATTGCTGTGTGCGCGGCGACGAGAACCTGTGTCGCCGGGCCGGGCTGCTCGGCCGTGAGATGGACGGCTCGTTGGCGGAGCACGTGGTGTTGCCCGAGCGCTATCTGCATCCGGTGCCCGATTCGATCAGCCTCGAGATGGCCACGCTGATCGAGACGCTGGCGACCGTTCGCCACGCGCAGCAGCGCGTGCGCATCGATCCCGGCGCCGCGGTCGTCGTGCTCGGCCAGGGCGCGACCGGCCTCATGCACACGCGGCTCGCCAAGCTCGCCGGCGCCAGTCCCGCCATCGGGATCTCGCGGAGCGCCTGGAAACGGGACTTCGCGCGACGCATGTCCGCCGACGCGACGATCGACCCCGCGGGCCGCGACATCGCCGCCGAGGTGCTGGCGCTGACCGGCGGGCGCGGCGCTGACGTGGTCATCGACACCGCCGGCGACCCGCGCCTGGTGCGACCGGCGATCGACATGCTGCGGCCCGGCGGGACGCTGCTCATGTACGCGATCAGTCACCTGCCCATTCCGGACTTCACGACCTTCCCCATGTATTTCAAGGAACTGACCATCGTCGGCTCGCGGGCGCTCGTGCCCGCGGACTTCGAGCCGGCGATCCGGCTCGTCGCGGCTGGCGCCGTCGATCTCGACGGCTTCATCACGAGGTCCTATCCGCTCCGCGAGGCGGCGGCGGCGTTCGGCGAGTACGAGCGCGACCCCGAGCGCGTGCTGAGGCTCCTGATTGTCCCGTGACGTCACCGTCCCGCTGACGGCCACCGAGGCCGCCGCGGACGATCGAGTCGGCCCGAAGGCGGCGACGCTGGCGCGACTACACCGGGCCGGCCTGCGGATCCCCGACGCGGTGTGCCTGACGGCGGAGGCGTATCGACGCCAGATCACGCTCGCCGGGCTCGACGACACGACGCGACAGCTTGCCGGCGAGGAGGACTTCCAGACACGCCGGCTCGCGCTGTCCGTGCGACTCGGGTTGACCCGAGTGGCGCTGCTGCCCGAGGTCGCGTACGCGCTCGATGCCGTCTGGAGCGATCTCGCGGACGGCGGCACCGCGCAGCTCGCCGTGCGCTCCTCGGCGCTCTGCGAGAACACGGCGGCGGCGTCCTTCGCGGGCCAGTTCGACAGCTACCTCGGCATCGCCGAGCGCGCCGACCTCGAGACCGCGACCCGCGCGTGCTGGACGTCGCTGTGGTCGCCGCGCGCGCTCCGCTACATGCGCGCCTGCGACGTCGATCCCGGGCAGTCCGCGATGGCCGTCCTCATACAAAGAATGATCGACGCAGAGGCCTCCGGCGGCGCCTTCAGCCTTACGTCGGACGAGCAGATCGTGCTCACCGGCACGTGGGGCCTCGGCTCGGCGATCGCGCAGGGCGACGTCGTGCCGGACCGTTACCTCATGCGGCGCGACGCGTCCGTGGAGGCGGTGGAGCCGGGACGCAAGGAGCACCTCATGACCGTGGCCGGCGGCGGCACGCACTCGCGTCCGGTGCCGCGCGAGCGCGTGGAGGCGCCGTGCCTGACCACCGCCGAGGCGGAGACGCTGGCGCGGCTCGTGCTCGAGACGGAGACGGCGCTCGGCGCGGCGGTCGAGATCGAGTGGGCGAAGGACGCGCGCGGCTTCTGGATCCTGCAAGCGCGACCGCTGCACGTGGCTCCCCGTGCCGCCGTCGACGACGTGTGGAGCCGTCACCCGGCGCTCACCGGCCAGCCCGCCGGCATAGGCTGGGCCACCGGGCCCGCGCGCATCGTCGTGCACGAGCACGATCTGGAGCACGTGGCGCCGGGGGACGTGTTGGTGACGGGCGTGGCCGGTCCGGCCATCAGCACCGTGCTTGGACTCGTGGCGGGCGTGGTGGCCGAGCTCGGCGGCAGCACGTCGCACCTCGCGGCGCTCGCCCGCGAGCGCGGCATCCCGGCGGTCCTCGGCGTGCGCGCGGCGACGCGACGGATTCCCGAAGGGGCCACCGTCGCCGTCGACGGCATCACCGGCCTCGTGCGCTGGCTCCGCTGAGCCGCCGCGGCGCGACGGTATCGAGCGGTCGGCTCCCGCCGGGCTGGCGGCGGAGCCAGCCCGCGATGGCACGGGACACCCGAACCGGACGCGTATAATCCCCTCGGGCGCTCGACCGGCGCCGCGGATTTGCCAGGGCTGGTCTGTTCGAGGAGGAAGCACATGGACACCAAGGGGCTGAGCGGCGCGGAAGCGCTGTTGCGGTTGCTGCGCGGGATGGGGATCGAGCGGATCTTCGCGTCGCCCGGCTCGGAGTGGGCGCCCCTCTGGGAGTATCTGGCCAAGCCGTACGCCAGTGACGAGGTCCCGGTGTACCTATCCACCCGCCACGAGGAAGTCGCGGTGGGCATGGCGAGCGGTTACGCCAAGGCGACCGGCAAGCTCCCGGCGGTGGTGATCCACACGACGGTGGGCGCGCTGCACGCGACCATGGCGCTGCGCGCGGCGCTGCACGAGCGCACGCCGATGGTGGTCCTGGCCGGCGAGTCGATCGGCTTCGGCGAGGAGCGCGGACCCGATCCGGGTCAGCAGTGGCTCCGCCTGCTCGCCGACGTCGGCGGCCCCGCGCGGCTGGTCGAGCCCTGCGTGAAGTGGAGCTTCGGCGTGAACACGCCCGCCATCCTGCCCGCGACCATCCAGCGCGCCTGCCAGCTCGCGATGGCATCGCCGGCCGGCCCCGTGTTCGTGTCGGTGCCCATGGAGCACCTGCTCGAGACGATGAGCACCGATCCGCCCGCCGCGGCCGCGTACGCGCGCCCGCCGGCCGCCGACGCGCACGCGGTCGACGAGCTCACGCGTCTTCTCGTCGCCGCCGCCAATCCGGTCATCGTCACCGAGGAAGTCGGGCGCAGCGTGCGCGCGGTCGAGCATCTGGTGGCGCTGGCCGAGCGGCTGGGCGCGCCCGTGGTCGAAGGGTGGCATCCGGGCTATGTGAACTTTCCGCGGACGCATCCGCTCCACGGCGGGTTCGGCCGATCGGTGGACCTCGTGAGCTATATCAAGGACGCCGACCTGGTGTTCCTGCTCGCCTCCGTCGCCCCCTGGCACCCGCCGTCGGCCGCGCCCGGCCCCAACACGAAAGTCGTGGTCCTGGCCGACGAGCCGTTCCATCCCCACTTGCCGTTCTGGGGCTATCGTTCCGACCTCGTCGTCACCGGCGAGATCGAGCCGTCGCTCGCAATGCTGCGCGAGCGTGTCGAGCGCGCCGTCCCGTCCGGGTCCCGCGCCGCCGCCAGCGAGCGCTGGCGAGTCCGCAACGACCAGCGCCGTCAGACTCTGCGTGACGAGGCGCGCGCGTCGGGCCGCCAGCCGCGCGTCGAGACGCGCTGGGTCGTGCACGAGCTCAACGAGGTGCTGCCCACCGACGCCATCGTGGTGGACGAGACGATCACGCATCGCATCGAGATCCACCGCCTGCTCGATCGGCTGACTCCGGGACGCTTCTTCGAAGGCTGCTATGGAGGGTTGGGGACCGGGTTGGGCACGGCGCTCGGCGTGAAAGCGGCGGCGCCCGAGCGTCCGGTGATCGCGGTGATCGGCGACGGCGCGTTCAACTACAATCCGGTGCTGGGCGCCCTCGGCGCATGTCAGGAGCACGGGCTGCCGATCCTGATCGTGCTCTTCAACAACTCCGGCTACCTCTCGCAGAAGTCCGGCATCCCCGCGCACTACCCCGACGGCTTCGCGGTGAAGTCCAAGACCTTTGTCGGGACGTCCATCGCGCCGAGCCCCGACTACGCCGCCATCGCGCGCGCGTTCGGCGGCCACGGCGAGCGGGTCGAGAAGCCCGCGGACGTCCGTGCCGCGTTCACTCGCGGTCTGCAAGCGATCGCCGCGGGCCGCCTCGCGCTGATCGACGTCGCGCTCGAGCCGATCAACCCGGGCGGCGTGGTGTGACGGAGCGCGCAGTGTCAGGGAGCGGCGCGGTGTGACGGAGCGGCGGGGCGTGACCGACGGGCGTGGAGTGACGCCGAATCGCTTCGGCATCGGGCAGCCGGTCCGGCGCGTCGAGGATCGGCGCTTCCTCACCGGCCGCGGGCGGTACGTGGACGACGTCACGCTGCCGCGCCAGGCGCACGGCGTGGTGGTCATGTCGCCGCACGCGCACGCGAATATCCGGCGCATCGACGTCGCGAAGGCTCGCGCCGCCGCCGGCGTCCTGTGCGTGCTGACCGGCGCCGATATCAGCGCGGCCGGACTGGGCGGGGTCCCGCCGCTGTTCATGCCCGAGGACGTCGGCGGGCCCAAGGGCTATCGCACGTATCGGCCAATCCTGGCGTTCGATCGCGTGCGCCACGTCGGCGATCGCGTCGCGTTCGTCGTGGCCGAGACGGTGGCCCAGGCGCGCGACGCGGCCGAGCTGGTCGAGGTCGACTACGAGCCGCGGCCGGCCGTCATCGACGTCGAGGACGCCGTGAAGGCCGGCGCACCGGCGATCTGGGACGAGAATCCCGGCAACGTCGCCGTCGGGCTGATGATGGGCAACAAGGACGCGACCGAGGCCGCGTTCGCGCGCGCCCGGCACGTCGTCTCGCTGCGCCTGACCAACAACCGGGTGGCCGCCAACTCGCTGGAGCCGCGCGGCTGCCTCGGCGACTACGACGCCGGCAACGAGAGCTACACGCTCTACACCAGCACGCAGAATCCGCACGGCATCCGCTCGGTGCTGGCCCAGGCGGTGTTCCGCCTGCCCGAGACGAAGTTCCGCGTGGTCGCGCTCGACGTCGGCGGCGGCTTCGGCATGAAGGGCGACGTGTATCCGGAGGACGCGCTGGTGCTGGTGGCGTCACACCGCTGCGGGCGGCCGGTGAAGTGGATCTCTACGCGCGCGGAGGCGATGCTCGGCGATTCGCACGGCCGCGACCAGGTCGTCTACGGCGAGATGGCGCTCGACGAGCACGGAAAGATCCTGGCTATCCGCGCGCGCGGGCTGCACGCGTTCGGCGCGTACGTCGCCGGCGCCGCGGTGGCGCCGCTCGTGTTCTCGATCCGCCTCGTCCCCAGCACCTACGCGGTGCCCGCCGTCTTCCTCACCACGCGGGCGGTGTTCACGAACACGTCGCCGACCGCGCCGTACCGTGGCGCCGGCCGTCCGGAGGCCGTGTACCTGACCGAGCGGCTCCTCGATCGGGCGGCCGCCGTCACCGGCATCGATCCGGTGGAGATCCGCCGCCGCAATTTCATTCCGGCGAGCGCGATGCCGTACACGACGCCGACCGGCTTCGTGTACGACAGCGGCGATTTCGCGCGGACGCTGGACCGCGGCCTCGACCTCGCGGACTGGAAGGGCTTCGCGACGCGGCGCGCGGCGAGCGAGCGCAAGGGCCGACGGCGGGGCGCCGGGCTCGTCTACTACATGGAAGTGTGCGGCGTCTTCAACGACCGCATGGAGCTGCGCTGCGATCCGACCGGCATGGTCACCATCGTGGCCGGCACGTTCTCGCACGGCCAGGGTCACGCCACCACGTACGCGCAGATGGTGTCGGAGTGGCTGGGCGTGCCGTTCGAGAGCATCCGTTTCGTACAGGGCGACACCGACCAGGTGCCCTTCGGCCGCGGCACCTACGCCGCGCGCAGCTCCATGGTCGGCGGCGGCGCGCTCAAGGCGGCCGCCGACGCGCTCATCGAGAAGGGGCGCGCGCTGGCCGCGCACCTCATGGAGGCGGCGCCGCCCGACGTCCAGTTCAAGGACGGCAAGTTCCAGGTCGTCGGGACGGATCGCTCGATGGGGTTCAGCCAGGTGGCGGCCGCCTCGTTCGCCAAGGCCGGAATCCCCACGGAATTCGGGCTCGGGTTGGACGCCAGCGGCAGCTACGCGGCCGACCCGCCGAACTTCCCGTACGGTTGCCACGTGTGCGAGGTCGAGATCGATGCGGACACCGGAAAGGTGACGATCGACCGCTACACGGCGGTGGACGACGTCGGCCGCGTGATCAATCCCCTCATTTGCGAGGGCCAGATCCACGGCGGGCTCGCGCAGGGGATCGGCCAGGCGCTGTTCGAGCACGTCGTCTACGACCGCGACTCGGGCCAGCTCCTGTCGGCGACCTTCGGCGACTACTGCATGCCGCGCGCGGACGATCATCCCGAGTTCACCGTCGGCTTCGACGAGCTGCCCTGCCGCACCAACCCGCTGGGCGTGAAGGGCGTGGGCGAAGTCGGCACCGTCGGCGCGCCGCCGGCGGTGATGAACGCGATCCTGGACGCCCTGCGTCCGCTCGGCGTCGACCATCTCGACATGCCGGCCACACCCGCGCGGGTTCGCGCGGCCATCGAGCACGCGCGCTCGGCTCCGCCCTCGCGCGGCTGACGCCCGACGGCTCGGCGATGAACGTTGCCGACAGCGTCGAGCGGGCCGCCCGCTGGTTTCCCGACCACCCGGCGATCCTGTTCGAGGACACGGCGTTGTCCTCTAGACGGCTATCATGGCGTGATGATCGGGATGAAGTCCACGACGTGGGCGATCAGCAAGAAGCTGGGGGGCTGGCAGACGCTGGCCTACACGCCGATGGAGACCAACTACGAGTACGTGAGCGCCGGAAGCTGGAGATCCCCGCGCCCCGCGTCCTGGCGCGCGGGTGCCAAGGGGAGGACATGAAGAACGGACACGTCGCAACCGTGCTGTTCCTGGTGCTCGCGCTCGCCGTGGCGCCGGCCGCGCGTGCGGAGCCGGCGGACGATGCCTACATCGCCGGCTACGCCACCGCCGTCCTCGAGCGCGAGTTGAAGATGAGCGCGCCGTCGTTGCGCGTCGAGCGGGGAGTGATCACGCTGGAGGCCGGCGAGGCCGAGCGGGCCAGGATCATCGAGGCGCTGGCGCGCATCCACGGTGTCGTTCGCGTCGACGTTCGGACCGTGGGAGCGCCGGCCGCCATCGCCGGCGCGACGCGCCCGCCGGTGCCGCCGGTGGCGAGCCGGCCGGCGCCGGGCGGGGCGAACGCGATGGTCGTCGAAGAGCCGCAGACCGGGATCCTGCCGGGCGGGCAGTTGTTCAAACCGCTCATCGCCGATCCGCGGTGGCCTCATTTCGCCGCCGCCTACCAGCGGTACCTGAACGAGGGTGATCTCAGGGACGTCGCCGCCGTGAGCTTCGGCGAGACCTTCACTCTGTATCGAGGCCGGCTCGGGAGCGGGTGGTGGGAAACCGGGTTGCAGGCCGGCGTGTTCGCCGTCTTCGACCTCGATGCCCCGTCCAAGGACCTCATCAACGCCGACTACCTGGTCGCGGCGTTTTCAGGCTATCGCCTCGATCGCTTCTCGGCGCTGGCCCGTCTCTTCCATCAGAGCAGCCACGTCGGTGACGAGTTCCTCCTGGGCAATCGCGTGAAGAACCGCATCAACCTGAGCTACGAGAGCGTCGACGTCCGGCTGTCGTACGAGTTCTTCGGCGACGCGCTGCGACTGTACGGCGGGGGCGGGTATCTCTTCGATCAGGAGCCCCGGCATCTCGATCCGGGGTCGCTGCAGTGGGGGGTCGAGGTGCGGAGTCCGTGGCCGGGCCCGGGATCGGCATTCCGGCCCCTCGCCGGCGTCGACGTGCAGAACCGGGAGGAGAACCACTGGCACACCGACCTCTCGGTGCGCGCCGGCCTCGAGTTCCAGGGCGTGCTCGCCTCCCGGAATCTCCAGATCCTGCTCGAATACTTCCGCGGCCATTCCCCGAACGGCCAGTTCTACAAGCAGAAGGTCGACTACCTGGGCCTCGGCGCCCACTTCCACTTCTGAAAGGTCGCCAACCATGCCGGCGACGCTGCCGAAGACCTTGCCGACCTCGGTCGTGGGCAGCCACGGGTTGCCGGGCTGGGTGTGGCTGGCCCGCGAAGCGATGGAAGCGGGGCGCCTGGGCGTGCTCGACGTGCGCGAGCTCACCGAGGACGCGACGCAGGCGGCGCTGCTGGACCAGGAGCGGGCCGGCATCGACGTGCTCACCACGGGCGAGATGGGACGGGTGCGCTTCATCATCGGCTTCTACGACCGCATCGCGGGGATCAGGGCGCTGGAACCGCCGCGCAAGCTCGGCCAGCCACTGTGGGACACCAACACGCCGTTCGAGGTGACCGCCAGGATCGCCGCGCCCGCGGGGCTCGGCATCGCGGAGGAATTCACGCTCGCGCGCTCGCTCACCAGCAAGCCATTGAAGGCCACCGTCCCCGGGCCGTACACGCTGATGGTCCCGCTCAAGCTCGGCGGCGGCTACACCGACAAGGGCACGCTGCTGGCGGACCTGGTCGGCCTCGTCAACGCCGAGTGCGTTGCGCTCGTGAAGGCGGGCGCCAACTTCATCCAGATCGACGAGCCGCACCACGGCATGTACGCGGGCAGCGTCCACGACGTCACCCAGGGGATCAACCGCGCGGTCGAGGGGGTGCACGCCAAGATCGCCGTCCACGTCTGCTTCGGCAATCTCTACGGCCGGCCGTTCAGCGCGGTGCGCGACTACCGCAATCTCTTTCCCGTGGTCGCCGACCTCAAGGCGTCGCAGATCGTGCTCGAGTTCGCCAACCGGGGCCTCGACGAGGCCGAGCGCTGGCAGGACTGGCCTCGCCATCTCGAGCTCGGCGCCGGTGTCATCGACGTCAAGGCGTTCAAGGCGGAGACGGCCGACGACGTCGCCGCGCGCATCCGCGCGCTCTTGAAGTACGTCCCCGCCGACAAGCTGTGGGTGAACCCGGACTGCGGTTTCTGGGAGACGCCGCGCTGGGTGGTGAAGCAGAAGCTGCTCGCGCTGGTCCGGGGCGCGGAGATCGTGCGGAACGAGCTCGGCGGCTAAAGTGAACTTGCGGGAGGTGACGGGCGCCGCGGAGGGATCCCCTCGATCGGAGCGCGTCACGATGAAAACTTCGGCAATTGACAGTGCCGAGACCGAGGAGTAGGTTCCCCACACACTGCGGCTCGCCGGGAGGCACCTATTGAGGCGTGCTCGGTCCGCAAGAATACGACTCGGGCTGGTACGGGCACTCTTGTGACTCTTCCTTCTCAAGGACTGGCCGCTCCGATCTATGACCCGCGTCGCTTCTGGACCGTCAATGTCTGTTTCCAACTTTCCTTCGGGCGCACGGAGTGCGACGGGATGACCCGTGCCGAACCTCGTGCCGCTCGAGATCCAGCGGGGCGGAGCCCGTAGGAAGGCATCAACTGACTCGAATCATGGGGAAACAGCGATGACCACCGCATGGCGCTGGCACATCATTCGCCTGCCTCTGATGCTCCTGGAGCGCGTTGGCCAACGGCCACGTGTCGCGGCTGCCGTTGCCATGGCGATGGTCATGCTCACGTTCGCAGGGGCCTCTCCGAAGGCTGGGCGCGGTGGTGATGTGTCGGACGACGGCGGCGGGAGGGATAGCGGCGGGGACGATCGCCGGGATGACCGCGAGGATGACCGCGGGGGCGATCGCCGGGATGACCGCGAGGACGGTCGGTCGCCACAGGCCGTTGTCATCAGGAGCATCACGCCCCTCTCCGCGGCCCGCGGCGGACTGGTGACGATCACGGGCACCGGCTTTGGAGGCCGTAATGTGCGGATTACCGTGGGCGGCGTCGCCGCCCACGTGCTGACCGCGACCGGCCACCGCGCGACATTTCGCGTTCCCTTCGGCGTCCACCCGGGCCTCACGACCGTCAGAGCGACCAACCCCGGCGGACACACCGGACGGATCGCGTTTCACGTAGTCAACCGTGCGCCGCAGGCCAATGCCGGCCCCGACCAAACGGTCTTGGTGACAACCCGCGTCCACCTGGACGGCAGCGCGTCCGCCGACGCCGACGGCGACCAGCTCACTTTCCACTGGTCCTTCCTCTCACGCCCGACTGGCAGCAACGCCGTCTTGACCGATGCCTCTGCGGTGCGCCCCATGTTTGTTGCCGATGTGGGTGGGCGGTACACCCTCCAGCTCATCGTCAATGACGGCTTCGACGACAGCCAGCCGGACACGGTGCTCATCGACACGCAGAATTCGCCTCCGACCGCCAACACGGGCCCCGATCAGACCGTCCTCGACGGGGCCACGGTCCAACTGGATGGCACGGGCTCATTCGACGTGGACCACGACCCCCTTCGATTCAGCTGGTCGTTCGTGTCGAAGCCGCCGGGCAGCCAGGCGACGCTGACGGATCCCACCGCACCCGGGCCGGCGTTCGTCGTCGATCTCCCCGGTCGCTACGTCGTCCAGCTCATCGTGAACGACGGCACCGTGGACAGTCGCCCGGACACCGTGACGATCGACACCGAGAACTCCCGCCCGGTCGCCGATGCGGGGCCCGATCAGACCGTCACCCTCGGCCAGACCGTGCAGCTCGATGGCAGCCAGTCCTCCGACGTCGACCACGACCCCCTCAGCTTCCGGTGGTCCTACGTCTCCCGGCCCACGGGCAGCACGGCCGCGCTCTCCGACGTCACCGCGCTGAACCCGACCTTCGTGCCGGACCTGACCGGCGTCTACGTCGTGCAGCTCATCGTCAACGATGGCACGACTGATAGTCAGCCGGTGACCGCCGTGGAGACGGTCAACCCGCCGAACCGAGCACCGAGCGTCGATGCGGGGCCCGACCAGACGATCACGCGGCCCAGCACGGCCGCGCTGAGCGGCTCGGTGACCGACGACGGCTTGCCGCCCGGCTCGACCCTCACGATCGGATGGAGCAAGGTCAGCGGTCCCGGCTCGGTGGTCTTCACAAACGCAAGCGCAGCGCAGACGACCGCGGCCTTCTCCGAAGCCGGCGTGTACGTGCTGCGCTTGATGGTGAGCGACGGCGCGCTCTCGTCGAGCGCCGAGGTGAGGGTGACGGTCAATCCGGCCAATCAGGCGCCCAGCGTCGATGCGGGCCCCGATCAGACCGTGACGCTCCCGAACACCGCGACCCTCAATGGCACGGTGACGGACGACGGTCTCCCGGCCGGCGCAACGCTCACGATCACATGGAGCGCCGCGAGCGGTCCGGGCACGGTCACGTTCTCGAATTCAGACGCCGCGTCCACCGTCGCAACGTTTTCCGCCAGCGGCCAATACGTTCTCCGACTGACCGCGAACGACAGCCGGCTCTCGTCGAGCGACGACGTGGCGGTAACCGTGAACCCGGCGGGCGGCGGCCTGCCGCCCGATCCGGGCACCGTCGCGCCCCCGGTGAACCGTACGGTCGCCACGGGCATTGGGACTTCCACCGAGTTCCTCTACACCGGCGCCAATCCGATCCAGACCGGCGTGGCGCCGGGCACGATCGAACTCAGACGCGCGGCCGTCGTGCGCGGCAAGATGCTGGACAAGAACAATGGGCCGCTCTCTGGTGTGACCATCACGGTCCTCAATCACCCCGAGTTTGGGCAGACGCTGTCCCGCGCCGACGGCATGTTTGACATGGCCGTCAACGGCGGCGGGCTGCTGACCGTCGACTACCGGAAGAGTGGTCTGCTCTCGGCTCAACGGCAGGTGAACGTCCCCTGGCAGGACTATGTGATGACGCCGGACGTGGTGATGATTCTTCTGGACGCACAAGTCACGCCGATCAACCTCAACGTGGGGGCGATGCAGGTGGCGCGGGGCAGCGCGATGACCGACTCGGACGGAACCCGACGAGCCACGCTGCTGATACCGCCGGGGACCACGGCGAACCTGGTCATGCCCGATGGCAGCACACAGCCGATCAGTTTGCTGAACGCGCGCGCGACCGAGTACACCGTGGGTCCCAACGGCCCGAACGCCATGCCCGCCCCGTTGCCGCCCACGAGCGGTTACACCTATGCAGTCGAGCTCAGCGCCGATGAAGCCATAGCGGCAGGAGCAAAGAGACTCAGTTTCAACCAGCCAATCATTCAGTACGTCGAGAATTTCCTCAACTTTCCGGTCGGAACGATCGTGCCGGTAGGCTTCTACGATCGCGACAAAGCGGCCTGGGTGCCGTCGG
>JBGPXN010000028.1:0-37673 GCA_041492755.1 Methylomirabilia bacterium | reverse complement strand
TGGACGAGCGCATCGGGGCCCTGGACGAGCGCGTCGGAGTCATGGACGAGCGTATCGGCGCCCTGGACCAGCATGTCGGCGCCCTGGCCCAGCACGTCGGCGCCCTGGACGAGCGCATCGGCGCCGTGGACCAGCACATCGAAGGCCTGGAAGGCCGGCTGGTCGATGTTGAGACTGGGCTCCGGCAGCACATCGATCGAGTCTCGGCGGACGACCGTCGCTGGTTCGGCGTGCTCGCGGAGGGCCTTCAGACCAAGGTCGAGCTAGTGGCCGAAGGCGTGACGATGGTCGACCAGAAGCTCGATCGGCATCGCGTCGAGACCGCCGACGAGATCGGAAAGCTCGACCGGCGGATGACCCGTCTCTCCGCGCGTATCCACCCCCGCCGCCGCCGCTGAGCGAAACCCTTCCCAGCCCAGCCGCTCGCGCAGCGAGACGACCTCGCCCACGACGATCACGACCGGCGGCTCGATGCGCGCCGTCGCCGCCAGTGCGACGATCTCGTCCAGCCGGCCGACCAGCGTCGCCTGACTCTCGGTGGTTCCCCGGCGGACGATGGCGACGGGCGTGCTCCCGGAACGCCCGGCGTCCAGGAGCGCCTGCGCGATGCGTCCGAGGCTCCGCGCGCCCATGAGGATCACCAGCGTGTCCACCGCGTTGGCCAGGCGAGTCCAGTCGACGCGCGAGCCATCGTCGCACGCGTCCTCGTGACCCGTCACGACCGCGAACGAGGACGCGACGCCGCGATGCGTGACGGGGATGCCGGCGGCCGCCGGGACCGCGATGGCCGACGTCACACCGGGAACGACTTCGAACGGGATGCCGGCCGCGGTGAGGGTCTCGGCTTCTTCCCCGCCGCGACCGAACACGAAGGGGTCGCCGCCCTTGAGCCGCACGACGAAGCGTCCCTCGCGCGCATGGGTCACGAGCAAGGCGTTGATCTGGGTTTGGGGCAGCGTGTGATCGCCGCTGGTCTTGCCCACGTAGACGCGGATGGCGTCCGGCGGCGCCTCGTCGAGCAGGCGAGCGTCGACCAGGCGATCGTAGACGACCACGTCGGCGCGCCGGAGTCGCGAGAGACCGCGGACGGTCATGAGCTCCGGGTCGCCGGGCCCCGCGCCGACCAACGCAACAGAACCGATCACGCGGGTTTCTCCAGACACTCGCGCAGCAGCCGCCGGGCTTCCTCGTGCCGACCGTCCGCGAGCAGCGCGCGCACGTCCGCACCCAGCGCGCGGCGCCAGCGCTCCCCGTCGGCCATGCGCCCGGCCGCCCGGAGTTCGCGGCGTGCGTCGACGGCGATGTCGCCCAGCGCGGCCCATTCTGGACCGAGGACGGTCTCGAGGTGGTCACGCAGCAGACGCGTGAGCGCGGGCGTCGCGCCACCGCTGGCGACGCCGACGGTCAGGACGCCACGGCGCAGCACCGCCGGCAGGATGAAGCTGCATCGTGCCGGGTCGTCGGCGGCGTTCAGCCACACGCCCCGCTCGCGCGCCTCGGCCGCGATGGTCGCGCCGATGGCCGGATCGGCCAGGGCATAGAAGGCGAGCGCGGCGCCCGCCAGGTCGCCGAGCTGGTAGTCCCGGGCTTCGTGAGTGATCCGCCCGGAGGCTACGAGCGCGGTCAGCGCAGACGTCAGGGTGGGGCTCACGACGTGAACCACCGCGTCGACGGCGAGCAGGCCTTCGACCTTGCGGGCGGCGACGGTGCCCCCGCCGATGACCACGCATCGGCGCCCGCCGAGCTCCACGAAAATCGGGTAGTACGCCATCAGCGTCCCGGCCACCGCGGCGTCGCGTTCTGGCGGGCGGCGGTTCTCACGCGCCAGCTTTCATCCGTCCACGCCGTGCGGCGGTCGGCCGGCCGGAACGTCGCGCTCGACCGCAGCGACCAGCTCATCGGCCAGGAACGCGCGCAGCTCCTCGTCGCTGTGTCGCGCGGTGAACTCACGGAAGCTCTCGTCCTGGCTCCGGTCTGCGAGATATTGGCGCAGCAGCCGCTCGATCGCGGCTGGCACTTCGCTCGCGGCAACGCGGTACCCCACCGGCCGCGCAACGGCCTGGTGGCGTCCCACGGCGCCGCCGAGACAGAAGTAGTAGGCGTCGACGAGCGCGCCGTCGATCTTGAGCTTCTTGCCTTCGATGCCGACGTCGGCGATCCAATGCTGGCCGCAGGAATTGGGGCACCCGGTGACGTGGATCCGCACGTGGCGGTCGAAACCCGGAAGGCGCGCCTCGAGCTCCTCCACGAGCCAGCGCGAAAAACTCTTGGTCTCCGTGAGCGCGAGCTTGCAGAACTCGGTTCCGGTGCAGGCCACGGTGCCGCGCCGAAACTGCGACGCGTCGAGCGGGAAGCCGAGCGCCTCGACGTCTCGAGCCAGCGCGCCGGCACGCGCGCGCGGGACGTCCAGCACCAGGAGGTTCTGGGTCGTCGTCGTGCGGAGCTGGCCGGAGCCATGACGGTCCGCGAGGTCGGCCACCGCGCGCATCTGGGTGGCGGTCAGCCGCCCACGGAGCACGGGCAGACCGACGTAGTAACGGTCGGCCTGGCGCTGCTTGTGGATGCCCACGTGATCGCGGGCGACGTCGTCGGGCGGTGAATCGGGTACGCCGGGTTCCAGCGCGAAGCCGAGACGGCGTTGGAGCTCGTCGAGGAACCGCGTAGCGGTCCAGCCGCCGTTGATGAACAGGAACTTCAGCCGCGCCTTTTCGCGGTTCTGCCGGAGCCCGTCGCTGTCGCGGAAGATCTCCGAGACGGCGCGCACCACCGGGACGACTTCGCGCCAGCGCACGAAGCTGTCGAGCCGCACGCCGAGATGCGGATCGGTGGAGAGGCCGCCGCCCACGCGGAGCGAGAAGCCGATCTCGCCCGAGTCGGGATGGCGGACGGCAGTGAGCCCGACGTCGTTGATCTCCGGGTACGCGCACCACGTCCGGCACCCGCTGATCGAGACCTTGTACTTGCGCGGGAGGTTGTAGAAGTCGGGGTTGCCGTTGAGCAGCCGGGTCGCCTCGAACACCAGCGGTGAGGCGTCGACCAGCTCCTCGCCGTCCACGCCGGCGACCGGACACCCGGTCACGTTGCGCGTGACATCGCCGCACGCGCCGAGGCTCGAGATGCCCGCCCGCCAGAGCGCTTCGAAGACGACCGGTACGTCTTCGATCGTGAGCCAGTGGAGCTGCACGTTCTGCCGTACCGTGAGATCGGCGACGCCGCGGGCGTGACGCTCGGCGAGCTCGGCGATCGTGCGCGCCTGGTGCGAGGCCAGCACACCGTTCGGAATGCGGATGCGGAGCATGAAGTGGCGGGTGGCGCGGCCTTCACCGCCGCGGCCGCCGACGACACCGACGCCATCGCCCTGGCTGTAGATGCCCCACCAGCGGAAATAGGTGGCCCACTCCGGCGGGATGGCCTCGTAGCCCTCACGCGCGAAGCGCTTGATCTCGTCGTAGGCCTCCCACGGATTGAGCTCGCGCTTGAGCCGCTCCGCCCGCTGGGCCTTCGTTTCTTTCACTGTCTCGCTCACGCCGTCCCCCGATCCCGGAAGCACGAGAGCCGGGAAGGGCCCGCGCCCGTGCTCCCGGCTCTCGTCTTCGACCGTGACTTTCGCCGTGTCGCGTGCCGTCACCCCGTGTAGCGCAGCGGAACCTCCACCCACGCCTTACAGCGAGGACACTTCGCCGTGACCTGTCCGCTCGGCTCATCCACACGCAGGATGGCGTTGCGAATCATGACTTCCCCCGGGTTGCGGACGAGCAGGGTCTCCCGGCACACCGGGCAGCGGGCACGGTCCTGATTCTGTTGCAGGGTCGGGCTCGCCGGCACAATCGGGAAAACTACGCTTGTCAATCGGTATTGTCAAGAATAGGGTCTAAGTTCAACTGGCGTCAGGGCGAAGACGTGATCATCGTGCCCGCGGTCAGCGACGACGAGGCGCGCGCGAAGTTCCCGAAGGGCTGGAAGGCGTCACGCCGTATTTGCGGCTCACTCCCCAACCGGGAGGACGTTGACCGGTGAACGGATGAGCGCCGCAGTGGTGCGGGCGGCTCTTCATCAGCGGAGAAACCCGGTCAGGATGCGGAGGAAGTCGTCGAGCTGATCGTGGTGGAGCCAGTGGCCGGCGTGTTCGAGGCCGGCGACGGTGGCGTGGCGGAACGGCGCGGTGCGGCCGTCGTCGGCCGGATTGCCGGCCCGGCTCTCCTTGCCGTAGAGCAGCAGGGTGGGGCAGGTGATCCGCGACCAGAGCAGCGCGATGTCACGGCCGGGCATGTCGTACGGCGCCCACGAGCGCACGTAGTTGTCGAACTTCCAGGAATACGTGCCGTCCTCGTTCTGGTTGGCGCCGTGGATCGTCAGGTGGCGCGCCTGCTCGGCCGTGAGGTGCGGGTTCTCGTCCTGCATGCGGCGGAACGCGTCTTCGATCGACGCGTAGCGGCGCGGCAATCGTCCGGCCAGCCCGCGCTGCTCGCGGATCCAATCGTCCATGCGCTCGACGATCGTTCGCGCCTGGCGCTCGGCCAGCTTCGCCGGCGGCGGCCCCAGGCCTTCGATCGCCACCAGCCGCGCCACCGTGTCCGGATAGATCCCGGCGTAACGCAGCGCGAGGTTGCCGCCGAGCGAGTGGGCGACGATCGTCACCGGGGCCAGGCGTTGCTGGTGAATGAGCTGCGCGAGGTCGTAGATGTAGCCGGCCATCATGTAGCTGCCGTCGGGTGACCACTGGCTGTCGCCGTGCCCGCGCAGATCGGGCGCGATGATGTGCCAGTCGTCGCGGAGGGCGGCGGCCACCCAGTCCCAGTTGCGGCAGTGATCCCGCCCGCCATGCACGAGGAGCAGGGGGGGCTTCGCCGCGTTGCCCCAGTCCACGTAGTGCAGGCGCAACCGCTGGGAATAGAAGCTGTGTGACGTCGGGCCGGGCATGGAGGCGGTCATTGGCCGCTTCGTATGCTAGCATCCCGCCGATCGCGACCCCGCGAGGGTGGCGATGACCCGAACGGTCCGACCGCGGACCAAGGAGCCGAGCATGGGAACCAAGATCCTCTTCGCGCCGCGCCAGCCCGACGTCATTCTCGAGATTGCCCGATCCATGACGCCGGCGGGCTTCGATCTCGTGATAGCCGACCCCGGGACACCGGAGTTCATCCAGGCGGCCACGGACGCCGAGTTCTACCTCGGGCTCGCCCGCCACATGGGCGGCGAGTTCTTCCGGTCCGCGCCGAAACTGCGGCTGGTCCAGCTGCTCAGCGCCGGCTACGACCGCGTCGACGTGGAGGCGGCGAAAAAGGCGAAAGTGCCGGTGGCGAACAACGGCGGCGCCAACGCCATCGCGGTGTCCGAGCACACGCTCATGCTGATGCTCGCCGTCCTCAAGCGCCTGGTCCGCTTCCACAACGACGTCGTGGCCGGCAAGTGGCGCGTGGGGGACTCGGTGGAGAGCCGCACCCACGAGCTGTCCGGGAAGACGGTCGGGATCGTCGGGCTCGGCAACATCGGCAAGAAGGTGGCGCGCCGGGCCGCGGCGTTCGACGCGCGGGTGCAGTACTACGACGTCGCCCGCCTCACCGAAGAGCAGGAAGACGCGCTCGGCGTTCGCTTCGTGCTGTTCGCCGAGCTGCTGCGCACGTCGGACATCGTCAGCTTGCACGTGCCGCTCGACGACACGACGCGGAACATGATCGGGGCGCGCGAGCTGTCGATCATGAAGCGGGGCGCGGTGCTGATCAATACCTGCCGCGGGCCCGTGATCGACGAAGAGGCGCTCTACAAGGCGCTGAAGGACGGACAGATCGCCGGCGCCGGTCTCGACGTCCTGGTGGAAGAGCCGCCCAAGGGGCCGCATCCGCTGTTCACGCTGCCCAACGTCACGCTCACCCCGCACTCGGCGGGACCGACGTGGGAGAACTGGGCGGCGCGGTTCCGCAACGGCTTCGACAACATCCAGCGCGTGGCCAACGGTGGCCGGCCGCTGTGGGTGGTCCCGGAGCTCCGCGCGATCGGTTAAGCCCGGAGGGCCTGGCGATGGACGCGCTCGCGACCGGCTACGGGCTGATCGAGGGCCCGGTGTGGGAGCCCGGCCGGGGACTTTACTTCAGCGACGTGGTCAAGCCCGGCCGAGGTGATCTTCCGGCTCGAGAACCTCGTGTTCGATCGGCCGGGCCGGCTAGTCCACCCTCACGATCAGATCGGGCTTGAGGTCGGCGATCTTCGTGCGACCGCAGAGGCCCATCGTGGTGCGGATCTCGTCGCGCAGGATCTCGAACGCCCGGGCGACGCCGGCTGCGCCGTCGGCGGCGAGGCCCCACAGGGACGTCCGGCCCACCGCCACCAGGTTCGCGCCGCGGGCCAGGCCCTTGATGACGTCGGTACCGCGCGCGAAGCCGCCGTCGACCACGATCTCGGCCTTGCCGCCCACGGCGTCGACGATGGCGGGCAGCGCCTCGATCGACGATTGCGTGTGATCGAGCTGCCGGCCGCCGTGGTTGGAGACCCAGACGAACCGCACGCCGACCTCGACGGCCCGGCGCGCGTCCTGCGTCGTCAGGATGCCCTTGAGCCCGACGGGCAGCTTCGTCGTCTTCATCAGCCACTCGACGTCGGCCCACGTCAGACGTTTCTGGTAGTCGTGCGCCGGCCCACGCGGGTTCGGCGCGATCTCCATCGCCTTGCGCGGGCTGAAGCGCGAGAGGATGTCGCGCTCGCGGCGGCTGTAGTGCTGGGTGTCCACGGTCAGCGCGACCGCGTGGTAGCGGGAGGCTTCGACCCGCGCCAGGAGCTCGCTGACCCAGCCGCGGTCGCCGTGGTGATAGAGCTGGAACATCTGCGGTGCGCCGCCGGCCTTGGCCACGTCCTCGACCGGCCAGCCGGTGGCGCCGCTGAGCCATTGCAGCGTGTCGGCCTGCCCCGCCCCCCGGGCCATCTCGACGTCGCCTTCGCGGTGGAAGAGGACGAGGCCCCCCATGGGCGCGACGGAGACCGGACACGAGAGCGGCACGCCGAGAAACTTCGAGCGCAGGTCGATCTCGCGCACGTCGACGAGCACGTTCTGCTGGATAGCGAGGCGGTCCAGATGACGGCGGTTGCGACGGCGCGTCGTCTCGGTCTCGGACCCACCGGCGCCGAAGTTCCAATGATCGCGGGGCAGGCACTGGCGGGCAGCGCGGCGCATCTCGGGCAACGTGACGAAGCGCGGACCGGCTAGTTCAGTCATGGCCCGGTACTATACCCCACTCCGGGGCGGTCAACGCTTGGCCGCCTTGTCGGGTAGTGGGTCAAGACCTCCTTCACTTGTCGAGCCACACCTCTTGCATGCGCCCGTAGTTGTACAGCGCGTGGTGCGGAACGAGGTTCTTCACGTACGGACGGGTCAGCGCATGGGCGAGACGGGGGTGGGGACCAGGACGACGGCTTTTTGCTCCAGAAGCAGCGGCAGTGACTTGCCGAGATACGCCTGCCAATCCGGGTTGGCGAGCGCCCCCGTACGCGCGGCGGCGCGCGCGTTGAGATCGGCATAGGACCAGAGGTGCACGACTTCGTTGAGCTGGCCCATCTCCGTCTGCCACAGGCCGACGTTCTTGGAATACTTCTCCCGTGCCGGCAGCACGTCCTTGAAGAGGGCGAGCCACTCGCCGGTCCGGCCCGGCAGGGTGCGGTACCAGCGCAGCTCGTAGATATTGCCGCTCGTCGTCGGCGGCTTCAGGGGTACGACCGGGGACAGGATCTTGTTTTCCTGGGCCAGCATGAGCTGGCGGATTTGCGGGACGTACTCCTTGGACCACGCCTCGTTCTTGGCGAGCGCGCCGCGCAGGCGGTCACGCTCCTCGTGGCTCGGGTAGTTCCAGAGGTGCACGTACTGGTTGAGCGTGCCGAAGTCGGTGGTCCAGCCGCCCTCGAGCTTGCCGTAGTTGTCGCCGCGGATCTTGCGGCCGACCTCGGCGTTGAGCTTGAGGTACTTGGGCTGCGCGCCGGGCGTAAGAGTGTAGGTCCTGAGCTCGTAGATCATGTGAGTCCTCCCGGTCAACAGTGAGTCGCCGGGGCCGATGGTATATCATCGCCCGGCAATCGCGCACCGTGAGTCATAGGGCGCCTGAGGCGCCGAGGCTGTGCCCCCAATCCCGGGAGGACCCGATGAAGATCCACCGACTGTACGCCGACCAGAATGGCCAGTCGCATTTCCAGAACGTCGAGATCGAATACGTGGACAAGACCCCCGCGGGACGGATGTCGGCCCGGATGCCGGCCACCGGGATCATCTTTCGCGAGGTCCAGCCCGACTACGACCTCGATTGGCACTCGGCCCCGCGCCGGCAGTACATCATCAACCTCGACGCCGGCGTGCAGATCACGGCCGGTGACGGCGAGTCGCGCAAGATCGGGGCCGGTGAGGTCCTGCTCGTGGAGGACACGTGGGGCAAGGGCCACCTGTCCAAGGCGCTCGACGGCAAGCTCCGCAACTGCATTTTCGTCACGCTGGAGTGATCGATTACGGGTGGGAGGCGGGCGGTGCCGGCGGCTGGCGGCAACGATCTTGCTACGAAGTCCCTCCGAAAGGAGGGCAGCAATGAAGGCAACCGACCTGCTCAAGCGCCAGCACAAGGAAGTCAAGGGTCTGTTCAAGAAGATCGAGAAGACTGAGAACGCCCGGACGCGCCGGCAGCTCCTCGACCAGATCGCCACGGACCTCGAGGCCCACATGACCATCGAGGAGGAGATGTTCTACCCGGCGGTTCGCGAGCTGGGGACCAGGAAGGCCGAGGAGATGGTGGCCGAGGCCTACGAAGAGCACCACGTGGTCAAGCTCGTTCTGGCCGAGCTGCCGCAAGTCGATCCGGAGGACGAGCGGTTCGAGGCGAAGATGACCGTCCTCTCGGAGCTCGTCCAGCACCACGTCGAAGAGGAAGAGGACGAGATGTTCACGTCGGCCCAGAAGCTGGGCACTGACGAGCTGGAGGACCTCGGCGAGCGCATGGAGCAGCGCTTCGAGGAAGTCCGCGGCCGGCGCCAACCCAAGGCGGCCTGACTCCCCGTCCCGCGCCGCGCGCGGCCGGCCGGAACGTCCGGCGCGCGCGGCGCGGACACCCGTGCGCGCTCTACCCCGAACCGAGTCCTGGTTCAGCCCGCTCGCGATTCGTCCATCCCCGAGCGCCGTTCATCCCCCGCGGCGCCCCTTCGTCCGATTGTTCGGAGCCCCGGGCTGGCGAGCCGCCATCCTGAGCGCGGGAGGACCCATGGACGGGGCCGGTACGGGGCGCGTGGTACGATCCGGCGCGATGCCGACGGCGGCCCCGGGCAGGGGGGGTGGGCGGCGCTCGCTCGCCATCATCCTCGTCTCCGCGGTGGCGGTGACGGTTCTGCTGGTGGTGTTCGGGGTCCCCCTCGTGCGCGGGTCGCTCGTGTGGACGGCGCTCGTGTCGCTCGTCTTCGCCACCACGACCGGGGGGCTCGCCTGTCTCGCCGTTCCCTGGGTCGCCGCCCGGCTCGGCGGCGCGCGTTTCGGCCTCGTCGTGCCGGCCGTGGCCGCCGTGGTCGTGGCGGCCGCGCTCGTCGGCACCCTGCTCGGTGACGCGATGCTCGTGCTGGCCGGCATCTTCCGGCCCGCCGAGTTCTGGCCCATCTTCCGCTTCAGCTCGCGCATCGGCATCGTTGTCGCCCTGGCGTTCTCCGCCGGAATGCTCTTCTACAAATCGCTGCACCGCCGGCTCACCGTGGCCACGCACGAGCTGCAGGAAGCGGCGCTCGCGCGGGAACGCGCCGAGAAGCTGGCCGCGGATGCGCGGCTGGCCTCGCTGGCCGCGCAGATCCACCCGCACTTCCTGTTCAACACGCTGAACTCGATCTCGGCCCTCATCCAGGAGGACCCCCCGGCCGCTGAGCGCCTGGTGGAGCGGCTGGCCGCGCTCCTGCGTGTGTCGCTCGACGGCGGCGGCGCCGGCACGGTGGCGCTCGCCCATGAGCTGTCGATCGTGGGCGACTACCTGGAGATCGAAAAGGCGCGCTTCGGCGATCGGCTGCGCTACACGATCGACGTGCCGGAGCCGTTGCGCGCGTGCGCCGTCCCGCCGCTGGCCGTGCACACGCTCGTGCAGAACAGTGTCAAGCACGCCATCGCGCCCCGCCCCGGCGGCGGCGACGTCCGGGTGACCGCGCGCGCGGAAAATGCCCAGCTCGTGATCGAGGTCTCGGACAGCGGCAGTGGCTTCGTCCTGGACGCGTTGCCCGCCGGCCACGGCCTCGACAACCTGCGCGGGCGTCTGGTCGCGCTGTTCGGATCCGAAGCCCGGCTCTCGGTACCCACGCCCGGCGCGCGGACCGTCGTGTCGTTCTCGGTGCCGCGAATCGAGGGGGACGTGCCCGTCCGCGTATGACCCAGCTCCGTGCCTTCGTGGTGGACGACGAGCCGCTCGCGGTGCGGCGGCTCACCCGCCTGCTGGAGGCGACGGGCCGGGCCACCGTGGTCGGTTCGGCCCGCGACGCGCCGGCGGCGCTGCAGGCCCTCGACGTCACCGACGTGGACGTGCTCTTCCTCGACATCGAGATGCCGGGACTCAGCGGCTTCGACCTGCTGGCACGGCTGCCGTCGCCACCGATGGTCGTCTTCACCACCGCCTACAGCGAGCACGCCGTGCGCGCGTTCGAGGTGAACTCGATCGACTACCTGCTCAAGCCGATCGAGCGCGGGCGGCTCGGGCAGGCGCTCGACCGGTGCGCGCGCAGGAAGGACGAGGGTGGTGCCGGGCTCTCCACGATGCTGGAGCGGCTCGAGTCGGTCCTGCGCAAGCAGTCGGCGTTTCCCGACCGGCTTGCCTCGCGGGTGGGGGAGCGCGTGCATCTCATCGAGCTCACCCACGTCACGCATTTCTTCGCCAAGGACAAGCTGACCTTTGCCGCGGCCGACGGACGTGCCGACGCGATCGACGCCACCATCGCCGAGCTCGAGCGCAAGCTCGATCCCGGGCGCTTCGTCCGCATCCACCGCGCCATCATCCTGAACCTGGCCTGGGTGCAAGACATCAACACGTGGTTCGGCGGACGGATGCTCGTGCGGCTGAAGGACGCCAAGCACACCGAGCTGACCGTCGCCCGCGACCGTGTCCGCGCGCTCCGGGATCGGTTGAGCTTTTGAGCGCCGAGGCCCCCCGCGCAGGGAGGGGATCTACGATCCGGATGCTCGTCTAGCTCGTGGCGCTCTTCTCCAGCCGGCGCGCCAGGTCGCCGCTCCATTCCTCCCGGGTCTTGAACCCCGGGCGATTCCGGCACTCCGCTTCCGTCAGCCGCATGATCTCGTCCACGGGCGCGGTGAGGTCGAGCGGCTCGGCGTAGGGCTGGGGCGTGTACCATACCCGCCACCATCCGGCCGGCCCGGGCTACCGCGCTTCGGTGTCGAGCGCCTCCCGGACGGCGCCGGTGAGCGCCTCGATCGTGAAGGGCTTCTGCACGAATACCGTGTCGCCCTCGAGGACGCCGTGACTGGCGATCACCTGGCCCGGGTAGCCCGACATGTAGACCGCCCGCATCTCCGGCCGCGGACCGACGAGCCGCGTGGCCAGCTCGCGACCGCTCATCGCCGGCATGATGACGTCGGTGACCAGCGCGTGAATGGGCCCGGCGTGCTCCTCGGCGACGCTGAGCGCGTCGACGGGACCGCCGGCCGCGAGGACGGTGTACCCGTGGGTCTTGAGGATATCGCGCGCGAGGCGACGTACCCCATCGTCGTCCTCGACGAGCAGGATCGTCTCCCGTCCGGTCAGCCTCCGCGGGCGCGGCCGTTCGCCGGCGCCGTCGTCCGCGGGCGCGTCCGCGCGTGGCAACGTGATCCGGAACGTCGTGCCGGCGCCCGGCGCCGTCTCCACTTCGATCGTCCCGTCGTGCTGCTGGACGATGCCGTAGACCGTGGCCAGCCCGAGCCCCGTCCCGTTGCCGGGCCCCTTCGTCGAGAAGAACGGCTCGAAGATGTGGGCCTGCGTCTCCGCATCCATTCCGCAGCCCGTGTCCTTGACGACGAGGAGCACGGCGGCGGGCGGACCAGGGACATTGCGAACGTCGATCGTGAACGACCCCCCGTTGGGCATGGCGTCGCGGGCGTTGACGGCGAGGTTGAGAATCACCTGTTCGAGCTGGGTCGCGTCGACCTTCACCCAGGTGGCCACGGTATCGGCCACGGTCACCAGCTCGATGTGCTCGCCGATGAGCCGTTTCAGCATGCTGACCATGCTGGACACGACGCCGCGCAGGTCCTGGACCCGCGGCTGGAGGATCTGCTTGCGTCCGAACGCGAGGAGCCGCCGCGTCAACGCCGCCGCCCGGTCGCTCGTGCTCGTGATCATCTCCAGATCGTTGAGATCGGCGGCGTGGGTGAGGCGGCGGCGCAGAAGCTGGGCGTGGCCGATGATGACGGTGAGCAGGTTGTTGAAGTCGTGGGCGATACCGCCGGCGAGCTGGCCGACCGCTTCCATCTTCTGCGCCTGCCGGAACTGGGCCTCCGCCTGCCGGAGCGCCTCGGCCGTCCGCCGCCGCTCCGTGATGTCCTTGAACGCGACGACGGTGCCGACCACGGCGTTGCGCTCGCGGATCTCGCTGCTCACGTACTCTACGGGAAAGACGTGCCCGTCCCGACCGCGGAAGTCCGCCTCGCCGGATTCGCCCGGCCCGGCCCGGAATCCGTCCGCGACGAGCGCCGCCACCGGCCGGCCCATCAACTCGGCGGCCTTCCACCCGAGCATTCGGGTGGCGGCGAGGTTGACGAAGATCGTGCGGCCTTCGACGTCCACGCCGAAGATACCCTCGGCGGTGGAGTCGAGGATGAGCTGGGTCCGCGCGAGCGCGGCCTCGTTCAGTCGCCAGGTGAACAGACTCACGATGCTCATGGCCAGGATGAACGTGCCGTGCACCCCGGCCCAGAACCAGGGAGCGTTCCAGGCCGCGGCGTGGTTGTAGACGGACCGCGGGTCCAGCACGCCGACGACGCCGTGGTGGACCACGACGTAGCTGACGGCGAGCAGGAACGTCGCCCAATCCTGATACAGCGCCATCAATCCGACCATCACGAAGAAGTGGAAGTGGAATTCGATGTAGCCGCCGGAGAGGTGCACCAGGAGCGCCGACGACGTCATCAGTCCGAAGCAGGCGAGGGCGCTGCGCAGCTTTCGGCGGCCGCGGCCCAGCCCCGCCAGCGCGGCGGCCACGGCCACGACCCCGGCCTCCAGCAGGCTGTGCTGGACGTCGAAGCCGGCCACGACGGCGAACACGCCGATCCCGACGGCGTGCAGCCACACCAGCACCACGATCCCGCGATGGCGCTTTCGCCACACATCCTCGGCGAGCGGGCGCCCTTCCGGGATGGCGGCGTGCAGATGCTCTCCGAGCGTACGGAAGGCTTGGTGGATCAGACGTGTGCTCACACCCTGTTGTCGGCAAAAACCCCGACGGACTTGAGCGCGAAGGAGACGGCTGTGGTACCAATCTCGGGTGCCTGCCACGACCCGCCGGTGGCTGATCGTCCTCGCGCTGTTCGTGGTCACGTCGGCCATCTCGGTGCCGCTCGCCGCGTACGGCGTCTTCCTGCCCGTGCTCGCGGAGACCTTCGGCTGGACCCGCGGCGCCATCTCGACGGCGCTGTCGATCAACCTGTTGCTGGGCGGCGTCGCCGGGTTCGCGCTGGGCGCGCTCGCCGATCGTCACGGGCCGCGGGGCGTGCTCGTGGTCACCGTGGTCATGGCGGGGGTCGCCTTCGGCTGCGTCTCGACGGTCAGCGCGTTGTGGCAGCTCTACCTGCTCGTCGGTGTCATGGGCGGCGTGGGCATGTCGACGTTCTACCTGCTGAGCGCCTCCACGGTGGCCCGGTGGTTCGAGGAGCGCCGCGGCCTGGCCCTCGCCCTCGTGCTGATCGGCTTCAACGTGGCGTACATCTCTGCCGGCCCGCTCGCCGCCTGGCTTATCGCGCACGTCGGCTGGCGCGCCGCCTATGCGCTGCTCGGCGGCGGCGGCGGGCTGATCGCCATGCTTGCCGCGCTGACGGTGCGCTTGCCGCGGCCGGAGGAGGCGAAGGCGATTCGCGGGGGCGGAGCTGCCGCGGGCGCGCACGCCATGAGCGGCGGCTCCGTGTCGGCCCCCGTCGTCAGCGTGACGCTCGGTCAAGCGCTGGCCGACTTCCGCCAGTGGGTCCTGAACCTCTCGTGGCTCCTTCTCGGCGGTCTGACGTTCATGATCAACGTCCACATCGTGCCCTTCGCGCGCGACCAGGGCATCAGTCTGGCCGCCGCATCGCTGGCCCTCACCGCGTACGGGCTGGGCTCCATGACCGGGCGGCTCACCGCGGGGGCGCTCTCCGATCGGGTGGGCGCGCTCACGACCCTTCGAGCCGGTTACGTCGTCCAGCTGCTCGGGCTCCTCGCGCTGCTTTGGGCGCCCTCGTACCAGGCGCTGCTGCTCGCGCTGGCGGTCTTCGGAGCGGGCTTCGCGGCCACCGACACCATGTTTGTGAAGGCCATTCCCGACGTGTTCGGCATGGGCGCGCTCGGCGCGATCATGGGCATCCTCTCGCTCGGCTGGCGCTCCGGCGCCGCCGCCGGCCCCGCGGCCGCGGGATTCCTTTACGACCTCACCGGCTCGTACGCCGTGTCGTTCGGCGCCGCCCCGATCATCGTGCTCGCGAGCTGGGCGCTCTTCGTCCTGGCCTCGTCGCGCCGCCGGCGGCCGTCGTCCTGATCGCGCCGCGCCGGCAGTCGTCCGGACGGGGAGTGACCGCGCGGGCCGGCGGCCGAGTATGATCGGCAACGCCGGAGATAGCATGGTGAGCTGAGTCTCACGCTTCGTACTCCTGACTGACCTCGACGACGGCCTCGCCGTTTCGATCGAACGTCAGCGTGATGAGGTTCGGGCGACAGCAGACCGTGCAGTCTTCGGTGAAGCGCTGGCGACGACCGGCGCTCGGGTCGAGCACCAGCTCGTTCTCCTCGCCGCAGAACGCGCAGCCGTACGTCATGAGGCGCTCAGATCTGCTCGAACGGGTAGAGCGGGCGGCGGCGCTTGCGATAGTCGAACAGGGTGAGGTCGGAGCTGGTGACGCCGTCGCCGTCGCACAGCACGATGTGGCGCGCGATCGGCTCGAAGCCGGCCCGGAAGTGCTGGCGGGACTTGATGAGCACGTAGCGCCGGCGGCGTGGATCGATCCCGGCGTGGGTGAACACGCCGAGGTCGAACGGCTCGCTGCGCCGCTCCGCGATCACGATCTGCATGGCGCCGGTGTCGAGCACGGCCGTGCGCCCCATCCGGATCCGCGTGCCCGTGGCCATCGGACCGGTGACCACGAACTCGCCGTCGGTGATGCGCGCGACCTTGCCGGTGACCGGCAGCGGCCGCCCTTTGAGGTTGAGCTGTGGCATGTCGATGCGGCCGCCGAGGTCAAGCGTCACGCTGGCCGCGGTGCCCGCGGCCACGATGCGCGCGACGGCGGCCGGATCGCAGATCGGCCCGGCCACCACGTCGTCGAGCCCCTGCTTCATCACCTCGGCCACCACGCGCATCACGTCCTGGGTGCCGCCGGACGCGGTGTTGTCACCGTGGTCGACCAGGACGATCGGGCCGTCGCCGAGGGTGCGAGCGTGCGCGATCTGCGAAGCGAGCGGCGCGCCCCGGTAGAGAAAGTCCGCGCGGCGCTCCCAGGCCAGATCGAGCATCCGGTCGAGCAGCGCCTGCCCCTGATCGATCCGGCCGTCGCACACCACGACCGCGGAGCACGACAGGTGCGGGATGTCCGACTGCGGAAAGCCGCCGAGCACCGAGGCGTTCAGGACGACGCCGCGCGTCTCGGCGTCGATGGCCATGTCCATCACGTCCTTCATCGGCTGGCGCGAGGGCGTGTGGGCGAGCGTGCTGGTGAGCATCGGCCGCACGCCCCACACCATGAGCGGCCTCACCTCGCCGTCGAGGGCGCGCACGAGCGTGCGGGCGGCGCGCTGGGCGGTGTCGGCCATGTCGATGTGCGGGTAGGTGCGATAGCCCGTGATGACGGTCGCGTTCTCGAGCATGGCGGCGGTGAGCTGGGTGTGGAAGTCGAGACCGACCGCGATCGGCAGGCGCGGCGCCTCCGCGCGGATGCGGCGCAGGAGCTCGCCCTCGCCGTCGTCGACGTGCTCGGCCACCATGGCCCCGTGCAGGGCGAGGAACGCGGCGTCGGCGCCGCCGCGGATGCCGCCGACGATCGCGTCGCACATGTCCTCGTACGCGCGCTTTTCGACGTAGCCGGAGGGATGCGCGCCGCCCGCGAACGGCACGACGATCTCGGCGCCCATCCGCTGCGCCACCTCGAGGAAGCCACCGAGCTGAGTGTTGGTGCCCTTGAACTCGGCAATGGCGGCTTCCCCGGCCAGGGGCCGGAACGACTCCAGCGGTGTCGGCACCGGAGAGAACGTGTTCGTCTCGTGCATCATCATCGCGATGACGATCTTGCGACGGGCCATCAGATGACGCCTTTCCTCGTTGCGCGTTGATCTCCGCGGGGTTTTAACGCCGGCTCGCGCCGTCGCGGGTCGAATCCGGCTGACGGACGTCAGGCGTGGTTCCATGTCTGGCCGCGTCCTGCTCGTCCCATGCCTCATATTCATGGAGCACCTGATCGCGATGCCGCATGCCGTCGAAGAAACCAATAAAGTGCAGCTCGTAGTTTTTGTTCGGCAATAGGGCGCGATATTCGATGAGCGCATAGACGAAGCAGATGTCTCCTCCTGGCTTCGTGAGGTCATCACGGCTCCGTGAGATGGAGCGAGTCAATCTAATAGCAGCGGGGTGTACCCCGGGCGGCAGGGTGCGACGCTGAGACCACTCAACTGGGCCGTAAACCTCGCAGATATAGTCCTTGCCTCGCCATTTCTGGTTAAAGTTGCGCTCAATCGTCCTCTCTGAAATCTCTGGACGCCAAGCTCGCCGGAAGAATGCCGCAACTTCATGAACCGGCAAGGCTCGGTAGGCGATGTAGTCTTCCCAAAACCGATTCTGTTCAGGATTCAGCGTTTCGCTGGGAATCGACATCGCAGAGAGACGCTCGCGATGGCGGGTAGCTTCGATCCGTCCACAAAATCCTTTCGTATGTGTACGGATCGCGCTGGTTTCTCTCCCGTGTTGTTGAGTGTGATCGCGACAGCAAGTCCAACATCGCCGCTGACAACCGACGGCATTGACCACGTCACATCTGTGACGATTAGGTAGGGCCGCGTCGCGAGTTCTAGCTGCGTCTGGGTGTTACAGTTCGAGACGATCACGCTCACTGCCGTCACGAGAACGCCAATCACCGTCGCGAGATTCGCCGCTCGCTTGAAACCCGTTGAACGGGTTTCGTCTCTCACTAAGCGAAGCACGCGTCGTGTCAGCTGTCGGGTGCTCATGCCACCCCTGCGGCGGTTGAGATGGGTCTCGAGTTCGCTTCTCTGACTTGGCGGCTCTGATGATGAAAAAGGCCACGAACAGCCAAATCGGCGCTATAGAGGACAAGGGTATCGCTGGCCAAAGTCGTAGACGGTCGTCAGAAATCTCACTGACGATTGCGACCAGGAGAGGATATGAGACGACGAATCCGACAAAACCAGCAGCAGCTGTCCAGCGCCGACGACTCAAGAGGCGGGAGAGCCCCAGCGGGTTGCCTAGCCAACTCGGTACTTCCGCAATATGCCCGTGTCGAGTATCAACCCGAAGCCCGGATCGTCGCCGACGTCGAACATCCCGTCCTTCACCGCCGGGCGGTTGGCCCACATCGTTTGCCACACCGGATCGCGCTCGGGATCGGCGAAACACTCGGCGTAGGTGCCGTGGGGGATCGCGGCCAGGAGCTGGCGGGCGATCTGCGATTCCTCGTGGTGCGCCATCTCGACGCCGGCGGCGTGGCAGAGCGCGGCGGCCCGGCGCCAGTCGGTGACGCCGCCACCCTCCGACACGTCGTAGTTCACGAAGTCGACGGCTCCGGCGTCGACCAGGCGGCGGATGCCGTGGCTGGTGATTTCCGACTGCCCGGCGGTGACCGGAATGCGTATCGACTGCCGCACGCGCGCCATCAGCGCGGCGTCGTCGTACCAGTGGCACGGCTCCTCGAACCAGCGGATGTCGAGAGGCTCCACGAGTCGTGCGAAGCGGATGGCGTCGTTCGCCGGCCAGCCGCGGTTCGCGTCCACGGCGAGGATGAAGTCGGCGCCGGCGGCCCGACGGGCGGTCTCCACACGCTCGGCGTCTTGCTCGGGCGTCGGCCGCCGACCTTGAACTTGCAGCCGGCCATGCCGGCCTTGCGGTACGCCTCCATCTCGCGGCCGATGTCGGCCAGCGTCTTGCCCTCCATGTAGTAGCCGCCGATGGAGATGATCGGCAGCCGGCGCCGATAGCCGCCGAGCAGCTCGCAGACGCTCTTGCCGAGCGCCTTGCCGACGAGGTCCCAGACCGCGCAGTCGACGCAGGCGATGGCCTCCAGCAGCGTCTTGCGATCGCGGTTGGTGTGGCTCAGCGCGAACATGGCTTCCCAGATCCGCTCGCTCTCGAAGATGCTCATGCCCTTGACGCGCGGGGCGAGCTCTTCGTGGATGAGGCGTACGATCTCGCGGCCGTGCTCGCGGTTGTCGCCGTTGTAGACCTCGCTGACGGCGCCGTCGTCCGTCCGCAGGCGGGTGACGACGGTGGAGCGCTTGAGGACGGCGTAGGTGCTCCCGCCGAAGTTCTTCTTCAGCGGGATGTCGACCGCGATCGCCTCGACACTGTGGATGCGCACGACGGTGGGCGGGGCTAGCGCGCGGCGCGCGCGTCCTGGATGGCGCGCCAGACGCGCTCGCTCGTCGCCGGCATGTCGAAGTCGCGAACCCCAAGGGGCGCCAGCGCGTCGAGCACGGCGCAGATGACGGCCGGCAGCGCGCCCACCGTGCCGGCCTCGCCCGCGCCCTTGGCGCCCAGCGGATTGAGCTTGGTCGGCACCGGGTTCGATTCGATGTGCACGTCGCACATCGTGTCGGCGCGGGGGATCGCGTAGTCCATGAACGTCGTGGTCAGGAGCTGGCCGGACTCGCGGTCGTACACGACCTGCTCCATCAGCGCCTGGCCGATCCCCTGCGCGAGCCCGCCGTGGATCTGGCCCTTGAGGGTGAGCGGATTGATGACGGTGCCGACGTCGTCCACGACGTTGTAGGCGACCAGCGTGACCTCGCCCGTCGCCTCGTCGATCTCCACCTCACAGACGTGGCAGCCGTTGGGGTAGGTGTCGCTCTTCGGAGCGAACGTGCCCGTCTCGTAGAGCCCGGGCTCCACCCCCGGCGGCAGCTTGCCGTGCTCGAAGGCGGCGCGGGCGACGTCACGGAGGGCAACGGTTCGGTCGGTGCCAACGACCTTGAACTTTCCGTCGGCGAAGGCCAGGTCCCCTTCGGCGGCCTCGAGCATCCGGGCGGCGATCTTGCGGCTCTTGGCGATCACCTTGTCGGCGGCCATCCACAGCGCGGTGCCGCCGATGACGGTCGAGCGCGAGCCGTTGGTGCCGATGCCGAAGGCGACGCGCTCGGTGTCGCCGTCGATGTACCGGACGTCCTTGAGATCGAGGCCGAGGCGCTCGTAGAGGATCTGCTTGAACGTCGTCTCGTGCCCCTGTCCCTGGTTCTTGCTGCCCATGAGGATGGTGGCGGCGCCGCTCGGGTGGAAGCGGATCTCGGCGAACTCGGCGCCCGGCGACGCGGCCTTCTCGATCGCGTTGACGATGGCGAGGCCGCGGAGCTTGCCGCGCTGCTGGGCCGCTTGACGCCGGGCCGGGAAGCCGGCGACGTCGGCGAGCTTCACCGCCTCCTCCATGCTCCGGGCGAACTCGCCGCAGTCGTAGGTGAGACCAAGCGGGGTCTTGTACGGCATCGCCGACGATGGAATGAGGTTCTTGCGGCGGAGCTCGACGCGGTCCATCCCGAGCTCGCGCGCGGCGTCGTCGATCAGCCGCTCGACGACGTAGGTCGCCTCGGGCCGCCCCGCCCCGCGATAGGGCGCGGTGCCGCTCGTGTTGGTCATCACGCTGGTGACGTGGACGTGGGCGGCCTGGAACCCATATACGCCGATGAGGGTGCCGACGTTGGCAAAGGTCGCGAGCAAGTTCCGGTCGGACGACACGTAGGCCCCGACGTTGGCGAGCGTGCGCGCGCGCAGGGCGAGGAAGCGGCCGTCGGCGTCCAGCGCCAGCTCCGCCTCGGTGACGTTGTCGCGCGCGTGCTCGTCGGCCAGGAGCGCCTCGTGACGCGGGCACGTCCACTTCACGGGCCGTCGCAGCTTTCGCGCCGCCCACAGCACGAGACGGTGCTCGGGGTACTGCCAGCCCTTGGTCCCGAAACCGCCGCCCACGTCTCCCGAGATCACCCGGACCTGGTGCTCGGGCACGCGGAAGATGTTCGTGGCCAGCACAGTCCGCACCCGGTGGGGATACTGCACGTCGGCGTAGAGGGTGTAGCGCTCCTCGCCCTGGTCCCACACGCCGAGCGCCCCGCGCGGCTCCATGAACTGGGCGTACACCCGGCTGATGACGTAGCGCCGCTTGATGACGCGGGCCGCGCGCGCAAACGCCGCGTCGGTGGCGGCGGCGTCGCCGGCCTCGAAGACGTTGGAGACGTTGTCCGGACACTCGTCCCAGACCGCGGGGCTACCCGGCCCCGTTGCTTCGTGGGTGGCCGTCACCGACGGCAGCGGCGCGTACTCGATGTGGACGAGCTCGGCGGCGTCGCGAGCCTGCGTGATCGTTTCCGCGATCACCATCGCGACCGGGTCGCCCACGAAGCGAACGCGATCGGCGGTGAGACCACGATGCGGCTTCGAGAACATCGGCGAGCCGTCCGGCCGCGTGCGCTTGAGCGTCATGCGCATCGTGCCGAGCCCGTCCCGGGCGACGTCCGCGCCGGTGTACACCGCGACGACGCCGGGCGCGCGCTCGGCGGTGCTGGTGTCCGTGGCCACGATGCGGGCGTGAGCGTGGGGCGATCGCAGGACGACCGCGTGGACCTGCCCCAAGAGGTTCACGTCCTCCTGGAACCGACCCTGGCCGCGCAGAAGCCGTGAATCCTCGAACCGCTTGACCGGCTGTCCGATACCGAACTCACCCATCGAATACCCCTCAGAAGCCGAGGAAGTCCTCGAGCGCGGCCACGACCGCGTCCGGATTGTCCTCGTGCAACGTGTGCACTGCTCGCGGAATCTCGACGAACCGGCCGTGCGGCAGCGTCTGCCCCATGCGCTCGGCCACGTCCCGGTCGAGCACTCCGCTCTCCGCGCCGCGCAGGACCAGCGTGGGTGGCGTGATCGTCTTCAGGAGCTGCCACCAGTCCAGGTCCAGCTGGGTCCGGCGCTCCTTGACGCTCGGGTGCCAGCGCCACACCAGCGCGCCATCCGGCCGCTGGCGAAGCGTATGGGAGGCGACCCACCGGTAGTAGTGGATGCCGGGATACGGGTTGCCGCGATACAGGTGTTGCGCGGCCTGCTCGATGCTGTCCCAGGTCTCGGGCTCGGGCGGGCCGGGGGGGGCCTCGGTCGTCTTCTTGCTGATCTCCGGGCCGATGTCGACGATCACCAGCTTCTGCACGATCTCGGGGCGCTTCGCCGTGAAGTACATCGCGTTGCGCCCGCCCATCGACAGCCCGACGAGGATGAGCGAGGTGAGGCCGAGCTGCTCGATGACACCGGAGATGTCGTCGAAGGCCACCGCCGGGTTGTAGACGTCGGCCGGGTCGCTGTCGCCGTGGCCGCGCTGATCGAGCGCGTACACGTGGAAGTGCGGCTGCAGCGCGATGCTCAGCGTGTCCCACGCGTGGGCGGCGCCGGTGAAGCCGTGGAGCAGGAGTACGGGCGTCCGGCCCTCGCCACCCCAGTCGAGCACGTGAAAGCGGAGGCCGTTGACGGTGAAGTACCGGTCCAGCGGACGGAGTAGGTTCATACGGGTGTTCCCCCCATGGCCATGGCATCATCGCTCAATCCCCCTCCCTCGAAAAGGAGATCTCCGATGGCCGAAACCGAGGCAGCCACGAAGGGCCGCGAGCTACGCCGGCAGCTCATGGGCGACGCCTACGTCGAGCGGATCAACCAAACCGTGTACACCGATCCCATCATGCAGAAGTTCATGACCGTCACCACGGAGACGATCTTCGGCAATCTGTGGGCGCGGCCGGGCATCGATCTGAAGACGCGCACGCTCGTGTCCGTCGTCTCCGATGCGGCCACCGGCCGAGCGCCCGAACTGACCATCCATCTCCGGATGGCGCGCCGCCAGGGATGGACCGAAGAGGAATTGACCGAAGTGCTCCTGCATCTCGTCGGCTACGTGGGCGCGCCGCTCGTCCGCGAAGCGCTCCTGGTCGCCAGGGACGTATTCTCGGAGATGCGCTCGGAACGCTGACGGGCCTCTGCCCACCTGACCCCGCGCTGCCCGGCGGGCAGGGCACCCCCTGTACAGCCGCCGGTGCGGCAGCGGCCGCGCTTCTCGACCACGCGCCCGGCGAGGATTCGCCGGGCGCGACGTATTTCACGCACTTGGCGCGCGATCGAAGTCCTCCCGCGATCTGGCGAGAACCTTGCCGTAGCTTCCGTGCGCGGTCGACGACGGGCGACCGCAGACTCCGACGGAGGCATGCCGGTGATGCGATCGTCCTCGACCGTTCTGCTCGTAGCCGTTCTTGGCGTCGTGGTCACGGGGCCGCCAGCGCCGGCGGACACGCCCCCCAGCGCGCTCGCCCCCATCGAAACGTACGCGGACGGCTTCCGCGAACTGCGCGGAATCGCCCTTGATCCGGAGGGGGCGGTGCACGTCGCCGATCGCGACGCCGGGACGGTCACGCGCATCCTGCCCGATCGGTCTCACCGCGTGGTCGCGCGGAGTCTCGAGCGTCCGGTCGGTCTGGTGTTCGATCATCAGGCACGCCTCGTCATCGCCGAGGAGCGCGGTGGTCGTGTCGTGCGCGTCGAGCCCGGCGGGACGCAGACGGTGCTCGTGTCCGGCATCAAGCAGCCGCGGTGGCTGGCCGTCGGTGACGACGGCACCCTGTACGTGTCAGCACGCCGGCTGACGCGCGACGCCGATTCCGAGCCCGACGACGAGTCGGCCGAGCCGGAAACGATCCTCACCCTCGCCCCGAACGGGGCGCTGAGCGTCTTTGCCGACGGGTTCAAGAAACTCCAGGGACTGATGGTGACTCACGACGCGGTATTCGCCGCGACCCAGGGTCGACGGCAGGATCGAACCGACGACGGCGTGATCTTTCGCATTCCGATCGGGCCCGGCGGTCAGGCGGGTACGCCGGCGGCGGTGGCGGAGAGCGATCGGTTCAAGAAGCCCGTGGGGATCGCGCGCGATCGTCTCGGCGCGCTCTTCGTCACCACGAAGGAAGTCACGCTCTTCCACGATCGGTCGAAGCGGGCCGTGGCCAAGCTTCATCTCGACGGCCGCGTCACCGGCTTTGCCGAGAATCTCGATGATCCACAGGGAGCCGCGTTCGACGCCCTCGGCGACCTCTACGTCGCGGACGGTAGTGGGGGGCGCGTGCTTCGTTTCCAGGCTCCGCTCCCGGCTCACCTCGTCGCTCCGGAGGTCACTGACCGCGTGAGTGTCACGCTCGCCGGCAGCGCCGAGCCCGACGCTCGCGTCGATGTCTTCGCCAACGACGCCGACGTGCCTGCCACCACGCGGGCCGATCAGGGGGGCGCGTTCTCGGTCACCGCGGTGTTGCGTGCGAACGTGGTGAACGGGCTGGAGGTCTTCGCCACCACGAACGGCGGGGACGGGCTGACGTCGTCGCCTCGACACGCCAGCGTGCGGCACGACAGCGTTGCCCCCTCCCTGGTTCTCGAGACGCCGGCGGCGGGCGCGTACGCGCGGGGGACCGTCGTGGTTCGTGCGACCGCGACCGACGCCGATCAGGTGGCCAGCGTGGTGCTCAGTGCGGACACGCGCGCGCTCGGCCCGACCCTGATCCCGGCGCCGCCGGCGTCGACCCTCGTGGGGACCGCGACGTGGGACACGCTGGGTGTGGGTGATGGAACTCACACGCTCACGGTGGCCGCCACCGACCGGGTGGGGAACCAGACGACGGTTTCTCGCGGGGTCGTCGTCGACAACGCGCCGCCGGATACTCGGACGACGGACGGCCCGGATGGGAGCATTCAAGGCACGACCGCGACGTTAGGCTTCACCGGCAGCGACAATCTCACGCCCGTCGATCGACTCGAATTCGCGTGGCGAGTGGACGGCACCACGTTCTCGGCGTTTTCGGCGGCGACGACGGCGACGGTGACGGGCCTTGCCGAAACGGTGCACACCTTCGAGGTGAAGGCGCGCGACCGCGCCGGCAACGAGGATCCCACCCCGGCCCGACGCAGCTTCTCGGTGGGCGGCTTCCGCGTCAACATCACCGAGCCAGTTGATGGTGCGGTCGTGCCGGCCGGCTTGCTTCTGGTCCGGGGAACGGTCACGACCGGCGCGCCGGAGGTCGGGGTCAGCGTCAACGGCGTCCCCGCTGCCGTGCACGCCGACACCTTCGCGGCCCTGGTCCCGGTCGGCCCGGCCACCACGTCGATCGTGGCGACGGCGACGACCGGCTCTGGCGCGAACGCCGCCACCACGGCGTCCATCGTCGTGTCCCCGGGGTTCGCGCCGGCCCTCGTGGCGAGTCCGAGTGCCGGTCTCGCGCCGCTTACGGTGTCTTTCGCCCTCCCGGGGACGGCGCCCACGGCCGTGAGCCTCGACCTGAAAGGCGACGGGACAGCCGACTTCACCGGCACCAGTCTGGAAAGCCGCACGTTCACCTATCGCGATCCGGGCATCTATTTCCCGACGGTGACGCTCTCCGACCCGCGGCTGGGGCAGCTCGTCGTGCGCGGTGTCGTGCGCGTTTACGATGCCACCGGCCTGGACCTCAGCCTGCAGGGGAGATGGCGCGCGATGAAGGACGCGCTGCGCGTGGGCGACGTCACCCGAGCGGTGAGCCACATCGTCGGGGATGCCCGCGCCGATTACGAGACGGCGTTCAGGGCCATCGCCGCTCAGCTGCCCGGCATCGACACCATCCTGACCGACCTCACGCTCGTGAGAGCCCGGGACGGCGCCGCGGTGTTCACGGCGACCCGGACCGATGGTCCCCTCACCAAGATCTTCGACGTCCGCTTCGCCCTCGACGAGGACGGCGTCTGGCGCATCGAGGCGTTCTGATGTCGCGCCATCTGCTTGCGCTCGCTCTTGCCCTGGTCGCCGTGACGCTGGCGGATGTGACGGCGGTGGTGCCCGCCGCGATGGCCGAGGGCCCATGGAGGGGACAGATCGTGGACGCCGAGACCGCGCAGCCACTGCACGGCGTCGTGGTGCTCTTCTACTGGATCAAGTACACGAGCACCCCGGCCGGTTGGGCCGGCGGCGACTTCCACGACGCCGCCGAGGCCGTGACCGGCCCCGATGGGCGCTTCGTCATCCCGGCGCGGTGGACGTTCACGCTCGTCCCCTGGAACAAGGTCTCGCGCGAAATGGTGATCTTCAAGCCTGGCTATGGCCGCTGGCGTTTTCGAGGCAACGACCAGTGGGAGCGGCTGCCGACCGAAACGCGGGCGCAGCGATACGAGGCGGCCAGGAAGCAACTCGGGGAGGAGGGGGTGGTGATCGAGCTGCCGCCGCTGAAGACGCGGGAGGCGCGGCTGAACTTCTACAACAGCTTGAGATGGAGTGGCGTCGTCCCCGCGGAAGCGGCGACTGGTATGGAGGAAGCAAAGAACCGGGAGCGCCTGGAGCTCGGTCTCGGAAGGTAAGGAGACGCGGCCATATGCGAGTCATCACAGTTGCCCTTCTTGCGATCTTCGTCGTTCTCACTCGTTCGGCGTCCAGCGCGTACGACCCGAGAACCCACGGTGATATTGGTCAACGGGCAGGATCTGTATCGTCGATGGATCAGGTCCTCCGAGACGAGCTCGGACTACGCGGCATCTCTGACCGATTCCCCGGAATAAGCCGTACCGGCCTCCGGGGCGTCGGGGAACTCCTCGGTGACGGCTCGGAGTTCGAAGACTTCCCGAGCACGCGACCCTTCAATCATTTTCACAACCCGTTGGCGGATCCCTGGACCGAGGCCGGCCTCCGCGGATTCTCGGCCTTTGGTACCGCGCTGCTGCGCGGTCAGTCTTCGGTCCTATGGCAGCAGAATGAGAGCCAGGACTCCACCGTCGTGGTCACTCCCCTTCCGTTGGAGTCGGGTGGGGGCGAGTGGTCGTGGCAGGCGGCGCGGCGGCGATTTCTGGAGGCGCTCACGCGCCCAACGGCGGACGACGTGCCCGGCCCGCGCGGCCGGGACGGCGCCTTCGCGGAGCTCTTCGAGACGCTCGGCCATCTCATGCACCTGATCCAGGATGCCACTGTGCCGGCGCATGTCCGCAACGATGCCCACCCGCCCTTCGTGCGTCCCGACTTCTATGAGACATGGGTGGAAGAGAATCGCGGAACCGCCGTTCAGGACATCCTGGGCGGACCATCGAAGAAGCCGGCGCTGACTATCTTCACGGAGACCACCGATCCCCAGGCCCCGGCACCGATTGCCCGCCTCATCGACGGCGACACCTTCTTCGGCGTGAACGCCGACGTCCTGGCCAGCGACAACGACGCGCTCGGGGCTTCGGAGTACACGAATGGCAACTTCGTGAGCCGTGACACGATCTTCAAGAAGTTCTCTCTGCCCCGGCCGTCGAGCCTGGCTCCAGGGCCAACGCTCGAGCCCAAGCCGGGGCAGTTCCGCCGGTACTTCGCCAAGGCGCGCGAGGGGGCCATCGTCGACTTCTTCGTCACCGAGGGGATGCTGCACCAATCTCTCGAGGCCGCGCATGCCGCCCCGCTGCCCACGCAATGGGTACTCGACGACCGGGTGAATGAGGCCTATGCGCGAGAGTTGCTGCCCCGGGCCGTCGGCTACTCCGCGGCGCTACTCGACTACTTCTTCCGGGGCCGGCTCGAGGTCGACCTCGTCGAGGACGAGAATGACCCGGCGCTGGTTCGGATGGAGAGCGTCAACCGATCCGACGATTCGATGATGGAGGGAAACCTCAGCGTTTACGGCGAGCGCAGTGACGGGACGCGCAGCCGACTGACGGCCCCGACGGCGGGCGCCGTCAGCGGTGTCGTGAAGGACACCGCGCTGCCGCCAGTGACGTTCCCAGGCTCCGACCAGATCGTGAAGTACGTCGCCGTGTACGAAGGGACGCTGGGGCCGGAGGCGCGCGACTTGGGCCGCAACAATCCGGGTGGGGTAGTGGGCAAGGTCGTGACGGCGCCGCGCGTCGAGGAGGTGTTTGCCGACGAGACGCGCTGGCATCTGCGCACGCCGGACGGCGTCTTTCCGTTGCCGATCCGGCGCGAGCAGATCGAAGAGCTTCGCTGGGGCGACGTGGACAACACCCTGGTCGGCCGCACGCGGGTGGGGCGCGACGCGCCGAACGTGTTCAAAGCTTACCGAATCAACCGCGGCGTCGGGACGACCCTCGTGCCGCTTGGCGACCCGGATGCCGAGGGCCGGCGCCTGGTCGACGTCGTGGAGACGCGGACAGCCGCGCTGATGGACGGTTTGCCTGTCGGCACGCGGGTCGAGTTCCAGGGCAGCGCCCGGGTCACCTACGATCTGCTGAGCTTCGAGACGAAGCAGCCGATCGTGCACGACATCGAGGCCGGAGACTACTTCGCGGTGCCGATCATCGACGTCGACTTCGGGTTTTCCGACGAGGCGAGCGATTTGCACGTCGAGCGGCGGCGGGATGAAACGCACGCGTTGAATCCCGATCTCGACCTTGCGTTGGCCCGCGACAAGTACCTCGGTGATCCGCAGCCGCGACCGTACCAGTGGGCGGTGCGCGAGATCGGGCTCGATGCCCAGGACCGGATCCTGGCCCTGGTGGAAGTCATGCTGACGGCGCCCGAAAACGACGAGCGCACGGTGGTCATCGACGTTCGCAACCGCGAGACGGGGGTATTCGAGCCCTACTTCTCGCACACGCTGCGAGTTTCGTTCCCGATCTTCTCGCTGCTCTACGCCGTGGTGGACGTGGGCGCGGGCCAGGTGGTGCGCTCGTCTGCCGCGCCCGTGGTGAGGCCGGTCAACCACTTCACGGACTTCTACACCATCCTTCAGCGGCACGCACGCGGGACGGCCCGGGGCGGACTGCGACATGGCGAGCCGATGGAGTTCTGGGACGTCATGACGCCGGTTTCGTCCGAGGCGCTCCCGCCGGAGCCGCCAGCCGTTCTGGGCGGCGTGGTGGCCGTCGAGCAGGGAGTTTCGGCGCTACGCTTCGACGGTCGCTATCAGCCCGAGATCGCGGCCCGGGTGGAGACGCCGCTCACGATTACCACGGGGGTGGGGCAGGTCGACCTCGTCTACGCGGTGGTGCGCGAGCCCGACGGTGAAGGTGGGCGCCGACCGGCCTTCTACAAGACGTATCGGCAGAGCGGCACCGGGTTCAGCCGTGAAGGATACATCACCACACTCCGTGGCGCCGAGCGCCAGCGGGGTGGGGGTGCCGACCTGCTCATGGTCTTCGGCCGTCCGATCGGGATCAGCGAGGGTGAGGAAGGCGTGCTGCTGGCGTGGAAATCGGAGCGCGGTGAAGCGACGCTGGCGGTGCCCGAAGAGCTGTTCCCCGCGGATCAGCACCGGCTTGCCGGAACCACGTCACGTCGGGCGCTGACGGTGTCGAACTCGGGTCTCTTCGGGACGGTGAGCCGGATCATCGACCTGGAGAATCGGACGATCCTGGCCGCGTTCTTCGACGACGATCTCGCGACGCGCTTCCGGGTCCTCGACCCGAGCTTCCTCTACAACGTCGACGATTTTCGATTCTATCGCGCGCAGTCATCGCTCCGGCGCGGGGCTTTACCCGCGAAGCTCGTTCCGGTTGCCGGCAATCCGATGGGCGACTACCACGCTGTCGGCGGACAGTGATCGCCCGCGGCGCAGCCATCCCGCGAATGCTTCGGGGGTGTTGTGGGTGCGGGGAGAGTTCGGCGCCCGTGGGGTCGAAAACGGCCGCCACGGGCGCCGATTTCAGGCTGAAGCTACTTCTTGGCCATCCGCAGCCCCGTCTCGAGGACCAGCTTGATCTCGTTGGCGGCAGCGCGCCAGAGAGGCATACCGGGCGCCATGTAGGCGTCCTGGACCTGCTTGCGCATCTCGGCCATGGCGGCGTCCTGCTTCTCCTTGTCCGGCCCGGCCTTGTCGGTGGTGTTGGCGCGGATGCCGACGGCCTTGGCGGTCGCGGCGTGCGCGCGCTCGATCCAGCGGCCGATCTCGTTCCAGTCCTTGTCGAAGAAGACGACGACCGGAATCGACTGGTAGCCGTTGTTGAGATAGGCGTCGCGCAGGTCGGCTTCCTTGTCGCGGATGAACACCTTCAGCTCGCAGCCCGGAATGGCCTCGCAGACGTGGGCGATCAGGGGCGAGTTGCGATGCACGTCGCCGCACCAGTTCTCAGCCAGCATCATCGCGTAGCGGGCGCCGGTGACGGTGCCGAAGAACTTCCGCTCGTCGTCGGTCAGGGCCGATTTCGCGTAGTTTTCCTCGGTGCGGGCGCGCGTGTCGCCCATCTGGGCCATGTAGTCTTTCCACGAAAAGCCGGTGGCGAAGCGCTGGGCGTCGAGGTTGATCTTGAGCTGAGCCATGTCGTTCTCCTTCGGGGGGTCGGAAATCGACTCCTTTATACACCAAAACCCTACCGTTGGTTCCACGGGGGGTGGGGAACTTGCGCTTGCCGTCGGCGAACCGGACCCGGTCGCCGCTCCATCACGCGTCCATGCGGTAGTGGCCGAGCGCTTTCAGCAATGGCACGTCCTGGAAGGAGAAGAGGATCGCCGGCGCACTGCCTTCGTTGAGGTGGCGGTGAGACGCGCGGGGTGGGATGGCGACGAAATCTTGTGGGCCCCAGTCGTAACGAACGTCGTCGATGATGGTGGCTCCCCGTCCCTCGACGACGTGGTACACCGCGCTCGAGCTTTCCCGGTGCGCTCGCGTCCGGACGCCCGGACGCAGCATCTGCAGAAAGCAGCCGATGGTCGGCAGGAGCGACTGGCCCGTGACGGGGTCGCGATACTCGATGATCACGTCGTCGTACGGGTCGGCCTCGCCCTTGGCCTGCTCGAGCAGCTTCGCGTGCCACTCGTGCCACCGAAACCACACCCGGGCGGCGTCACCGCCCGTGGGCTGCTGTTCTTTCGCGTACGGCTCACCGAAGAGGTTCTCGAGGTAGCGGACCACGGGCGAGTCGAGGCCATCCATCCAGATCACGGGCTCGCGGCCCTCGTTGCCGTGGTCGTGCCACGTCATGGTCGGCGTCAGCACCACGTCGCCGCGCCGCATGACGCACTTCGCGCCTTCGACGGTCGTGAAGGCGCCTTCCCCGTGGAGCATGAAGCGCAGGGCGTTGGGCGTGTGGCGGTGGGCCGGCGCGATTTCGCCGGGCAGCAGGTACTGGACGGCCGTCGAGATCGTGTGCGTGCTGGTGCGCTCGGGGACGCCGGGATTGTCGAGGCGGATGACCCGGCGCTCGGCGCCGCGCCCGGGCTTCATGAATTCCGGGCTGCGCCGCACCAGCGGCTCGATGTCGGCCCAGCGCCACGATTTCGCCTGAACCTTGGTCGCTTTCTCCTGGATGAGCGGGCCCGGGCGGGTCCACGGGGCGTCCAGACCGGCCGCGCGGAGGCCCTCGAGATACCCGGTCAAACCGCTGGGTGTTTCCGTCATCTGAATCGCCATGGCCGTGCCCTCCTGGGTAAGGGGATGATACTGGACAGTGGTGCCGGATTGCAGCACGACTCTTCCCGGTTGGGGGAACGACGGCCGATCTTCTCGATCAGTCTCTGGCGGTCTGGGTAAGGTCGTCATAGATGGACCGCGCCAGGTCGGGAAGATGTGGGTCCCGGGCGCCCATGACCAGCACCGTGTCACCCGGGCCGGCGGCGTCCGCCACCCACTTCCTGACGGCCTCGTGGTCGGGTGCGTAGCCGCAGTCGAGCGACGCGAGGTCCTCCGCGAGGATCCGACTGGAGATATCGCGCACGACCGACCCCCCGCCGTAATAGATCTCGGCGTAACAGAACCGGTCTCGCCGGCGCAGGATCTCGGGCAGCAGCGCGCGCAGCTCGGGTCGCAGTGATCTGGCCGGGCCGAATCCGTGGGGCTGGAACACCGCGATCACTCGTTCGCTGCCCGTCTGCGCCGCCGCGATCGTGGCCGCGATCTTGGCGGCGTTGTGCGCGTAGTCGTCGACCACCCGGATCTTCGTGGCCGTGACCCCAACCACTTCGAAGCGACGCTCGACACCCGGGAAATCCGAGAGCGCCTGTCGTATCACCTCGGGCGTCACGCCCAACGTGGTGGCTATCGCCGCTGCCGCACTGGCGTTTTCGAGATTGTGCAGGCCCGGGAGCGGAAGATCGATCCTGATACTGCCGTGTTCGAAGCCAACCACGCCCGCCGTCCGATCCGGTAGGACATCCACGATCGTGAGCGGGATATCGGCGCTCGAGTCGTTCCCGAAGGTTCGCAGGTCGGATCTGCCCGTCAGCCGACTCGCTTCCGGACAGGCCCGGTTGACCAGTGGCGTCCTCGAGTTGTCCAGGAACCGAGCGAACTGAGCGTGCAGCTCGCTCAGGCTCGTGTGATCGCGGCTGACGTTGAGCACGACACCGATATCGGGCCGGTATCCGACGAGCGTGCCGTCGGATTCATCGGCTTCCGCCACGACCGGGCCGCCGATCGGGCCGGCGGCGAAGCAGCCACCCGGCCCCTCGCCGAGCACGGCGCTTCCCCCGAGCACCGTTGCCGGAATCCCGGCCCGACGCAGTATCCAGCCCACCATCGCGGTGACCGTGGTCTTCCCGCTCGTTCCCGCCACCGCCACGCTCGGACTGCCTCCATTGACGACGTCGGCCAGCAGCGTCGCCCGCGGTATGGTCTCGATCCCCAGTTCCCGGGCGGCACGGAGCTCGGGCGTATCCGCTTCCACGGCGCCCGAGAAGATCAGGGTATCGATTCCCGGGACGATCGCCGCTCCATCATGAGGGCGCAGCTCGATCCCGAGGCCGCGGAGCTTGGCGGCCAGCCCTGTCTGCGCTCCGATATCGAACGCGCGATCCGAGCCCTGGACGTCGTGTCCCCACGCCGCCATGAGCTGGGCCAGCGTATTCATGCCGGCGCCCGCGACTCCCGAGAAATGCAAGCGCCGCTGCGGCCCGCGTTGACCTCTCACCTCTGTCCTCCGCGCGGCATCGTTCACCGGTTCACTGTAACGGAGCGGTCTCGTCGCCCGGGAGCGTTTTTGGCGAGACCACCCCCGGCGAAGGTGCGCCGAAAGGGTGAGCGATCTCGATCGCGTTGACGCGGCCGGAGCATTCGGCGTAGCGTCACCGGATCGACACGCTCTCCGCGGCCGAAGCGCGCAGGATCGCCCTGGCTGCCCAGGGCTTCGAGGGAGCCCGTCGTGATGGCCGGCCGCGGTCGCCCGCGCTCCTCCGCACGGTCGAGCGGCTGGGGCTGCTGCAGATCGACTCCGTCAACGTGCTCGTGCGCGCGCACTATCTGCCGCTGTTCTCCCGCCTCGGCCCCTACGATCGCGACCTCCTCGACCGCGTGGCCTACGCTGGTCGGCGCCGGAGGATGTTCGAGTACTGGGCGCACGAGGCGTCGCTCTTGCCCATCGCGCTGCACCCGCTCTTCCGCTGGCGCATGGCGCGGGCCGAGCAGGGCATCGGGACCTATCACGACCTCGCGCGGTGGAGTCGGCGTCGCAAGGTCTTCATCGACGCGATCCTGGCCGAGGTCGCGGACCGCGGACCCCTGGCCGCCTCGGAGCTGCGGAGCGGCGGCCGCGCGCGGGGCCCGTGGTGGGGCTGGAGCGACGGCAAGCGGGCGATGGAATGGCTGTTCTGGACCGGCCGGTTGACGACGGCGACCCGCCGTCAGTTCGAGCGCGTCTACGATCTGCCCGAGCGCGCGCTTCCTCCGGCGGTGCTCGCCATGCCCACCCCGCCGGAGGACGAGGCGCAGCGCGCGCTGATCCGGCGCGCGGCCGGGGCGCTGGGCGTGGCGACCGAGCGGGATCTGAAGGACTACTTTCGAATGGGCGTCGTCGAGACGCGCCGGCGCATCGCGGAGCTGGTGGACGCCGGTGAGCTGCGCGCGGTCCAGGTCGAGGGGTGGACGTCGCCGGCGTACCTGCATGCGAGGGCCCGGGTGCCCCGCCGCGTGGAGGCACGGGCGCTGCTGTCGCCCTTCGATTCCCTGATCTGGGAGCGCCAGCGCGCGGAGCGCCTGTTCGGATTCCACTACCGGATCTCGATCTACACACCGATGGCCGAGCGCACCCACGGCTACTACGTCCTGCCGTTTCTCCTCGGCGACCGACTTGTCGCCCGAGTCGACCTGAAGGCGGACCGCCAGGCCCGCGTGCTCCGGGTGCAGGCCGCGCATGCGGAGCCCGGGGTGGACTCGAGTCGGGTGGTATCGGCGCTCGCGGCCGAGGTGGCGGACGTGGCGCGATGGCTCGATCTCGACGGAGTCACCGTCGTACCCCGCGGCAACCTGGGACGGCCGCTGAGAACGGCGCTTCGGTCGAGCTGACCGGAGCCGACGGGTTACCGGGGCGCCGGTGGCGGCTGGGCGGTGGCCACGCCGTACGTCTCGGTGGCGGCCGCGCGGCTGATCTTGCCGTCCTCGACGTCCGCGAGCACCAGGTCCGCACCCCGCGCCCGGGGATCCCCGAACCCCGCGCCTCCCGCGATGTACTCCCACAGCTGATCGCCCGGGTGCAGCACGATCATCTTCTTCGACGGCAGCTCCTCGCGCGTGCCGTCGCCACGCACGATGAACGCGCGCCCCGACTTGCCGGGGGCGCCGCCCTCCAGTCCCCACGGCGCCGAGGAGAATCGCTCACCGCGATGCGAGATCGTGACGTCGGTCGTCGTCGCCTCGTACACCTTCTCGAGCCCGAGCCCCCCGCGCCACCGGCCGGCGCCGCCCGAGTCCGCCCACAGTCGCATGCGCGGAATCCGCAGGGGAAAGTTCATCTCCACCGATTCCACCGGGATGTTCATGCAGTTCGAGACGTCGGTCTCGATGCAGTCGATGCCGTCCTTGTTGGGACGGGCCCCCATGCCGCCGGCGGCCAGCTCGCTGGCCACGAACGGCTTACCCGTCGCGGGATCGATGCCGCTGAAGGCCATCACCAGCAGCGTGCCGGAGTTGGCGGCGGGCATGCGGCCGGGCAGGGCGCGGACGAGCGCGCCGAGGATGGTGTCGGCGATGCGCTTGATGGTCGCGGTCCGGCAGCTCACGGGCGCGGGCGGGCGCGGGTTGACGATCGTGCCCTCGGGCAGCACGGCGTCCACGGCGCGGAAGCAGCCGCCGTTGTTCGGGATGGACGCGTCGGAGATCGCGCGGACCGCGTAGAAGACGGCGGACATTGTCGAGGCGGGGACGGAGTTGAAGGGGCCGCGGACCTGGCGATCGGTGCCGGTGAAGTCGAAGGTCATCGACGAGCCGCGCACCCGCAAGGTCACCGCGATCTTCACGCGCTTGCCGAGATCGACGCCGTCGTCGTCGAGGTAGTCCTCGAAGGCGTAGTCGCCGTCAGGGATGGTCTCGATCTGAGCCCGTGTGAGCCGCTCGCCGCGCGCGAGCAGCTCCTCGATGTACGCGAGCACGGAGTCGGTGCCGTGCACGGCGAACAGCTCGCGCAGGCGCAGACCCCCGAGACGTCCCGCCGCCACCTGGGCCATGAGGTCGCCCGTGAACACGTCGGGCAGACGCACGTTGCGCGTGAGCAGTGCCAGGAGGTTCTCGTCGAGGACGCCGGCGCGGAAGAGCTGGGTGGGCGGGATGATCAGGCCTTCCTGGTAGAGCTCGGTGGCGTCGGTGGGGACGCTGCCCGGCGTGCGGCCGCCCACGTCCTGGTGATGGCACATCGTGCACGCCAGCGCGACAGCGCGGCCGTCGACGAAGACGGGCACGGCCAGCGTGATGTCGGGCAGGTGCGTGCCGCCGTCGTAGGGGTCATTGAGCAGGAACGCGTCGCCGTCCTCCATCTTCTCGGGCGGGAACGCGCGGACGATGCGCTGGGCGGCGAACTGCAGCGCGCCGAGGTGGATGGGGATGGCGGCGGCCTGGGCCACCGTTTCGCCGTCCACGTTGAAGAGGGCGGCGGAGGCGTCGAGGCCTTCCTTCACGATGGGCGAGGCCGCGCTCTTGAGGAGCGTCAGCTCCATCTCGTCGGCGATCGCGTCGAGCCGGTTGCGCAGCACCTCGAGCAGGATCGGATCGATCGTGACCACGCTCATGCCGTCCTCCGCAGCCGCAGGTTACCAGATACGTCGACCACCGCCGCCTGCCCCGGCGGCAGCACCGTCGTCGTGTCGAGCTGTTCGATGATGGCCGGGCCGACGACCCGCGCGCCGATCGGCAACCGCCCGCGATCGTAGATCGCCGTCCCGACGAAGGCGTGACCCGAGAACCAGGCGCGGCGCGTGCCCAGGCGCGCATCGTCGATCGAACCGCCGCCGCGCGCCGTTGGTCGCAGCCTCGGGCGGGGCAGGGGAAACGTGTGCACGGCGCGGAAGTTGACGAACTCCACCGGCTGTTGCGTTCGCGCGTAGCCGTAGACGCGCTCGTGCACGGCGTGGAACGCGCTCAGGATCTCCGGCATCCGCCCGAGCGCCACGGGCACCGCGATCGGCACCTCGAGCTCGTAGGCCTGGCCCACGTACCGCATGTCCGCCGAGTAGGCGACGCGCACCTCGCCCGGCGGCACGCCCTCCTCCCCCATGCGCGCGCGTCCGGCCGCGTCCAGCTCGGCCAGGCAGCAATTGACCGACGTCAGGTCGACGGTGTCGGCGCGCGAGTGGAGGGTACGCGCGTGGTGATGCTCGATGGCCGCGGCGAGGAGGCCGAAGGCGGCGAGCACGCCCGGCGCCTCGGGCACGATCACCTCAGCCATGCCCATCTCCTCGGCGAGCGGCACGCCGTGCACCGGCCCCGCGCCGCCGAGGACGACGAGCGAAAAGGTGCGTGGATCGTAGCCGCGCTTGATGGTGACGAGGCGGATCTGGTCGGCCATGCGCGCGTTGATCACGCGATGGATGCCCGCCGCCGTGGCCACGGCATCGAGGCCGAGCTGAGCGCCGATCGCCGCGAGTGCCTTCTCCGCCGCGCCCGCGTCGAGCGTCATCAGCCCACCGGCGAAGCGCTCGGGATTCAGATAGCCGAGGGCGAGGCTCGCGTCCGTCACCGTCGCCGCCTCGCCGCCGCGCCCGTAGCACGCGGGGCCCGGCTCGGCGCCCGCGCTCTGCGGCCCCACGCGCAGCCCGCCCGCCGCGTCGATCCACGCGATGCTCCCGCCGCCCGCCCCGATCGTGCTCACGTCCACCATGGGCGTGCGCACCGGGTACGTGCCGATCATCCCCTCGCTCGTGATGAGCGGCTCACCACCGCGCACCACCGCCACGTCGTTGCTGGTGCCACCCATGTCGAGCGAGACGAAATCGAACACGCCGGAGCGCTCCGCCGCGAACTTCGCGCCGATGACGCCGCCTGCCGGTCCGGAGAGGAACAACGTCACCGGCTGCTCGGCGGCAAGCGCGGCGGAGACGATGCCGCCGCGCGAGCGCATGATGAGCGGTGGCGCGCTCACGCCGAGATCGCGCAGCGTGTCGGCAAGCCCCGCGAGGTAGCGCTTCACCACCGGGCCCAGGTAGGCGTCGAACGCGGTCACGCACGTGCGCTCGTACTCGCGGAAGGTCGGGTCGACCTCGCAGGAGAGCGACACGCTGACCTCCGGCGCGACCTCGCGGATGATCTCGCGCGTGCGTCGCTCGTGGGCGGGATTGACGAACGAGAAAAGGTAGCAGACGGCGACGGCCTGCACGCCTTGCTGACGGAGCTCGCCGACGGCGGTCCGCACGCGATCTTCGTCGAGTGGGGTGAGGACGGTGCCGCGGGCGTCGAGGCGCTCACGGATGCCACGGCGCCGCCGCCGCGGGGCCAGGAAGATCGGCGTCTCCGGGTCCATGTAGAGGTCGTACATCCGGGAGCGTTTCTGGCGGCCGAGCTCCAGCACGTCCTCGAAGCCTTCCGTCATCAGCAGCGCGGTCAGGGCGCCCTTCTGCTCGAGGATGGCGTTGGTGGCGACGGTCGTGCCATGGATGAAGCGTTCGACCTCGGCAGGTGTGGCGCCGGCGAGGGCCAGGACCCGCTGAACCGCGGCGCCGATGCCGTCGAGCAGGTTCTTGGGGGTGCTGGAAACCTTGGTGAGCGTCAGCCGCCCCCCACGGTCGAGGGCCACAATGTCGGTGAAGGTACCGCCGATGTCCACGCCGATCTGCAAGAGGCGCCTCCCGGGAGACTCACGCTAGCACACCCACGGCGATCTCATGGGGCACTGGCCGCGGCGCCAGTCGCGGCGGACTCGCCGTCGTCCGAACGCGCCGACCGCCGGCACGGCGCGGTACAAGTCTCTGTCGTTGGAAGCAGCGCACGTTCACACTGCGCAATTCCCATCGAATCCGCAGACATCGGAGGCGACGTGCGCGTGCACGACAACGTCGTCGACAGCTCGAACGGTGCGGGTGGCGTGGACGGCGTCCTGAGCGTCATGGAGATCTGTGAGAACAGGATCGAGGGCGGGGCTGTCGTGCG
>JBGPXN010000312.1:0-2482 GCA_041492755.1 Methylomirabilia bacterium | reverse complement strand
GGCGTCGGCCGCCGTCGGGTATACGCGCTCGCTGGGCGCGGATGGCCCGCCCGCGTCGTATGCCGACATCGAGCTGGCCGACTGCTTCCTGCTGGCGGGGACGAACACCGCGGACTGCCATCCCATCACGTTCAAGCGCATCCGCAAGCGCAAGCTCTCCGCGCCCGACGGCGTGTTCGTGATCGTCGCCGACCCGCGCTGGACGGAGACGGCGGACATCGCCGATCTCCACCTCGCGCTGCGCCCGGGCTCGGACATCGCGCTCTTCAACGGGATGCTGCACGTCTTGTGGCACGACGGGCTCATCGATCGCGCGTTCATCGGCGCTCACACGACGGGCTGGGAGGACGTGCGCCGGACAGTCGAGCGCTACCCGCCGGAGCGTGCCGCGGCGCTGACCGGGCTTTCGCGCGAGGCGATCGTGACGGCCGCCCTGCGATTCGGAGCGGCCCGTGCGGCGTTGACGCTGTGGTCCATGGGGATCAATCAGAGCCACCAGGGAACGGACAAGAACGCGGCGATCCTGAACCTCCACCTCGCCACCGGCCAGATCGGCCGGCCCGGGGCCGGACCGTTCTCGCTGACCGGCCAGCCGAACGCCATGGGCGGGCGCGAGACCGGCGGACTCGCGCATCTGCTTCCGGGCTATCGTGCGGTCACCGACGCCCACGCCCGCGCCGTCGTCGAGCAGCACTGGGGCGTGCCGCCGGGCCGGATCGCGCCGAAGCCCGGCCTGTCGGCGCTCGAGATGTTCGAAGCGCTCGCCCGGGGCGAAGTCCGCGCGATCTGGATCCTCTGCACCAACCCCGCCGCGTCGCTGCCCGACCTCGATCTGGTCGACAAGGCGCTGCGTCAGGCGGAGCTGGTCATCGTCCAGGACGCCTACCATCCGACCGACACCACCCCCTTCGCCGACGTGCTGCTGCCCGCCGCGCAATGGCCGGAGAAGGACGGCGTGATGACCAACTCGGAGCGCCGGCTGACGTATCTGCCCAAGCTCGTCGAGCCGCCGGGTGACGCGCTGCCCGACGCCGTCATCCTCGCGCGCTTCGCGCAGGAGATGGGATGGAAAGAGGCGTTTGCCTACGACGGCGCCGCCGACGTCTTCGACGAGTTCGCGGCGCTCACCCGCGGCACGGCGTGCGATTACTCCGGCGTCTCCCACGAGCGTCTCGCGATGGAAGGCCCCCTGCAGTGGCCGGTCCCGTCGCCGCAGCATCACGGAACCGAGCGTCTCTACACCGACGGGACGTTTCCGACGCCGGACGGCCGGGCCCGCTTCATCGCGATCGAGCACGACGAGCCGGCGGAGCCGCCCGACGCGTCGTACCCGCTGACGCTCACGACGGGGCGGGTGCGCGATCACTGGCACACGATGACGCGGACGGGGCAGGTGGAAGCGCTGCGGGGCCGCACGCCGGAGCCGATCTTGGAGGTGAACACGCGCGACGCGCGCCGGCTCGCGATTCAGGACGGCGACTTCGTCGAGGTGACGTCGCGGCGGGGCAAGGCGGTGGCGCAGTGCCGCGTGACCGACGCCATCCGCGAGGGCACGTGCTTCCTGCCGTTCCACTGGGGGCGCCGCCACGGCTTTTACAAGAGCGCCAACAACTTGACGCTGAGCGCGCGAGATCCGTACTCCCAGCAGCCCGAGCTCAAGGCGTGCGCCGTGCGCTTGCGCCGCCTTTCCCATTTCGCCCCATGAGGCGGTCCGATGCGGCCGGCTTCGTGTCGTTCGTCGGCGCGGGTCCCGGCGATCCCGAGCTCATCACGCTGAAGGGACTCCGCCGGCTGCGCGAGGCCGACGTCGTGGTGCACGACCGCCTGATCCCGGTCGAGCTCTTGAGTGACGTCCGCGCCGATGCCGACGTGATCGACGTCGGAAAAGCCGCCGGGCGCCAGGGTGTCGCCCAGGACGACATCAACCGGTTGATCGTGGAGCGCGCGCGCGCCCGCGGGCGCCTGGTGCGCCTCAAGGGTGGCGATCCCGGCCTCTTCGGGCGTCTGGACGAGGAGATCGGCGCCGTGCAGGCGGCCGGTCTGCCCTTCGAGATCGTTCCCGGGGTGACGGCCGCGACCGCCGCGGCCGCCGTCGCCGGCTGCTCGCTGACCGCGCGCGGCCGGGCGTCGCTGGTCGTGCTGGCCACGGGGACCGATCACACGGCCGACGAGACCGCCGGGCTCGATTGGGATCTGCTTGCCCGCATCGAGGGCACGCTGGTTTTCTACATGGCCGCGCGCCGACTGCCGTCCATCACCACGCTGCTCGCCGATCTCGGACGCGATCCCGGCGAGCCGGCGCTCGTGGTCGAAGCCGCGGGAAGACGCGACGCCCGGATCGTGTCCGGGGAGCTTGGCACCATCGCCGAGGCCGCCCGGCAGGCGGGCATCGAGCCGCCCGCCATCTTCATCACCGGGCCGACGGCCGGCCTCGCCCGCGTATCGCTCGCCCGGCTCCTCGAGGCCGGCGCGTACGCCTGAT
>JBGPXN010000210.1:0-7589 GCA_041492755.1 Methylomirabilia bacterium | reverse complement strand
TGGGCGTGCCGGCTTCTACGCGGGGCCGGTCGCGGCGGAGGCGTGCCGCTATGCGCGGGAGCACGGCGGGTTCTTCGCCGCGCGCGACTTCGTCGAGCAGCGCTCGCGCTGGGACGCGCCGCTGCGCGGGACGTACCGCGATCCACCTGCAGGCGTATACGCGCGACGCCGGGTGGCACCAAGTTCTCCTATGCCTCGGTCGAGACGCACGTGCTCGGCCTGGTCCTGCGCGCCGTCGGCGGCCGGCCGGTCGCTCAGCACCTGGAAGAGAAGATCTGGCAGCCGATGGGCGCGGAGGCGGACGCGACGTGGCTGGTGGACCGCGCCGGCCAGGAGGCGACGTACTTTTCGCCTGGGCTGGGTGACATAACGCTCATTCTCCGACGTTCGCCTTTCTACCTTCCCAACTACAGGTATAGACTTCCCTCATGCTCAATCGAACGCGCACGTCGACGGAACGCAAATCCACGCATCCGACACTTCCGAAGACCCCCACAGGGATCGCCGGACTCGACGAGATCACCGGCGGCGGCCTGCCGCGTGGGCGGCCCACGCTCATCTGTGGCAGCGCCGGCAGCGGCAAGACCGTCTTCGCCATGGAGTTCCTCGTTCACGGCGCGGTGAAGTTCGGCGAGCCGGGCGTCTTCATGAGCTTCGAGGAGCCGGCCGGGGACCTGGCGCAGAACGTGGCCTCGCTCGGGTTCGACCTTCCCGACCTCGTCGCGCGCAAGCGTCTCGCGATCGATCACGTGCGGCTCGAGCGCGGCGAGATCGAGGAGACGGGCGAGTACGACCTCGAAGGTATCTTCGTGCGGCTGGACCACTCCATCGACGCCGTGAAGGCCCGGCGCGTCGTCCTCGACACCGTCGAGTCGCTCTTCACGGGCTTGGCGAACGCCTCCCTCCTCCGCTCCGAATTGCGCCGCTTGTTCCAGTGGCTCAAGGACCGGGGCGTCACGGCGATCGTCACCGGCGAGCGCGGCGAGGCCACGCTGACCCGCCACGGGCTGGAAGAGTACGTTTCGGACGCGGTGATCCTGCTCGACCACCGCGTCCACGCTCAGACCTCGACGCGGCGGCTCCGCATCGTCAAGTATCGCGGCTCGATGCACGGGACCAATGAATACCCGTTCCTCATCGACCAGCACGGCATCAGCGTGCTGCCGGAGACCTCCCTCGGATTGCAGCACGAGGCGTCGACCGAGCGTGTGGCCACGGGCATCAAGCGGCTCGACGAGATGCTGGGCGGCAAGGGATACTTCCGCGGCAGCAGCATCCTCGTCTCCGGCACCGCCGGCACCGGCAAGTCCAGCATCGCCGCGCATTTCGCCGACGCCGCCTGCCGGCGCGGCGCGCGATGCCTCTACTTCGCGCACGAGGAATCGCCGAAGCAGGTGATCCGCAACATGCGGTCGATCGGCATCGACCTGAAGTCGGCCGAGGCCAAGGGCCTCCTGCGCTTCCACGCCGCCCGCCCGACACTCCAAGGGCTCGAGATGCTCTTGCTGTCGATGTACCGCGCCATCGAAGCATTCAAACCGGCCGTCGTGGTCGTCGATCCGATCAGCAACCTGATCGAGGCCGGCACGCGGAGCGAAGTCAGCGCCATGCTGATCCGTCTCGTGGACCACCTCAAGCGGCAGGGCATCACGGCCCTCTTCACGAGCCTCAGCCAGGCGGGCGAACGCGAGGCGACCGACATCGTCGTCGTTTCGCTGATGGATACGTGGGCGTTGCTTAGCACCATCGAGATCGGGGGCGAGCGCAATCGCGCGATCTTCGTCCTCAAGTCGCGAGGCATGAACCACTCCAACCAGGTCAGCGAGTTCGTCCTCACGGACCACGGCGTGCGGCTCGTGGACGTGTACGTCGGCCCGGAGGGCGTTCTCACCGGCGCCGCCCGACAGGCCCAGGAGGCGCGCGAGCAGGCCACCGCCGTCGCGCGCAAGCAAGCGATTGAGGCCCAGCGCCGCGGCCTCGACGTGCAGCGGCAAGTCATGGAAGCGGAGATCGTGACGCTCCGCGCCAGGTTCGGCGCCCAGACCGCCGAGACCTCCACGGTGATCGCCGAGGAGGAGGGGCTCGGCCGGCGCCTGGAGCAGGACCGCAAGGCGATGGCGGAACGCCGGCGGGTTGAGCCGGGCAACGACCGCCGCCTGCCGAGGCGAGCGAGCGAAAACGGGCGGCATATGAGCCGGACAACCCCGAAGCGCCAAGCGGACGTGAGGTGATCGATCTCCTGGAGCATCCGCAGCTCGCTCGCGGGGATCAGATCGTGGCCACACGCACCCTCGTGCGGCGGCTGTGGCCGCCGCTCGAGAAGATCATCGGCGACCTCTCGAACCGCGAGCGCGTGCTGGTCGGACTCGGCATGCGGCTCGATCGCTGACGGGTCGAATGGATCGCATGACAGCCAATAAGTCGCGACAGCGTCCCAAGGTCCAGAAGCCAGCCGGCGGTGACGGAAACCCCCGCTACGCGTTGCGCCTCTACGTGACGGGGCAGACGCTCCGGTCCCTCAAGGCCATCGAGAACATCCGGCGGATCTGCGACGAGCACCTTCAGGGCCGCTACGACCTGGAGGTGATCGACATTTACCAGCAACCGATACTGGCGAAACGCGACCAGATCATCGCCGCCCCCACGCTCATCAAGAGACTGCCGGTGCCGCTCCGGCGGTTGATCGGCGACATGTCCGACACCGGGCGCGTCCTCATGGGGCTCGACCTGCGGCCGCGCCACTGATGACCCGAGGGCCGCGCCGCCGGAAGGACGACCGCGCGGAGCTGACCGAGCTTCAAGCGCGGCTGGCAGAGGTGGAGGAGGCCCTTCGCGCGATCCGCAGCGGCGACGTCGATGCCGTGGTGATCGAGAACCCCGCCGGCGTCCAGGTCTACACGCTGGAAGGGGCGGACCGCCCGTATCGTGCGCTCATCGAGCAGATGCAGGAGGGCGCGATCACCCTCGAGCGCGGCGGCATGATCCTCTATTGCAACCGGAGCTTCGCCGAGGTCATCGGCTGCTCGATGGACGCCGTGGTCGGCGGCTCGTTCGTCGCGCTCGTCGCACCCGCGAGCCGATCCGCCGTGACCGTGTTGCTGGAGACGGGCAAGGGACGTGGCGAGTTCCTCCTCCAGGCGGCAGGGGACACGGAAGTTCCCGTGTACCTCTCGGCGAGCATCGTCAGCGCCGACGGCGTGGACCGCCTGTGCCTCGTGGTCACGGATCTCCGGCAGCAGAAGCGCAACGAAGAGATCGTCGCGGCCGGCCAGCTCGCTCGGTCGATCCTCGAGCACGCCACAGAGGCGGTCGCCGTCTGCGACGCTCACGCTCGGATCACCGACGTCAATGCCGCCGCCGCCAAGCTGGGCGGCGCCGGGGCCGTCGGGCGTCGCTTCGCCGAGGCGTTTCCGTTGCAGATGGCGCACAGTGCCCAGCGGCCGGACCTTGCCCCGGCGCTTTTTGACGCGCGCACGGCCGTGTCGGCGGCGTTCACGGGACAGGTCGTGAACGGCCTGGAAGTCGTGCTCGACGGCAGCGACGGCTCGGCGCGCCAGTTGTTGCTTGGCGCGGGACCACTCTACGGCCCCGGCGGCCTGACCGTCGGGGCCGTGATCACGCTGACTGAGGTCACGGACCTGAGGCGGGCGCTCCAGCGCGAGCAGGCGCTGCGTATCGAGGCGGAGACGGCCGACAAAGCCAAGGACGAGTTCCTCGCCCTCCTCGGGCACGAGCTGCGCAATCCGCTCGGCGTCGCGCGGAGCGCGGTCGCCGCCCTCGACGTGGTCGGCAGCCAGGACACCGAGGCGGTCCGTCTGCGCGCGATGATGACCCGCCAGGTCGACCGCCTGGCCCGCCTCGTGGGCGACCTGCTCGACGTGGCCCGCGTGACGGCGGGCAAGATCGTTCTGGACCTCGCGCCGGTCGACGTCAGCGAGATGGCGGCGCGCACCTGTCAATCTGCCGAGGTGGCCGCCCGCGCCGCCGGCCATGACCTGGTCTGTGCGGGCACGCCCGTCACGGTGTACGGCGATGCCGTGCGGCTCGAACAAGTCGTCGTCAACCTCCTCGACAACGCGGTGAAGTACACGCCGGCCGGCGGCCATATCCGACTCTCGGTCGAGCGGCACGGCGACGATGCGGTACTGAGCGTGACCGACAGCGGCGTCGGCATCACGGCGGAGGTGCTGCCGAAGATCTTCGACCTGTTCGCCCAGGCCGACACCTCACTGGACCGGGCGCGCGGCGGGCTCGGCATCGGCCTGACCCTGGTTCGCCGTCTCGTCACGATGCACGGCGGGACGGTGACTGCCGAGAGCGAGGGAAGAGGCCGGGGCAGTCGGTTCGTCGTCCGACTCCCGGTGACCGCCGCGGGCGCGCCGGGCGGGACTGCGGCGGTGCCGCCGGCGGCCGCCGTTCCACGGTGCATCGTCGTGGTCGAGGACAACGAGGACGCTCGCGAGGCGCTGCGACTGCTGCTCGAACTGGAAGGGCACACCGTCAGTGCGGAACCGGATGGCGACCGGGGCCTCGAGCGGATTCTCGAGCGCCGCCCGGACATCGCGCTGATCGACATCGGTCTTCCTCGTCTCGACGGCTACGAAGTCGCGCGACGGGTGAGGCTCAGCGAAGGGGCTCGCCACGTGTTCCTGGTCGCGCTCACCGGCTACGGCCAGCCCGGCGACGTGGCGCGAGCGGTCGCGGCAGGCTTCGACACCCATCTGCTCAAGCCGGTCGATCCCGACCAGCTCGCGCGCGTGATCGCCACCGCTCCCGCGGCCTGATCGAGCTTCGCTGCCTCGCTCACGCCCGGGCAGGCACGGCGACCGCGGACCGCAGCACGAGGCAGAGCGGGATCGTGACGAGCACCATCAGCCCGACGACGGCGAGCGTCGCCCGCCCGCCGACGGCGTCGCTCAGGAGCCCATAGATGGTCGGCGCCACCGCCGACGTCGCGATCGTCACGGTGTAGTAGAGACCGTAGGCCCGGGACCGCCGCTCCGGCGTCACCAGCTCTGCCACCGTCCCGTACAACACCGAGGACGTGCCGTTCAGCGCGATTCCGAGCGGCACGAGGATCGCGTACGCGACATGCAGGGTGACGCGAGCACGGCCAGGATGCCGAGCGTCGTCGCGGCTTCGGTCACGATCACGGCGCGGATGATGCCGACGCGCTCCGCCATCACGCCGCACACGAGCTTGCCGACGGCGCCCCCGGCGAACAGCAGCGCCATCGCGACGCCGACGCCGGCCATCGTCGAGCCCTTGGCGCCGTACTCGATGGCACGCAGGATCTTGGCCTGCGCGGTGGGGCTCATGTCGGCGATCTCGTCCAGGAAGAGCGTGCCGCCGTTAGCCAGCTCGAACTTCCCGCGGACGGTCCGCTCGGCACCGGTGAAGGCGCCGCGCTCGTGGCCGAAAAGCTGGCTGTCGAGGAGCGTGTCGCTCAGCGCGGCCGCGTTGAAGGCGACGAACGGGCCGGCAATGCGCTTCGACGAGTTGTGGATGGCGCGGGCGAGGAGGGTCTTGCCCGTCCCCGACTCACCGACGATCAGGATCGGCAGGTCGGTCCGCGCCGCCAGCCGGGCCAGGTCGAGGCACTTCTGCATCGCCGGGTCCGCGCTGTGGAAGTCGTCGAGCGTCAGCGTCCACGGCTCCCGCGACGGCCCAGACGGCATCTCGTCGCCGCGTTTCACGGCCGCCTCGACTCACCGGCCGTTGCAGATCGTGGCAACGTGCGGCACCAAACGCAACCCCGGCGCAACCAGCTCAGAGCGCGCTGGCAGTGACAGAGCGGCGGAGGACCCCTCCGCCGCCCTGCGATCACACGACTCAGATCGCCTTGTCCGCTCGCAACGTGGCGATCTGTGAAGCGCTGAAGCCAAACTCCCCGAGGATCTCGTCCGTGTGCTGCCCCCGCTCGGGGGCCGGCGAGCGGATGGCGCCGGGCGTGCGGGACAGGACAGCGGGGGGCGACTGCACGAAGATCTCGCCCAGCGTCGGGTGCTGGACGGGCGAGGCCATCTTGAGCTGCTTGACGTGCTCGTCCTCGAAGACTTCCTTGATGTTGTAGATCGGGCCGCACGGCACCCCGGCGGCGTTGAGTTTCTCCACCCACTCCGCGCTCGTGCCCGAAGCGAGCGCCTTCTCGATCTCCTTGTTCAGCTCGTGGCGGTTCTTGGAGCGCGAGCGCACGTCCTTGAACCGCGGGTCCTCGATGAGCGGCTCGACGCCGAGGGCCGTGCAGAGCCGCGCGTACATCTTCTGGCCGGCGGCCGCGATGTTGATGTGGCCGTCCCTGGTGCGGAAGACACCGGTGGGAATCCCGGTGGGATGGTCGTTGCCGGCCTGCGGCGGGATCTCCTTGCCGATGAGCCAGCGCGTCGCCTGGAAATCGAGCATCGTGATCATCGCCTGCAGCAGCGAGGTGTGCACCCACTGACCCTGACCGGAATGCTCGCGCTCGAGCAGCGCGACGAGGATGCCCTGCGCGAGGAAGATGCCCGACGTGAGGTCGGCGATGGGAATGCCGACCCGCACCGGCCCCTGCCCGGGCAACCCGGTGATGGACATGAGACCGCCGAGGCCCTGCGCGATCTGGTCGTAGCCGGGCCGGTCGCGGTACGGCCCCGTCTGGCCGAAGCCCGAGATCGAGCCGTAGATCAGCCGCGGATTGATCTTGCTGAGCGTGTCGTAGTCGATCCCGAGCCGACGCTTCACGTCCGGCCGGTAGTTCTCGACCAGCACGTCGGCGCGCTCCGTCATCTTGAACAGGACGTCGCGGCCGGCCGGGTTTTTGAGATCCAGCGTGATCGACCGCTTGTTGCGGTGCACGTTCTGGAAGTCGAAGGCGAGGCGCAGAGCGTCGCCGTCCACTTCTTCACGCGGCTCCACCTTGATGGCGTGCGCCCCCATGTCCACGAGCTGCCGGACCGCCGTCGGGCCGGCCCGGGCCTGGGTGAGATCGATGATGTTGATGTGGGCAAGCGGCAGGGGCATGTCAGTGGCTCCTCACGATGACTGGCTCCTTGCGGCCGACGGGACGCAACGCTAGCCGCTCTTCACTGCAGTCGGAAGGATGGCGGACTTTGCCAGCGACTCGGGGTTGCGCGGCCGCCATCGGCCGGCGTCGACGGCGCTGATGAAGTCGAGGACCGCGCGGTTGAACAGATCCGGCTCCTCCAGGTTGATGGTGTGGCCGGACTTGGGGATGATCACCAGACCGGCCGTGGGGATTTTACGCTTCATGAAGAGCCCGGGCTCCAGACAGGGCTCGTCCTCGTCGCCCGTCATGACGAGCGTGGGCACCTGCATGCGTTCCATGCCCTCGCCGAGCTCGAATACGGACGGCCGTTTCATCTGCACACCTTGCAGCGTGAGCGAGTGGCCCCGCGCGGAGCCGGCGGCCAGCCGGTCGTGGAACTCCTGCCAGCCCTTGGGATCCTTGTCCATGAACTGCACGCGCGTGGGCCCGCGGCTGTAGAACTGGGCCACGGCGGCCATGCCTTCTTCGAAGCGCTTGACGACCACGGCGCTGTCGTTGCGAAAGCCTTCCCGCTCGGCGGGAGCGCTGCCGTAGCCGCAGCCGG
>JBGPXN010000173.1:0-9915 GCA_041492755.1 Methylomirabilia bacterium | reverse complement strand
TGGGGGCGCGGCGGGTTTGCGGCGGTTACGCCTTCGCCGGGTCAGCCTTTGGTGTTCTGGCGCACGAAGGACTGCACGCGCTTCCAGGCGTCGGCCGAGGCGTCGGCGAACTCCGTGTACTTGCGGTCGAAGAAGCTGTGCGGCGCGCCCGGATACACGGTGACGTCGTGCTTCACGCCGGCCTTCTTGCACGCGGCCTCGAACTGCTCGCGGTCGCCTTCCGGAATGCCCTCGTCCGCGCCGCCGAAGATCGACTGCACCGGTGCCTTGTACTGCGCGACCGCGTCGATGGGCTTGGGCCGATCGGGCCAGCGCTTCAGCCCCAGCGGCCAGCCGTAGAAGCCGATCACGCCTGCGTAGCCCAGGCCGCTCGACGCCTGCAGATAAGACAGCGCGCCCCCGAAGCAGAAGCCGACGGAGAAGAGCGAGCGGACCTGGCCACCGTCCTTGCTGCGCAGATACGCCGCGCCCGCCGCGATGTCGGCCTGGAGCTGGTCGGGCTTCGTCAGGGACACCTGGGGCATGAAGTCGAACTTGTCGCTGCGATCGTCGGACGGTGCCGTCCGCCCAAAGAAGTCGATGGCGACCGCATCCACGCCCACTTCGGCGAAGCGGTCGGCGAGCTCCTTGTAGTACGGATGCAGCCCGCGCACGTCGGGGATGACCACCATCCCGGCGCCCGTCGGCGAGGCCGCGCGCGCGGCGTGGGCCATGGACCGCGTGCCGTCCGCGGACGTGAGGTGAAGGTCGCGGGTGTCGGCGGAGCCGCCCGCGATCGGATGGATCGGGGGACGAGAGTCGTTGTCAACGCACATGGAACCCTCCGGTGCTTCGGGTGATCTCGCTCCGGCCTGCGGGGCACGCCGGACGCGGTGGACGTGAAGGTACGAGGATGCGTCGCGAGCGTCAAGCGGCCCGGCCCCAGCGTATTCGACTTGACCGCGCCGCCTGGTGGGATTATCCGTAATCCGCCATGACCTCACACGAGTCCGACCGCGATCCCGCCTGGGCCTGGGAGGAACGCCGGTGGCGTGCCGGCGTGGAGAAGGTTCGTGCCGGCCGGCCGCTGCGTCCGGCCCGCTGGAAGGACGGCGCGCGCGTCTGCGTCGCCCTGTCTTTCGATCCCGACCATGAGACGTCGACCCTGCGCGACGGCTCGGTCTCGCCGGGCCGGCTGTCGCAGGGCGAGTACGGCTCGCGCGTGGCCGTCCCCCGTATCCTGGATCTCCTCAAACGTCACCACCTTCGGGCCTCGTTCTTCGTCCCCGCGGTCGTCGCGCTGCTCCATCCCGACGAGCAGCGCCGGGTGGTGGACGAGGGCCACGAGATCGGGATGCATGGCTGGATCCACGAGTGGACGAGCGAGCTTTCGGAGTCGGTCGAGCGCGATCTCATGCGCCGTGCGTACGAGACGCTGACCAAGATCGCGGGCCGGACGCCGGTGGGCGTACGCGTGCCGTCGTGGGACTTCAGCCCGAGCACGTTGAGGCTCATCCGCGAGCTGGGACTGGTCTACGACTCGTCGCTCATGGCGGACGACGAGCCGTACGAGCTGCTGGAGGACGGCGAGGCGACCGGCATCGTCGAGCTGCCGGTGGAGTGGATCAAGGACGATGCGCCGTATCTCGGCATGAACCGCGGCTCCGCCATCCGTCCGTACACGGCGCCGTCCGCGCTGCTGGAGATCTTCAAGGCCGAGTTCGACGGCGCCGTGGCCGAGCGCGGGCTATTCTTGTTGACCATGCATCCGCACATCATCGGCCACCGTTCCCGCATCTGGCTGCTGGAGGAGCTGATCCAGCACATGGAGCGCGTGGGCGGAGTCTGGTTCGCGACCCACGAGGAAGTCGCGCGGTACTGCAAGGCGAACGCATAGCCACGGCCCGAAGCAGGCCGCAGGAGAGTCGATTATGAGTGATAGTCGTACGGCCGGACCGTCGGTCATCGAGCAGCTCGCCGCCTACGTCACGGCAGAATCGTTCGACAAGCTCCCGGAGGCGACGGTGCGCGCGGCCCGGCGCGCGATTCTCGACACGCTCGGCGTGACGCTGGCCGGCGCGGTGGAGCCGACGGCCGAGCGGGTGCGGGCGATGATCGAGCATCGGCGGGCGGGGCAGGAGGCGACCATCGCCGGGACGCCGCTGCGGGGGTCGGTCGAGGACGCGGCGCTCGCCAACGGCACCGCCTCGCATGCGCTCGACTACGACGACGTGCAGGCCTCCCTGTCCGGCCACCCGTCCGCGCCGATCCTTTCCGCCGCGCTCGCCCTCGCCGAGAAGCAGCACGCCTCCGGGGCCGCGCTCCTGGCCGCCTTCGTCATCGGCGTCGAGATCGAATCGAAGCTCGGGCGCGCCGTGAATCCCGCCCACTATGAAGTCGGCTGGCACGCGACGAGCACGCTGGGAACCATCGGCGCCGCCGCCGCCGCGGCCAAGCTGCTCGGGTTGTCGACCGAGCAGACGGCGCACGCGCTCGCGATCGCGGCGACGATGTCGAGTGGGATCAAGGCTAACTTCGGTACCGACTGCAAGCCGCTCCACGTCGGTCACGCCGCGCGCTGCGGTCTGGAGGCCGCCGCGCTCGCCCAGGCCGGCTTCACGGGGAACCCGCGCGCGCTCGAGCACGTCGACGGTTTCGGCTCCACGCACGGCGGGAGCAGCAAGCCGCAGTGGGACGAGACGACCACGGGGTTGGGGAAGCCCCACGAGGTCGCGGATCCGGGGATCGGCGTCAAGCGCTATCCCGCCTGCGCCAGCACCCACCAGGCGCTCGACGCCACCCTCGCGCTCGCCGAAGAGCACGCCATCGACCCGGCCACCGTCGAGAAGGTGGAGTGCGCCGTTCACTACATGGCGCCCCACCAGTTGATCTACGACCGTGCCGAGACGGGGCTGCAGGGCAAGTTCTCGATGCCGTACTGCGTGTCGGTGGCGCTGCTCGAGCGGTCGGTCGGGCTCGCCGACTTCACCGATGAGCGGGCGCGCCGCGCGGACGTTCAGGAGTTCATGCCGAAGGTGCGGATGTTCGTCCACCCCGAGCAGACGACGCGCGAGTGTCTCCCGACGCGGTTCAGCGAGGTCACCATCACGCTCAAGGACGGCCGCACCGTTCAGCGGCGCATCTCGCAGGCCAAGGGGCAGCCGAAGAACCCGCTCACCGACGCCGAGCTGGAGACGAAGTTCCGTGATTGCGCGGCCCGGGTGCTGCCGCCGGCAAAGGTCGACGCGCTGATGGCGATGCTGCGGAAGCTCGAGACCGTGCCGGACGTGAGCGCGCTGGCCCGGTCGCTCGGCGGTTGATTGAGTGGGGGGCCCCGACATGGCCCCCCCCCCCCCCCCCCGCACGGTGCGCCTCGGGGAACCCGTGGCGCACCTCGCCCCCCCCCCGACGCTCGGAAGCGCCGCGGCAAAGCTGTGGCGCTCCTCGGTTACGCGCCGCTCGCTTAGCGGCGCGCGGCGGGACCGCGGAGTAGTTGACCGGGGAGCGCACCGGTGTGCTTGCCGTCGCGCAGCAGCACCTCGCCGTTGACCACCGTTGCCGCGAACCCGCGCGCCCGTAGCACGAGCCGCCGCGCGCCCGCGGGCAGATCGTCCACGACCTCCGGCATCTCGGGCGCGACCGTGTCCGGATCGAACACGATCAGGTCAGCCTTGAACCCCTCGCGCACGAGCCCGCGCTCGGCGAAACCCCAGTAGGTCGCCGGCACCAGCGTGAGCATGCGCACGGCCTGCTCGAGGGTGAACACCTGCTTCTCGCGCACCCAGTGGCTGAGCAGGCTCGCGCGTCGAAGTGGACCTATCGTACTTCACGGCGGCCCGCCCGGCGATATCGGCGTAGGGCGGCGAAGCACGTGCGCGGCTGCTATCATCCCCCTCCGGAGGAGCCCATGAACATCGGCGTCGTGTTCCCGCAGGTGGAGATCGGCAATGACCCGGGGGCGATCCGCGACTACGCCCAGGCCGTCGAGGGGATGGGCTACACGCACATCCTGGCCTTCGACCATGTGCTCGGCGCGAATCCCGAGCGGCCCGGCGGCTGGCAAGGGCCATACACGCATCGCCATCCGTTCCACGAGCCGTTCGTGCTGTTCGGCTTTCTCGCCGGCGTCACGTCGCGCGTCGGGCTGGTCACCGGCATCATCATTCTGCCGCAGCGGCAGACCGCACTCGTCGCCAAGCAAGCGGCCGCGGTGGACGTGCTCTCGGGCGGCCGGCTGCGGCTCGGGGTCGCCGTCGGCTGGAACGCGGTCGAGTTCGAGGCGCTCGGCACGGATTTCAAGACGCGCGGCCGTCGCATCGAGGAGCAGATCGACCTGATGCGCACGCTGTGGACCAAGGAGCTCGTGACCGTTCGCACCGCCGACCATCGCATCTCCGACGCCGGACTGAATCCGCTGCCGGTGCAGCGGCCGATCCCGACCTGGATGGGCGGCGAGAGCGAGGTCGTCCAGCGGCGCGCGGCACGAATCGCCGACGGCTGGATGCCGCACTTCCGTCCGGGTCCGGAGGCGCAGCAGGCGGTCGACAGGATGCATGGCTTGGTGCAGGAGGCCGGGCGTGATCCGGCGAAGTTCGGCATCGAGGGGCGGTTCACCCTCTCGCGGGTGCCGCGCGAGGAATGGGAGAAGGAGATTCGGGCCTGGCGGGCGATGAGCGGGATCACGCACATGTCGGTGTACACGGTGGGGCTCGGGCTGAAGAAGCCCGGAGACCACGTGGAGATGCTCCGGCAGATCAAGGCGATGATGTGATCAGCCCTCGTAGATCTTCTTCATCTCGCCTTCCGCCCACTTCACCGCGTCCGCGTCTCCCAGGCCTTCGTTCCGCTGACGGAGTACGCCTCCTGGGTGACGAACCACTTCTCGAAGTTGTCCCTGCTTTCAAAGGAGAAAGGAGCCGAAGATGCGAGGCAGTCTCGTGAGGATGGTGGGGGTGGTGGCCGCGGTCGCGGGCCTCGTGATGACGACGCCGGCGGCCGGGGCGGACGCGAAGAAGATCGTGTTCTGGACGCACTGGGAGCAGAATCCGGACTTCAACAAGTTCTACGAGACGCGCGGCAAGGACTTCGCCCAGAAGGCGGGTTACGAGGTCCAGGTGGTCACGATCCCGTACCAGGGCTACGAGGCGAAGTATCTCGCCGCGCTCATGGCCAAGACGGGGGCGCCCGACATCTTCATGGGTATGACGCACCAGTGGTGCGGCCAGTACGACTTCTGCGACAAGATGCCCGCCGACCTCGCCAAGACCTGGGACGAGAACTTGCCCAGGTACATGGTGTCCGTTGGCAAGTGGAAGGGCGCGCGCTACGGCACCCCGATCGAGCACGGCAACTTCCAGCAGTGGTACATCAACACCGATCTCTTCAAGAAGGCCGGCCTCGATCCCGACAAGCCGGCGAAGAACCTCGACGAGTGGCTGGCCGCGATGAAGAAGCTGACCGTCCTCGACGCCAAGGGCGAGCCCACACAGGTGGGCTTCGGGCTGCGCCACAAGGGGCACCCGGTTGGCATCACCGACAAGTTCCTGCCCTTCGCCCACGCCTTCGGCGCGCGCATGCTGTCGCCCAATCTTGACAAGGCGACGGGCTTCGCCAACAGCTCCGACATGGTGAGCGCGCTGCAGTTCTACGCGGACCTCGTGCAGAAGCACAAGGTCGCGAGCCTCGCGTTCCCCACGCCCGAGGACGCGTTCGGCCAGAAGCGCGCGGCGACGATCTACCGCGAGTCGTGGTTCTTCGGCTGGGTGAAGAAGAACGCGCCCGACGTCAACTTCAAGGTCTACGCGCTGCCCTGTGGCAAGGCGTGCCCCGGCGCGGGCAACCTCTTCCCGTGGACCAACATGGTCTACAAGAACAGCCCCAACAAGCAGGCCGCGTGGGACTTCATCAAGTTCATCAGCAACGCCAAGGACGATCTCGACCAGCACCAGGTGCAAGGCATCCTGCCGGTGTGGACGGCCAACCTCGACTCGGCGTACGTCAAGGCGCGGCCCGATTACGCGTCGACGCAGGAGATGCTGAAGCAGCCGGTGCCGCCGGAGTACTACCACCCGAAGTCGAACGAGCTGGCGACGGCGTTCGGCGAGGCGGTGGTGGCCGCGATCTACGGCAAGGGTCAGCCGAAGGGGCTGCTGGACGAGGCGGCGGCCAAGATGGATCGAATCCTCAAGGATTGAGACGTGGGGGGCCCCGACATGGCCGATTGATGCCGTAGGGGGCCCCGACATGGCCCCCTACGCCCCCACGCTCGGAGCGCCCCGGCAAAGCCGAGGCGCTCCTCGATAACCTGGGCATGCGAGGCGTCGTCTCGTTCATCGCTCCCCGCTCCTACATGGACCGCCAGCGGCGGGCGGGGTTCCTGTTCGTGCTGCCCGCTCTGGCGTACTTCGGCTGCGTTTTCCTCGTCCCGCTGATCCAGTCGGTGATCGGCTCGTTCTACCGCACGCGCCCCGGCGGCGAGGCTCAGTTCGTCGGCTTGCGCCTCTACGACAAGGTCCTGACCGACCCGACGTTCTGGCAGGCCGTCGGCAACACAGTGAGCCTGCTGCTGATGTCGGTGCCGGTCACCGTCACGCTGGCCCTCGCCGTCGCGCTCGGTCTGCACCGCCTGCGCAGCCTGCGCTGGCGCAGCGCGTGGACCGCCATGTACTTCCTGCCGTTCTCGGTGTCGCTGGTGGCCGCCGCGCTCGTCTGGCAGTGGATGTACGACCCGCTCTACGGCTTCCTCAACCATCTCCTCGGCCGCCTCCATCTGCCGCCGCAGCAGTGGCTCCAGAGCCTCGACATGGTGCGGCCGTCATTGGCCATCGTGAACGTGTGGGTGCGCCTGGGCTTCGACACGATCATCTTCCTGGCCGCGCTGCAGTCGATTCCGGGGGAGTACTACGAGGCCGCGTCGATCGACGGCGCCAGCGCGTGGCAAGCGTTCCGGCGCGTCACGCTGCCGCTGCTCAACCCGCAGATCGTGATGATCACGATCCTCGAGCTGATCTTCAACTTCAAGGTCTTCGACACCGTCTACGCGACCACGCAAGGCGGCCCGGCCGGCGCCAGCCAGACCGTGATCATGCTGCTCTACGACACCGCGTTCAAATACTTCCGCCTCGGCGACGCGTCGGTGATGGCGGTGTTCGTGTTCGTGTCCCTGCTGGTCGTCGCGCTTCTGCAGTGGCGATTCTTCCGCCGGCAGGTGGAATACTGAAGCGCCGGCTCGCCCACTGGCTTCGGGGCGCTCCCGGCGCCGGGCCCGCGGCCCGCTCTCGCCGCGGCAGGCCGGCGAGTTGGAGCCGCGGGCACTGGGTCACGGCCGCGCTCGTGGCCGCGGGCGCCGTCTGCGTCTTCTTCCCATTCTTCTGGATGGCGGTCACGTCGCTCAAGACGGTGCCCGAGATCCAGCGCGTGCCGCTCCAGATCGCCCCCGACCGCTGGACCAACCTCGACAACTTCCGCGAAGTCTTCCAGCGCCAGCCGTTCGCCCGCTTCCTGTTCAACAGCGCGCTCGTCGCCTCGGTGTCGGCGCTCTCGAGCGTGATCGTCTCCTCGCTCGCCGGCTACGGCTTCGCCAAGTTCCGCTTCCCCGGCCACAACGTCTTCTTCTTCGCGATCATCGGCATCTTGATGGTCCCGTTCCAGTCGATCGTGGTGCCGCTCTACCAGTGGGTGAGCTGGTTCGGGCTGCTGGATACGTATCTCGGCATTCTGGCCCCGGACCTCGTCAGCGTCTTCGGCGTCTTTCTCATGCGCCAGAGCATCGAGGTGGTGCCGAGCGACTACATCGACGCCGCCCGCATCGACGGCGCCAGCGAGCTCGGCATTTTCTGGCGCGTGATCCTGCCGTCGGTGAAGCCGGCGCTCGCCACGCTCGTCATCGTCAAGTTCATGTGGACGTGGAACGAGCTGTTCTGGCCGCTGGTCGTGGTGAACTCGCCGTCCATGAAGGTCGTCACGCTCGGTCTGCTGAGCTTCACCAACATGTACTTCATCGAGTACAACCTGGTGACGGCCGCCGCGGTGCTGAGCATTCTGCCGGTCCTGGTCGTGTTCCTCGTGTGCCAGAAGTGGGTCGTGCGCGGGGTGGTGATGAGCGGGCTGAAGGGTTGAGAGCCTTCGCGCTGGCTGACGGCACCCTGATCGAGCGCGACGTTTCCGAGTGTCACATCACCCTTCCGCACAACCACGGCGATCCTGCGCCGTCATCACGTGACGTGCTGCCCCTACTGCGTGATCTCCGCGAACCACGCCTCGTGCGCCGCGCGCATCCGGGCGACGTCGGCGGGCCGGGCGGGGGCCAGATCAGTCCGTTCGCTCTCGTCGTGCTCGAGATCGAAGAGGACTTGCTCGGCGAGAACCGGCGGATGCTCCGCCTGCTCTGGCGGCTCGGCGACATCCAGCGGCGCGAGGCGGAGAGTGGTGTCTTGACCGTCGAGTTCGAGCGGCGGCGCCAGATTGCAGGAGTGCTCGCATGAGCGGAATCATTCGCATGGAACGGGACAGCATCGACCGGAGAGGAGCGGACGATGAGCGGGGCGAGACAGATCGGCGTGGTGCCCGTGGAGGCATTTCGCACGCAGGACGGGTTGTCGGTGTTGCGCGGCATCCTCGCCGGCACGCTGCCGACCCCACCCATCATGGAAGTCTTTCCGTACCTGCTGACCGAGGTGGAGCCCGGCCGCGTGGTCTTCGAAGGCACGCCGCACGAGCGGCTCTACAACCCGATGGGCGCCGTCCACGGCGGCTTCGCCATGACGCTGCTCGACTCGGCCATGACCTGCGCGGTCGTCACCGCGCTCGCCGCCGGCGAGGGCTGCACGACGGCGGAGACGAAGGTCAACTTCGTCCGCCCGGTGCTCGCCTCGACGGGGCCGCTCCGCGCCGAGGGCCGGCTGATCCACGCCGGCGCGCGGCTGGGCACCGCCGAGGGCAGGCTCACCGACGCCGCGGGCCGTCTCTACGCCCACGGTACGTCGACCTGCCTGCGCTTCCCGCTCGTCGGTCCTGAATAATCCAGGCTAGCAGCGCGCCGGCGGCTGCTCGGTCCTCCACGGACCGCGGGTCGGCGGGTACCCGCGGGGCGATGATCCGTCAGCCGATCGAGCTCAGCGCCGGCGCGCCGGCGTGCGCGTAGCTGACGGTGAGGATCTCCCAGAGGTGCCCGTCGGCATCGTCCCAGTAGACGTTCTTCCCGCCCAGGCGCGTGTTGATCTTCATGTCGGTCTCGCCCCGAGGGCGGCTGCGGTACTTGATCTGCGCCGCCTGGAGCCGGCCGAAGATCGCGTTGAAGTCGGCGTCGCTGACGTGAAAGCAGTAGTGATGACCCTCGAACTTGTCACGGTCGGCGAAGTCCAGCGTCAGCGTCTCGTTGACGTGCACCGGTGAGAACGGGTCCAGGCGGTCTTCCCACGGGGCGTCGAGAAGACCGGCGAGAAACTTCGCGCCCGCGATCGGGTTGCGTGACGGAACGATGAGATGGTCGAGGCGGATGGTCATCGCAGCACCTCCTGACGAACGTCTCGGCGAGTCCCGACGAACGGCTCAGCGAGGCAGCGCCACGCGCGGCGCGCCGGGCACGATCGCCAGGTGAACCGGGTTCATCCCGGGAAACGCGCCCGCCAGCGCTCGCACGGCGTCCTCGGCCCGCTCGAGCGGGAACGAGTACGTATGCATCTTATCGAACTTGCTCGTAGTCGCTGCCGCAGATCCCGCAGGCTTCGATCCGCAGAAGCGCGTCGTCGGGGCCGATGACCGGGCGAGGGAATTCGCGCGCTTCGAGCGTGCGAGGCTTGACGAGGACGGCGGCGCGCACTGTGGGTGACATGGCTTGCGCGCATATCATAAGATCACGCCCATGAAAGTCGCCATCTTCCTCACCAACCAGAACCCGCCGGGCACCGACATGCTCGCCGCCCTCGAAGGCCAGTA
>JBGPXN010000232.1:0-6084 GCA_041492755.1 Methylomirabilia bacterium | reverse complement strand
CCATCGCCGCCTCGCGAGGCGCGCGGGGGCGCCTCACGCCTCTTTTTCCATACCGGGCGTCACGCGAGCGTCAGCCGGCGCGTCAAAAACGAAGCCGGCCGCCCTTGCCACCGTGGATGAGAGGAAACCCTGGTCGAGTCCTGCGCGACGTGCGATTGTAGCGCCGCTCGCCGGGTTAACCAATGACCATCGGGACACGAACCAATCGCCGCCCGCCCAGCCACGCGCCGGCGCCCGGGCTGACGAATCGCGGGTGGGGAGAGGAAGGGAACGACCGTGGCTGATGCGCTGTCCGCGTTGCTGGAGACGACCAAGGCGGAGCTGGTGGCGACGGGGTTCGGGTTTACCGAAGGACCGCTGTGGCACCCGGATGGGTTCTACTACTTCGTCGACATTCGCCGGAGCACGCTGCACGCGGTGACCCCCGGGCAGGCGCCGAAAGTCGTCCGCGAGCAGACGGGCGAAGGCAATGGCACCACCTTCGACCTGCAGGGACGGCTGGTGCTCTGCGAGGGCGGCAACCGTCGCGTCACCCGCACCTCCGCCGACGGCCGCAGCGAGGTGCTGATGGATCGCTTCGAGGGCAAGCGACTGAACCGCCCGAACGACGTCGTGTGCAAGTCGGACGGCAGCCTCTACTTCACCGATCCCGGGCTCCGCGTGCCCCTGGCCCAGCGCGAAGTCGATCACGCCGGCGTCTACCGCATCGCGCCCGACGGCGCGGTGTCGCTGGTGGCCGACTGCGAGTATCCCAACGGCCTGGCCTTTTCGCCCGACGAGCGCGTGCTCTACGTCGCCAATACGCGCTGGACGCAGTATATCCACGCGTTCGAGCTGGACGCCGGCGGCAACGTGGTGCGCCGGCGGATCTTCGCGGACATGTCGTCGGACGAAAAGGACGGCGTGCCCGACGGGATGAAGGTGGACGTGGACGGGCGGATCTACTGCACGGGACCCGGCGGGACCTGGGTGTTCGCGCCGGACGGCACGCGACTCGGGATCATCCGCACTCCGGAAGTCCCGGCGAACCTCGCGTTCGGCGGGCCGGATCTGCGAACGCTCTTCTTCACCGCGCGCACGTCGGTGTATACCTTGCGCGTGAAGGTACCGGGGCAGCCGCATCCCTGGGCCGGCCTCCGGTCGCGGTAACGGGACGGTCGGCCGGCGAACGGCGCTCACCGGGTGCACCGCCTGTTCAGCCCGCGCGCACTCTCAGCGGCGGAGGTCCGCCACCCGGCGTAGCGGCGTTCCATCCTTCCGCGCGATCGTCCGGCGCACCGGCCGCGTGCCGTCGCCGAACGTCGGTTGCCACGACGAGTGCTTGCCCGCGCCGCCGACCACGATCACGCTGATGTCCTCCGCCGCGCGGACGATCGGCGCCATCGCGTCGGGAGTGTCCGGGACCTTTCGGCGCTCGATCTGCACCTTCCGGTATTCCGCGCCGAGCCGGGCGAGCGGAAAGCGGGCGTGCTCGCATTGACAACCGCGGCGCCAAGCGTGCAGTTTATGCGTCACGCTGGCGATCCCGATCGCGGCGTCGGGCTGATCCAGACGGTGTGAGCCGAGTCGTCCCGCGGTGAACGACGTCGATTTGACGCTGCGCCGGCGATCCAACCAATTTGACCAAGGAGGAGCGCGCATGAAAAGGCTGACGTGGCTGGCGGGAGTGCTCGTCGTGCTTGCGCTGCTGGCTGGTGGGGCGGGGATCGATCCTGCGCCGGTGGGGGCGCAGGCCAAGCCGGTCGTGTGGAACCTGCCCCACGTGGCGGCGCCGACCTACTATCACACCCTCAACTACACCGCGTTCGCGAACAAGGTGAGGGAGCGCTCCCAGGGCCGGATGGAGATCCGCGTTCATCCCGCCTCCTCGCTCTATCCCTCCCACGAGCTCATTCCCGCCCTGGTCGACGGTCGTGCCGAGATCGGTCCCGTCGTCTCCGGCTATCTCACCGACATCTTGCTGGAGATCGGGCCGCTCGACCTGCCGTTCATGACCGGCTCCCTCGAGGAACACCGCAAGGCCGCGAACCAGCTCCGTCCGTTCTTCACCGAGATGCTCGCCAAGCGCGGTCTCAAGCTCCTCGCCATCAACGCCTGGCCGACGCAGCAGCTCTTCGCGCTGCAACCCATCAAGACGGTGGCCGACTGGAAGGGCAAGAAGATCCGCGTCTATGGCGCCGACTCCGCCAACACCGCCCGCGCGCTGGGGGCGGCGCCCGTCAGCATCGGCTTCGGCGAGGTCTACACCGCGCTCGAGAAGAAGACGGTGGACGGCGCCATGACCTCCGCCACCAACGCCGAGCCGATGAAGTTCTTCGAGGTGGCGAAGTTCATCAACTACTGGTATCTCGCGGGCGCCGGCAGCGAGTGGTTCGTCGTCAATCAGAAGGCGTGGGACGCGCTCCCCAAGGATCTGCAGCAGGCGGTGACCGACGCCTTGAAGGAATCGCGCCTGGAGGACAAGGAGTGGGAGGACGCCACCGCCTGGGACGCGCGCGCCCGGCAACGCTGCGCCGAACTCGGCATGACGGTGGTCGATCCGCCCAAGGAGGAGATCGAGAAGGCGCGCAAGCTCGCCCGCGCCGGCTGGGACACCTGGTTGACGCGCACCGGCGCCGACGGCAAGCGCGGGATGGATCTCGCACTCAAGGCCCTCGGCCGTTGATCGGTCACGGTCCCCTGACGTCGAGGCTCGGGGCGCTCGGACGCTGAGGCTCGAGGCGCTCCGACGTTGATCGGTCGGGCGGCGGGCGTGGCGGCTCTGCTCGCGGGGTTCGCCACGCTCGCCATCGTGCTCCTCGTCTCGTACGACGTGACGATGCGGTACTTCTTCGCCCGGCCGCAGCTCTTCGTCGACGAAGTCGCCAGCTTCCTGCTGGTCCTCGTGGTGTTCGGCGGCGCCGCCTACACGTTTCGCGCGGGCGGCCACGTCCGCGTCGACCTGCTCACCACCCACGCTCGTCCGGCCGCGCGGGCGTGGCTGCGCCTGTTCAGCCTGCTGCTGGGTGTCGTCTTCCTGCTCGTCGTCATCTGGGTGACCTCGCAATCGGCCCTCACCGCGTTTCGTTACGGCCGCGTCTCCGCGGTGATGCTGTATCCGCTCTGGGTTTCCATGTTCGTCATCCCCGCCGGGCTCGCCCTCATGGCCCTGGCCATGCTGGCCACGCTGGCGCGGCAGGTGCGCGTGTTGCTCGGTCCCCGCCGCGACGAGGTGCCGCCCGAGGAGGAGGCGTGAGCGAGACCCTCCTCGGCGCCCTCCTCATCGGGCTGCTGTTCCTGCTCTTCGGGCTGGGCGTGGAGATTTCGATCGCGCTGGGGGTGGTCGGGATGATCGGCCTGCTCTGGCTGAAGGGCTGGACCGTCGGGCTGGGCGTGGTCGGCTCCGTCGCCTGGTCGAACGCCAGCAGCTTCTCGTTCATCGCCTTGCCGCTGTTCGTCTTCATGAGCGGCATCCTCCTGCACTCCGGGATCGGCAAGGGCCTGTACACCGCGGTCGCACGGTGGGTGTCGTTCCTGCCCGGCGGGCTCGCGGTGGCGAGCATCTTTTCCTGCGCGATCTTCGCCGCGATCTCGGGGTCCAGCGTGGCCACCGCCGCCACCATCGGGATGATCGCGATCCCGGAGATGGAGCGGCGAGGCTACGCGCGCCCGCTGATCCTCGGCTCGCTCGCCGCCGGCGGCACGCTGGGCATCCTGATCCCGCCGTCGATTCCCATGATCATCTACGGGGTCATGACGGAGACCTCGATCGGCCACCTCTACATGGCGGGGATGGTGCCGGGCGCTGTCCTCGCGATCATGTTCGCTGCCTTTGTCATCACGTACGCGATCATTTGGCCGGACACGGCGCCGCGCGTCCTGGAGGACCAGGGCTCGCTCCTCGACAAGCTGCGCTCGCTCTACGAAGTGGCGCCGGTGGCGATCCTCATCGTCGTGGTCCTGGGCTCCATGTACCTGGGGATCGTCACCCCCACGGAGGCGGCGGCCCTCGGCTCGTTCGTGAGCCTGCTGCTCGCCGCGCTCATGCGCACGCTGACCTGGCGCGCGCTGCGCGACGCCTTCCACGCCACCATCCGGACCACGTCGATGGTGATGCTGATCATCATCTTCGCCTCGATCTTTTCCCACGTGATCGCGCTCATCGGCGCCCCCAGGGCGCTCCTGAGCACGGTGGTGGGGCTCGATCTGCCGCGGTGGGCGTTCTTCGCCGTCGTCTTCGCGTTCCTGCTGGTCATCGCCTACGCGCTCGAGGAGCTGTCGGTGATGATCATCATCCTGCCCATCCTGTTCCCGCTCGTGACGGGCCTCGGCTTCGACCCGGTCTGGTTCGGGATCATCATGGTGGTGTGGCTCGAGATCGGGTTGATCACGCCCCCGGTCGGACTCAATCTGTTCGTCATCCAGAACCTCATGCGGGGGACGACGGCGGGCGACGTCACGCGGGGGACGACCCCGTACGTGGTGCTGATGGTCCTGCTCGTGGTGTTGCTTTTCCTGTTTCCCGACCTGGCGCTGTGGTTGCCGCGCCGCATGACGCCGGGGCGGTGAGGCCCGTGTGGTGGGCGACGTTCGGGCGGCCGGGAGGATGAGCGTGGCCTGGACTTTCTCGAAGAAACGGAGCGCTGGATCAATGTGCTTCCCCGGCTCGGCCTGAAGCAAGCACGCGGCGCGGGGCCGGCGCCGTGCCGCGGTTCCCAGTGACGACATGGAGGACGAACATGCGAGGACGAATGCTATGGGTCGCCATTGCCGCGCTCGGTCTGTCGATCGTGCTCGGTACGCCGCCGCCCGCCGCCGCCCAGGGCAGCCTTAACGTGTACTGCAGCGTCCAGCTCGAGTGGTGTCAGACGGTCGCCAACGAGTTCGCCAGGCAGAGCGGGATGAAGGTCGCGGTGACCCAGAAGGGCTCCGGCGAGGTCTTCGCCCAGATCAAGGCGGAGGCCGCGAATCCGAAGGCCGACGTCTGGTTCGGCGGCACCGGCGATCCGCATCTGCAAGCCGCCGAGGAGGGACTGACCGCCTCGTATCGATCACCGAACCTGGCGCAACTGCATCCCTGGGCCGTGCGCCAGGCGGAGCAGTCGGGCTACAAGACGGTGGGGATCTACGCCGGCGCGCTCGGGTTCAGCTTCAACACCGAGCTGCTGAAGAAGAAGGGCACGGCGGCGCCGCGCTGCTGGGCCGATCTCCTGCAGCCCGCCTTCAAGGGCGAGATCCAGATGGCGAACCCCGCGTCGTCCGGCACCGCGTACACCGCCATCGCGAGCGTCGTGCAGGTGATGGGCGAGGCCAAGGCGTTCGACTATCTCAAGCGGCTGCACGCCAACGTCAACCAGTACACGAAGTCGGGAACGGCGCCGGTCAAGGCCGTCGCGCGCGGCGAGACCCTCGTCGGCATCAGCTTCGTGCACGACGTCGTCACCGAGGCGCTCGCCGGTTTTCCCGTCGGCAGCGCCACGCCCTGCGAGGGCACCGGCTACGAGATCGGCTCCATGAGCATCGTCAACGGCGCGCGGAACCTCGACGGCGCGAAGCGCTTCGTGGACTGGGCGCTCACGGCTCCGGCGCAGTCGCTGGGCGCGAAGAGCAAGCAGTTCCAGGTGCCGGCGAATCGCAGCGCGGAGGTCCCGAAGGAAGCGCCGAAGCTGTCCGAGATCAAGCTCATCGATTACGACTTCAAGAAGTACGGCTCATCGGCGGAACGCCGGCGGCTGCTCGACCGGTGGGAGAAAGAGGTCAACAGCCTCCCGCGCTGATGCCACGGCTCGTCCTCGGACTGGGCGGCTTCGCCGCGATCCTGCTGCACGGGTTCACCGTTCGCCAGTCCGCCTTCGGCGTGATCGACGCCGTCCTCGTCGCGGGCTTCGTCGTCCTCGCCGGCGACGGACTGGCGCGCCTCGGGCACCTGCGCGGTGATCGCTTCGCCACCACGAGCCTCCTGGTCGTCACGCTCCTCGTCGTCCTGTTCGTCTTCCTCCCGCTCGGGCGGATCCTGGCCGCGGCGATCCAGGGCCCGGGCGGGGCACCGAGCCCGGGTGCGCTGTGGAGCCGGCTCACCGCGGAGAAGATCTGGACGCTCGCGTG
>JBGPXN010000259.1:0-4778 GCA_041492755.1 Methylomirabilia bacterium | reverse complement strand
GAGCTTCACGGTCTACGACATGATCGCGCGCGGCGCGCTCGTCCACGGCGATGCGCCCGCCGTCATCCACGGCGATCGCGAGATCTCGTTCCGCGAGTTCCGTCGCCGTGTCGATGCGCTCGCCGGCGGGCTCGCGGCGCTGGGCGTCGCCAAGGGCGACCGCATCTGCATCCTGGCCCAGAACGACGTCGCCTACCTCGACCTCTACGGTGCCTGCGCCCGGCAAGGCATCATCGCGTACCCGATCAACTGGCGGCTGACCGCGGACGAGGTGGAACGGGTGCTGGCGCGCGCCGGCCCCGTCATGATGGTGGTCGATGCGTCCACCCTCGCCATGGTCGCCGGCTGGCCCGACACGCGGAAGTCGGTGGCCCACTGGTACCAGTTCGACGCGCCCGCCGGCGCCGGCTTCAAGCCGTTCACCTCGCTCTACCAGGACGGCGCCGCGCCGCCCGCGCCCGCCGTGTCGTCCGACGACCCGTTCGCGGTGATCTCCACCGCGGCAGTGGACGTCGTGCCGCGCGGCGCCGTGCTGACGCACGCCAACGTCCTGACCGCAAACCTCACCGCCATCGGCTGCATCGGCTACGACACGACCGACCGCTACCTCCTCGCGCTTCCGCTGTTCCACATCACCGCGCTCGGCACGGCTCTGGCCACGATGCACGCGGGCGGCGCCAGCGTGCTGGTGTCGCGCTACGATCCCAAGGAGGCGGTGGGGTTGATCGACCGCCATCGAGTGACCCACGTCTCGGACTTCCCACCCGTGCTCGCCACGCTGCTGGACGCGGCCGACGCCGCGGGCAGCCGGCTGCCGAGCTTGAAGCACGTCTCGGGCCTGGACTCTCCGCAGACGATCCAGCGCCTGCACGAGAAGACGTCGGCGAAGTTCTGGACGGGCTTCGGCCAGTCCGAGACGAGTGGCTTCGTGAGCTTGCAACGCGTCGTCGACCAGCCCGGGGCGGCCGGCAAGCCGGTGCCCGCGTGCCAGATCAAGCTCGTCGACGACGCCGAGCGCGACGTGCCGGTCGGGACGCCGGGCGAGATCGTGGTGCGCGGCCCGCTCGTCTTCCAGGGCTACTTCGGTCAACCGGACGTGACCGCCTACACGTTCCGTTCCGGCTGGCACCACACCGGCGACGTGGGACGATTCGACGCCGGCGGCTACCTCTATTACGTCAAGCGCAAGCCCGAGAAGGAGCTGATCAAGCCCGGTGGCGAGAACGTCTACCCGGCCGAGGTGGAGACCGTCATCGTGCAGATGGAGGGCGTGAGCGGGGTGTGCGTCTACGGCATCGCGGACGCCAGGTGGGGCGAGGCCATCAAGGCCGTGGTCGAGGTGAAGGCGATCGGCCGGTACACCGCCCAGCAGGTGAGCGATTTCGTCGGCTCCCGGATCGCACGCTTCAAGCGGCCTCACGCGGTCGCGTTCACCGAGGCGCTGCCGCGCACGGCCGACGGTGCCGTCGACCGCGACGCGGTGAAAGCGGCGTTTGGCGACGCGCGGTAGCCGCGCCCCCGCCCCGGCGGCGCCGGGCCCACGACGTCGATGACGAGGATCCCGTGAAAGTCTTCGACGAGCACCACGAGATGTTTCGGGCGACGGTGCGCGCCTTCGTCGAGAAGGAGATCATGCCCCACGTCGAGGAGTGGGAGGTGGCCGGGCGCATGCCGAAGTCGATCTGGCCGCGCATGGGCCAGCTCGGGCTGCTCGGCGTCGAGTACGACGAGAAGTACGGCGGCGCCGGCGCCGATCTGCTAACCAGCGCCGTGCTGCACGAGGAGTGCGCGCGCTCGCGCAGCGGCTCCTTCGCGATGGCCGTCGGCGTGCACACTGACATGGCGTCGCCGCATCTCTACTGGACCGGCACCGAGGCGCTGAAGGAGAAGTACCTGCCCGCCATCTGCCGCGGCGACACGCTCACCGCCATCGCGGTGACCGAGCCGGGCGGGGGTAGCGACGTCGCGGCCATCCGCACGCGGGCGGTGCGCGACGGCGACCACTACGTGCTCGACGGCTCCAAGATGTTCATCACCAACGGCGCCACCGCCGACGTCTACTTCGTGGCGGCGCGGGTGGAGGCGGGCGACACCGGCCGCCGTCACCGCGGCATCTCGATGTTCCTGGTCGAGCGCGAGACGCCGGGCTTCACGGTCAGCCGCACCCTCGACAAGATGGGCATGCGGGCCAGCGACACCGCGGAACTTTCGTTCCAGGACATGCGCGTGCCGGCCGAGAACCTGCTCGGACGCGAGGGCGTGGGTTTCTACGAGGTCATGCGCGTGTTCCAGCGGGAGCGGCTGGTCTCCGGGCTGCACGCGGTGGCCATGGCCGAGCGCGCGCTCGAGGACACGATGGCCTACGTTCGCGAGCGCCACGCCTTCGGCGGGCCGCTGGCCGACAAGCAGGTGGTGCGGCACAAGCTCGCCGACCTCGCCACCCTGATCGAAGCCGGCCGCTGCCTGACGTACTCCGTCTGCCTGCGCTACCGGGCCGGCGAGGACGCCGTGCGCGAGATCTCGATGGTGAAGCTCTTCACCGCGGAGATGGTCAACCGGGTCGCGTACGACTGCGTCCAGCTCCACGGCGGCTACGGCTACATGCGCGAGTACCCGATCGAGCGCTTCGCGCGCGACGCGCGCCTCATGACCATCGGTGGCGGCACCAGCGAGATCATGAAGGAAATCATCGCCAAGCAGATCCTCGGAGGGGGGCTCCGCCCCCCTTCCGACGGTCGAGAGCGGGCCTGAGGCCCGCTCTTCGACCTGCCTCCCCCCAGGATTGCGCCGGCGGAGCCGGCGCTCGAACCGGCGTAGAGTCGACCCGTGGCTGCTCCTGACTTCGTTGCGGTCGGTCATGTGACTCTCGATCGCGCCGGCGACACCGTTCGGGTGGGCGGCTCGGCGCTCTATGCCGTCCTCACCGCCCATCGACTCGGGTTCTCCGCGGGCCTTCTCACCAGCCACGCCGCCGACTTTCCGCTGGAGGCGCTTCCCCCGGCCGTCGAGGTGGTGAGCGTCCCGAGCCCGGTCACCACGACGTTCGAGCACCGGCCCGATGGGGGCCAGCGCCGGCTCAGCGTGACGCAGGTGGCGCGGCCGCTCGCGGGGCGCGACGTTCCGGCCGATTGGGAAGACGCGAGCGTCGTCCTGCTGGCGCCGGTCATCGCCGAGGTCGATCCGCTGACGGTCGAGGCCTTCGGGGCGGCCACGGTTGGCGCGTCGGCCCAGGGGTGGCTGCGCGATCGCGCGGGCGTGGACGTGGTCGCGCGGCCGTGGACGCCACCGCTCGGATTGTTGTCCCGGGTCCAGGCGCTGTTCATGGGCTTCGACGACGTTCGGGGCCAGGAGTCCGAGGTCATGGAGTGGCTCCAGCGCTTGCCCCTGGCCGCGGTGACGGCGGGCGCGCGTGGTGGACTCCTGTTCGTCAACGGCGACCGCTACGAGACGCCGCCGCGCTCCGCCCGCGAAGTCGACGCCACCGGTGCCCGCGACGTCTTCGCGACGGCGTTCATGCTGCGCTATCACGTCGAGGGCGATCCGTGGCGTGCCGCCAGTGCCGCCACCTGCGCGGCGTCGTTGTCGGTGGAAGGGGAGGGGTACTCCGCGGTGCCCGATCGCGCGGCGCTGGAGGCGGCGCTGCGCGCGTACGAAGCCTAGCGTCCCGTTCGCGAAGTCATGTTAACGATCACCGCGCGGCGGGGCCGATGGGCGGGTGCGACAGGGGTCGAGGGACCCGCGGCACGCGTTCGCTGCTCCGGAGCGGCCGTTCGTTGCTTGACACCTCTTCGACGGCGAGACTAGGCTGAGCTCGATGCATCCGCTGACCGATATCGGTCTGAAGCGCTTCCTGGACGACTGGGCGAAGTCCGGAGCCCAAGATCTGAGCGCCTGCGTCCCGCGCCGTTCACGGACCCGGTTGTCCCGGGGATGACCGAGGGCCAGGCCGTGGCCGCGCTCCGGAGCGACGACCCTGCCGTCGCCGAGCGCGCCGCGGCCTACCTCTGGGAGATCTGGTGCACAGTGGACGATCCCACCGTGGCCGCGCTGCTCGAGGCCGGGACGTCGGCGATCGCTCGGGGCGACTTCGCCGTCGCGGAGCGCCGCTTCACGGAGCTGATCGAGCGCGCTCCCGACTTCGCGGAGGGCTGGAACAAGCGGGCGACCGCGCGCTATCTGGCCGGCCGCTATGACGACTCGATCGCCGACTGCCGCGAGACCCTCGCCCGAAAGCCGCACCACTTCGGCGCGCTCTCGGGCCAGGGGCTCTGCCACATGGCGCTGGGCCAGCACGACCACGCCGCCGCGCTGTTCCGGCGCACGCTTGCCGTGTACCCTCATCTGGAGGCGGCGCGGCGGAATCTCCGGGTGGCGGTCAGTGAGGTCGTGAAGTCGAACTAGCTCTCTCGTCGGCGTTCCGGCCGAGTCGTTCGTCCGCGTTCGGCGCAGGATCTATTCGTCTCCTCCCGTCGTTTCACTGTGGATCCATTCTCCTGCTGCCCGCGTTTACCGGAGAAAGGATCTGGTCTCAGAGGGTGTGAGGGAATTCGCGGAGCGCCACGGGTTTCCCGGGGCGCGCCGAGCGTCGGGGGGGTATGGGGGGTATCGAGGGGTGCCACGGCTTTGCCGGGGCGCCCCGAGCGTCGGGGGGGTATGGGGGGCCATGTCGGGGCCCCCCATGTACTCAGTCGGTCGGGGCCAGCAAAAGGGGGAGCCACCGATGTTGCTCATCAGGCGCTGGTCACTCGCGCTCGCCATGTTCGCCATTTTCTCCTGTG
>JBGPXN010000108.1:0-14787 GCA_041492755.1 Methylomirabilia bacterium | reverse complement strand
GGTTGCCCTCGCCCGCGCCGAGCCCGTAGGCGAGGTTGATGAGCCGCTCCGGCTTCACGTCGAGCACGGTCCGCATCACGTCCTCGAACTGCGTGACGTCCCCGCGGACCACCGGCGCTCCGATCGGCACGTCCGCGAACGCCGCCGCGCCAGGGTTCAGGTCCATGCCGACCACCGACTCACCGCGCGCGATCAGCCGCCTGATGAGCCGTGGACCAATGAAGCCGGTCGCGCCGATTACCAGCACCGCCATCCCGAGTCTCCTACGAGGAGCGCCACGGCTCCGCCGGGGCGCTGCCGAGCGTTTGGGGGGTATGGGGGGCCATGCGGGGCCCCCCATGTCTGGCTATCGGGCCATGTCGGGGCCCCTCATGTCAGGAATCCACGCGCGTGGATTGCCAGGCGATCATGCGCCAGTGCTCGCCGGCCTTTGCGTAGACGGCCAGATAGCGGACGGTGAAGCGCTGCTCCTTGCCATCCCGCTCCACGTGCATCTCCGACACGCCGTTGACGATGCCGACACCGCCGTGCACGCGCACCCGTCGCTCGCGGGGCGCGATGCCGCGATAATGCGGCTTGCCGGCGCGCAGGTTCGCGATGTGCTCGGCCTTCGACTCCAGCCGCGCGGTGGAGTGAACATACGCGAGGTCATCGGCCAGCGCGGCGTCGAGCGCGGCCCAGTCGCCCTTCCGCATCGCCTCGAAGCGGCGGTCGTCGGCCCGGAGGACGTCGGCCTCGGTTGTGGTTGGCTCGGTTCCTACTGGCGTCATGGCACCCTCCCGATCCTGACGAAAAACGTGATGAATCCTAACATGCGACCCGGCCGCGAGTAGACTCCATCGAGCCCTCCGGGCGGGGTGTGGCTTCAGCGATGAGCCAGCCAACCCTTGACGGGCAACACATGAGGTGGCGATTCTAGCCAGATGAAAAAAGCCACAATAACTGAAGCGAAGAATCAGCTCAGCGCCCTGATCGATCGCGTACGGCACGGCGAGACGATCGTCATCACGGACCGCGGGCGACCGGTGGCACGTCTCGTGTCGGCTCTCACGGGTGCCGCCGAAGATCCGGAAGGCCGGCTGGCGCGGCTGGAACGGCGTGGGGGACTCCGGTTGGCGACGGCCCCGCCACCCAGAGCCTTGATCATGAAGAAGCTGCCGAAGACGAGGAAGCCTTCGGGCGTGCTCGATGCGCTTCTTGACGAGCGCCGGGAAGGGCGGTGAAGTTCTGGGACAGCTCCGCCGTGGTCCCCTTGCTCGTGCCGGAAGCGATGAGCGGGTCGATGCAAAGACTCTACGAGAGCGATCCGGTCATGGTCGCGTGGTGGGCGAGCGAGATCGAGTGCACATCGGCCATCGCGCGCCGGGAACGGTTCGGCCAGCTCCGGGAGGACGTCGCCGCTGAGGCCTTCGTTCGCTTGAACGCCCTGCGGGCGGGTTGGCATGAGGTCGAACCTGGTGAGGAGGTGCGCGAGTCGGCCAAGCGGCTCCTCCGTGTCCACGATCTCCGCAGCGAGGACGCTCTTCAGCTTGCCGCAGCCGTCTTCGTCGCGGAGGCTCGTCCGTCGACCCTGGAGTTCGTTTCATTGGACGACCGTCTTCTGGCCGCAGCTCGCCGGGAGGGTTTCTCCACGACGAAGCCAGCCACGCGTGATTGACTTCGCCCTGCCGTCGCGATAGAGGAACGATTCATGACCCCGCGGCGCGCGCTTCTCGTCGGCGTGGACGTCGGCGGCACCTTCACTGACCTCGTGCTGGTCGACGAGGCCACCGGCGCCGTGCGCGTGGCCAAGGTGCCAACGACCGTCCGCAACCAGGCGGACGGCGTCCTGGCCGCCCTCGCCGAGGCCGCGGCGACGCCCGCTGACTTGAAGATCGTCGTCCACGGCACCACGACGGCCACCAATGCCCTCCTCGAGCGCAAGGGAGCGAGCACCGGGCTCATCACCACGCGCGGATTCCGCGACGTCCTGGAGCTGGGCCGGCGAACGCGGCCGACGCCCTACGGTCTCAAGGGCACGTTCGAGGCGTTGATCCCGCGCGAGCTGCGCCTCGAGGTCACCGAACGGATGGACGCCGAGGGGCAGGTGGTGACGCCGCTCGACGAGGACGAGGTGCGGCGCGCCGCGGCGTGGCTCCGCGCGCGCGGCGTCGAGGCGCTGGTGATCCACTTCATCCACTCGTACGTCAACGACGCGCACGAGCGCCGCGCCCGCGACGTGGCCGCCGCCGAGTGGCCGAACCCGTACCTTACCGTGGGGGCCGAGCTGCTCCCCGAGTACCGGGAGTTCGAGCGCGGGACGACGGCGGCCATCAATGGGTTCGTCCAGCCGGTGATCGACCGCTACCTGCGGCGGCTGGCCGGCGAGCTGGCCCGCCAGGGCTACCAGCACGAGCTCCTGGTGATGCAGGGCAACGGCGGCACCATGTCCGTCGACGTGGCCGCGCGCCACGCCGTCAGCATGCTCATGTCGGGGCCGGCGGCCGGCGTGAAGGCCGCGGCCTTCACCGCGCTCGCGGCCGGCCACGCCAACGTGATCTCGTGCGACATGGGCGGCACGAGCTTCGACGTCGGCGTGATCGTGGGCGGCGCGCCCGCGGTGAGCGCCGACAAGGAGATGGGCTACGGCCTGCCCGTGCGCGTGCCCATGATCGACATCCACACCATCGGCGCGGGCGGCGGCTCGATCGCCCGGGTGTCGAGCGCGGGCATCCTCCAGGTGGGGCCGGAGAGCGCTGGCGCCGAGCCCGGCCCCATCGGCTACGGCCGCGGCGGCCAGGAGCCCACCATCACGGACGCCAACCTGCTCCTCGGCCGGCTGAATCCGGACGCGCTGCTCGGCGTGGCGGGCGGCGCGCGACTCGACCAGGTGCGAGAGATCGCGTCAACGACCCGTACTGCGGCGGCACCCATCTCATGGACGTGAAGATGGTGAAGCCGTTCTTCTACCGCGGCCGGCACTGGGCGTGGCTCGCCAACACCGGCCACTGGCCGGACACCGGCGGCGCCGTCCCCGGCGGCTTCGCGACGCGGGCCACCGAGGTGCAGCAGGAGGGGCTGCGCCTGCCCCCGGTCAAGCTCTTCCGCGCCGGCGTGATGGACGACGACATTCTCCAGATCGTCCTCGCCAACATCCGCGTGCCCGAAGAGCGGATCGGCGACATCAAGGCCCAGGTGGCCGCCCTCACCGTGGGCGAGCGGCGGCTCACCGCGCTGCTCGACCGCTACGGCGCCGACACGGTCGCGGCCTGCATCACGGAGCTGCGGTGGCGCTCGGAGCTGATGATGCGGGCCCACATCGCCAAGATCCCCGACGGCGTCTACGGCGGCGAGGCCTTCGTGGATTCCGACGGCGTCGATCCCGACCCGCTGGCCATTCGCCTCACGATCAAGAAGGAGGGGACCGACCTTCACTTCGACTTCTCCGAGTCGAGCCCGCCGTGCCGTGGCCCCCTCAACAGCGTCATCGCCACCACGCGCGCCGCCGTCTACCTGGCCATCAAGCACATCTTCCCCGACGTGCCCATCAACGCCGGCTGCTTCGAGCCGCTCAAGATCGCCGACCCGCACGGGACGTTTCTCTATGCCCGCTACCCGCGGCCCGTCTCGGGCTGCGCCGCCGAGGTCAGCTCGCGCATCGCCGAGAGCGTCTTCATCACGCTGGCCCGCGCCATCCCCGACGATCTTTTCGCCGCGCCGGCCGGCACCAGCGGCAACCTGACGCTGGGCGGCTACGATCCGCTGAAGGAACGGCACTACATCATGTACGTTTTCTCCGGTGGGGGTTACGGCGGCAGCGCCGAGGACGACGGCCTCACCAACGGCTGTTCCACCATCGGCATCTCCAAGACCCAGCCCGCCGAGGTGCTGGAGCAGCACTACCCGATCCTGTTCGAGCAGTACGCGCTGCGCGAGCGTTCGGGCGGCGCCGGCCGGACACGCGGCGGCTTCGGCGTCGACTACAAAGTGCGCATCCGGCGCGGCGAGGCGCTGCTCTCGTTCCTGATGGACCACGGGCGCTTCGGACCGCCGGGGCTCTTCGGTGGCAAGGACGGCGCCCCCAACGAGGTCGTCGTCGAGCGCCAGGGCACCTCCTATCGCTCCCCGCACTGGTCCAAGGACGAGGACATCCGCGTGGGCGCCGGCGACACCGTGCACGTGCGCACGCCCGGGGGCGGCGGCTACGGTGACCCGCTCACCCGCGACCCCGAGCTGGTGCGGCGCGACGTGGCGCGCGGGTATTTCACGGTGGAGGACGCCGCGCGCGACTACGGCGTGGTGGTCACCGGCGAGCCGTTGGGGGTGGACCGGGATGGGACCGAGCGTCTACGGCGAACGCGCAAGGTGCGATCGCCGGGCGGATGACGGCCGTCTGCCAGTCGATCAGAAAAGGGTTCGCTGTCCTCCGGGTTCGATCTTTTTGAACTTCGATGTCCTGAATTCGAGACACTCCGCGCCGGTGCCGTCCCGGGCCATGCCGACCGAAGCAGCCGCGTCGTCGGAGCCCGAACGGATCCGCCTTCGGGAAACGTTCCCGCGCGCCGTTCGCGCACGCCGCGGCCGAGCGAACGTCGTGCCCCCTGTCCGGCGGAGGACTTCGTGGGCGTGCGGCGGCCGGTGGTGGAGGCGAGCCACGCGCCCGACCTGCTCTACGCCGCGCCGGAGGTGACCGTTCGTCAGTAACGGTCCACGCGCTCACGCGGGCGCTCGTGTTCGCGGCCGCAGGATGGTGCGGTGCTGCCATGGGAGCCGCCCCTTGGGCTTGACGCCGCCATGGTGAGGCATCACGATCACGTTGCTGATGTACGCGGCCCGCGGGTGCAGGAATCCGGCCTCGGTCTCATTCCCGGCCACGCCTGCTCGGCGCCCTACGAGGACGTGAAGCTCAAGGCGAAGTGACGACGAGCGCCGGCCCCTGAGGAGCGGGCCAGGGAGTGACGGATGGATCTCGAGCTTCGCGGCCGCACCGCCGTGGTGACCGCTCGGCTACTTCGGCGACCCCATCGACATGGCGTATCTGGTCGCGTTCCTCTGCTCGCCCAAGGCGCGCTACATCACTGGCGAGCGGATCCACGTTGACGGCGGCCTCCGCCGGGGCATCTGAGGGGAGCCCGCGATGAGCGACGACCGGGCCGAGCGCACCCGTGCGGCGTGGCTCGACACGCTGGCCAGATACAAGCGCGACCCGGACGGGCCGGGCTCCGCCGAGTACTGGTCGCCGTCGCTCGACTGCGCGAGCCGCGATGAGCTGGTTGCCATCCAGAACGCGAAGCTCGCAGCGCTCACGCCCTTCCTCTACGAGAACAGCGCGTTCTATCGCTGCCGCTTCGACCGGCTCGGTCTGGTCCCCACCGACATCCAAACCGTCGACGATCTGCCGAAGTGGCCGGTGGTCGACAAGACCGAGATGATGGAGGACGTCAAAGCGACGCCGCCCTTCGGCACCTACACGACACACGACGACGGGCTCTGGGCGACGCGCGGCTGGATGATGTTCTCCTCCTCGGGCTCGACCGGCGTGCCGCGGATCTTTCGTTATTCGCAGATCGATCGCGACCTGTGGGCGTGGGCGAACGCGCGGGCGATTCACTCCTTCGGCATCCGGCCGGGCGACAGCGTGCTCATCTGCGCGGGTTACGGGCCGCACGTGTTTGCCTGGGGCGTCCAGTTCGCGCTCGCCAAGATGGGGGTGGCGTGTATCCCGGGCGGGGGAATGACCGGCGAGGCGCGCGCGATGCTGGTCGATCGCTTCAAGCCGACCGTTCTCTGCTGCACGCCGTCGTACGTGCTGCACCTGGGCCGCATGATGGCGGAGCGGGGCATGGACCCGGCCAAGAGCTCGGTGCGCACCATCCTGGTCGGCGGCGAGCCGGCGGCCGGCGTCGAGGGCACGCGCCGGCGGCTCGAGGCGTTGTGGAGCGCGCGGCTCGTCGAGTTCTACGGGTGCACCGAGGTCTCGCCCCACTGCGGCGGCTATTCCTGCCCGGCGTCGGATCGGGGCCCGGGGCCGGTCACATCGCACCTGATGGAGGACGTGCAGATCTGGGAGCTGGTCGACGCCGAGAGCAAGCAGCGCGTCGGCGAGGGCGCCCGCGGCCTGACGGTCTGTACCAGCCTCAACTCGGAGAGCTCACCGCAGTTGCGGTTCCTGGTCGGCGACTACTCGGTGTTCACCTCGGAGAAGTGTGAGTGCGGGCGCACGCACCTCCGTGCCGTGGGGGCCTTCGCGGGCCGCGCCGACGAGCTGATCAACCTGCGGGGCGTGAAGATGTACCCCGTCCAGCTCGAGGAAGCGGTGCGCGCCGTGCCCGGGGTCGGCGACGAATACGAGATCGTGCTCGCCACCAATGCCGACGGGCTCGACGTGATGACGGCGCGAGTGGAGCATGTAGACAGCGCGATCGGCGAGCACGTGGCCCGGGAGATTCGCACGCGCTGCGAGGTGCGTTGCGACGTCGAGGTGCTGGCGCCGGGCACGCTGCCGAAGACCGAATTCAAGGCGCGGCGCATTCGGGACACGCGCCGCGCCGAGTGAGGACGCACCGCTCGCCGGGCCACAACCTACAGAGGGAGGGAAGACGCATGGCAGTTGAGACCATCGCCCCCACGGATGTCGACATCCTGCGGCAGCTCAATCGCGACTACATCAGATCCGTCCAGACGTCGGACGTCCGCCGGTTCGACGAGATCCTCACGGAGGACTTCCTGTGCAGCAATCCCGACGGCTCACTCATCGATCGCGCGGGCTTCCTGGCCCAGACGGCGCGCCCGGTGACGATCTCGAATCTCGAGGCCCATGACGTGCGCATCCGGATCATCGGCGACGTGGCGATCATCCATGCGCGGACGACATACACGCTGCCGGACGGTCGAGCGGGCGCGGGCCGATACACCGACGTCTGGGCGCGCCGCCAGGGCCGCTGGCTCGCCGTGTCCGCCCACGTCACCCGCTGCTGAGGCTAAAACGGCGTCGCGGCGCTACGGGGATCCGCTCAGCCGAACGAGCCGGACCAGAGCCGCGAGGTTCGGGGCCCTGGGGGCGCGACGAGGCACCCGGCGGAGAGCCCATCAGCGACGCCGTCGAGGCAGCCACTCGACAGCGACGAGCCGGGCGTCGGCGAGCGGCCGGAACTCGGGATCGCCTGTCATGACGACACCGCCGTGGTCCTGAGCGGCAACAACGGCGAAGGCGTCGGCGTACGAGATCGGGAAGCGGGCCTTGATATGAGCCGCCGCAAGCACCGTCGACCGTGAAACGTCCACGATTTCCAGAGGGAGCTGGTCGACCGCCCCCCAGCGTACGACGGGCCTCGACGAGACCCCGCTCGCGCTCCGTGATGTAGAGCGCCTCGCCGAGGTTGATCAGCGACAGGTATACGGTGTGGCGTTGCGCCGCGGCGCCCTCGAGCACCGATCGAACGCGTGGCATTCCCGGCTCACCCTCGAGATAGGCCAGGAGCGCGAAGCTGTCGAGAACGTAGGCCGCGGGACTACCGGCCACGCGAGCGCGCTCTCCGGTGCTCGGTGAGCAGGGCGCGGGTAAGAGACGTCCGTCCCTTCAACATGCCTGCGGCCTGCCGGACCGGTTTCGGCAGCGCCGGGACGAGGGCAAGGACGCCCCCGTAGTCGACGACGGAGACCTCGGCGCCCGGGTGCAGGTTGTACTTCTTCCGAAGATCCGCCGGAATGACAACCCAGCCCTTCTCGGAGACGGTGACCGGCATCGCGACCTCCTGAGTTATACGATATGGAAGAAATGTATGAGGCAGGACCTGGCCACGCAAGACCGTTGGGCCAGAGGATGTGTCGCCTGGTTCTTCCGCTCACCAGAGCGGCGCGTCGTTCATGGTGGAGACGTGCGCGGCGACCACCTTCCACCCGAGGTCGGGGAAGCGCACCCACGTCTGGCTCTGACGGCCGACCAGCTCGCGGCCGCGCACCTTGAATTCGAGATTCACGGTGGCGAAGTCGCGGCCGAGCGTCAGGATCTCGAGACGGATGCGCTTTTCCTTGATCCCCGGCCCGGGCGGGCGCGCGACCCGGTGCGCGTGGATCTCGCCGAAGCCGTAGCTGTTCTCGTTGAGCGCAAAACGGATGGTGTGCGGGCTGTTCCAGAAGGTGGCGTCGAGCACCTCGACGTTCTTGTCGATCAGCGCTTTTTCGTAGCGCTCGAACAGCTCGCGCACTTCAGCCACGACCTCGGGCACGTTGGGAGTCATATCGTTCATGGGCTGGCCCCCATCGCCTTTGCCACCGCCACCAGCGCCGCGTCGCTGCCATGAGCGCCGAGAATGGAGAGGCCGACCGGCAACCCGTCCGCGCTGGCGCCGGGGAGATTCACCTGCGGCACACCGGTCAGGCCGCCATGCGCGGTCAGGCAGCCGATGCGCGCGCGCAACGGATCGAGCGTCGCGAGCGACAGTCCCTTCCGCGGTGCCGGAAACGGTGTCGTCGGCAGGCACAGGATGGTCCCGGGCGGGAGCAGCCACGCGAGGCGGGCGCGCGCCTCGGCACGCATCAACGCCGCCCATTGCCGGTCGCTTTCGGAGACCGTGCTGGAGACGGTCAGGTTGCGGGCAACGCTGAAGGCCATGCGCGGATTGTGGCGATCGATCCAGTCCCGGAAGGTGAGCCAGGCCTCGTAGCGTTGCAAGGTCTGCTGCGCGCGCGCCCAGACCGACAGCCCGGGCGGCGCGAGAAGCTCCTCGCGCACTTCGCGCACCAGCGCCGCCAGCTTGCGCACCATCGGCTGCAGCGCCGCGGAAGTCTCGGCATCGGCGAAGCCGAACGCGTCGACGGCCACCACGAGCGTGGTCGGCAGGCCTGCCGGGATTGCGCGTTCACGTTCGCCGACGGAATCGATCGGCTCGCCAAGCAGCACTTCCGAGACGCGGGCAAAGGTATCGGCGTCGCGCGCGAACCAACCCGTCGTGTCGGAGCTGGGCGCTTGCGGCATCATGCCGCTCAGATCGAGCCGGCCGTGCGTCGGCCGGATGCCGTAGAGGCCGCAGAAGCTCGCCGGCACGCGCACCGATCCGCCGGTGTCGGTGCCGAGCGCGGTGTCGCACAGTCCCTGCGCGACGGCCGAGGCCGAGCCCGACGACGAACCGCCGGGCACGCGCTCGGGCGCCTTCGGATTGAGCGGCGTGCCGTCGAAGGGGTTCTCGCCGAGGATCCCGAGCGACACCTCGTCGGTGACGGTCTTGCCGATCAGCGTCGCGCCGGCGTCGAGCAAGCGCTGCACCGCCCAGGCGTGGCGGGTCGGGACCGGATGCTGCCGCGCCCAGTCCGGGTTGCCGCCACCGGTCGGATGGCCGGCGACGTCGAAGAGATCCTTGGCGGCGAAGGTCACGCCGGCGAGCGGACCGCTGCGTGCGCCGTCGATCCGCAGCGGCGGGCCGGCGACGAACGGACTGGTCAGATGGGGCAGCCCAGGGCGGTCCACTGCGGCCCAACCTTAGCCCGGTACCGACAATCGTGTCGAGAATGAAGGCTCCCCGCGAGGCGCCCTCGCCGCGCACGACTCTCTATCGCTCGCCCTCCCTGTCGGTCGTGGACATCACGTGCCGCGCCCATCCTCATGCGCTCGGGGCCGAGGAGGCGTCGGACGACCACACGCTGACGGCCGCGCAAGATTCTTCAAGCGACCGGCCCCGGTGATGCGCGAAGCTCATCCCGCGAGGTGACGTTGCGAATGAGCGAGCCGCGGTTCTCGTACGGATGGGTGGTGGTCGCCGTGTCCGCCACGGTGAACTTGCTGGCCTGGTCGGTGCGATCCACGTTCGGTCTGTTCTACGTGGCGCTTCTCGCCGAATTCGGGTGGCGGCGCGGCGACGCGGCGCTCGGCTACTCGCTGAGCTGGCTGCTGCTCCTGCTGTTCTCCCCGCTGTCCGGCCGGCTCTCCGACCGCTGGGGAGCCCGTCTCGTGGTCGCGATCGGGGGCCTGGTCCTTGGCGGCGCTCTCGCGCTGACTGCTCACTCCACGACGCTCTGGCAGTACTACCTGGCGTTCGGCGTACTGGGCGCTGCGGGGATCGGCGCCATCCAGACGCCGGCGGCCACGATCGTCAACCGCTGGTACGTGCGGTCGCGCGGCGCGGCGATGGGCGTCGTCAGCGCCGGCGCCTCGGCCAGCGCGATCATCTTCTATCCCCTGAACGCCTGGCTCATCGTCACCTTCGGCTGGCGCGTCGCCTTCGTCGTCTTCGGCGCCCTGGTCGCGCTGGTCACGATCCCGCTCGCCGGGCTCTGCTATCGCAACCCGCCGGACGCCGCCGCCGACGGGCACGCGGCGACCACCGCGGGGGCCACCGCCCACGACTGGACGCTGGCGCGGGCGCTGCGCAGCTCGCCGTTTTGGGCGGTGTTCGCGATGTGGGGGCTCGGGGTCATCGGATACCAGATCGTGACCACGCACCAGGTCGCTCACGCCGTCGAGCGAGGCTTCAGTCCGATCACGCTGGGGTGGGTCTTCGGTCTCGGGGGTGCCTGCACCGTCACGGGAAATCTGCTCGGGGGCTGGCTCTCGGATCGCTGGCGCCGCGAAGTGGTGTTCGCGCTGGGGTCGGCCATCGGCATCGCCGGCATCGGGGCTCTCGGTGCGCTCGGTGGTCCGGACGACCTGCTGCTGCTCCTGCTGTATGCGGCATCGGGGGTCGGGTTCGGCATGCGCATTGCGCTGCTGACGGCGATCCCGGCCGACATCTTCGCGGGCCGACATCTCGGCGTCATTCTCGGCGCGGCTCACGGCGGTGGCGGTCTCGGCGGCTTCATCGGACCGTTCCTCGGAGGCTGGCTCTTCGACGTCACCGGAAGCTACCGGATCGCGTTCGTCGTCGCCGCGCTGGCCATCGCGGCCTCCGCGGTGGCCGCGGGGATCGCAGCGCCACGACGGCGCGCGGGAAGAGCGACCAGCCTCGATGGGTGACACCTCCGAGCACCCCGCGACGTTCGTCTCGCGGATCGAGGCGCTGGCGGCGCGGCGGCTGAGTCCGTGCGGGGCAGGATCCACTTACGGCTTCTGATGATCGCGGAGCCGCGGAATGCCGACGACCGCCGACTCGGGCTACTGGACGACCTACGAGGCCGCCGCGCAGGTGAATGCCGCGCTGTGCGACATGCTCCCACCATGAGCGCTAGGACGCTCCTCGCCCGGCTCCGGCGCCGCGCCGGCCACTCGCAGCAGAGCGTGTCTCCCCGGTGGCGCGCTGACGACCGCTCAACGCGTCTCGACCAGCTCCAGCGCTTCGCGGCTCGGGCCCTCGATCATCACCGCGCGCGTGTCTCCGAGCTTGTAGGGCTCTTCGAGGAACCTGACGCCCTCGCCGCGCAGCTTGGCGACCCAGGCGTCGAGATCGGCGACGCTGAGCGCGATGTGATCGTACAGGTGCCCGCGCGTGCTCACGAGCGGCCGGTCGCCCTGACGCATGTACCAGAGCAACGCCACGTCGCCGAACACCACCGCGGCCGACGGCGTCCGGAACATGCCTTCCCGATCGAGCGCCGGCCAGCTGCGATCGGGTCCGCGCGGCACCGTGCAGGTGGCCTCGGTCAGTGGCGTGCTGCTGGTGCGCCCGGCGAACACCGGCGCGTTGAGGTGGGTCTGGTACCAGAGCTGCGCACAGAACGGATCGTCCTGGAAGAGATGCACGTGGTTGAAGCGCTCGGCCGGGTGGTTGCCCGCGTATTCCACGAGGGCATTGTCGGGACCCTGCATGTACCCGAAGCCGCCGGCGCGGGTCGGCTGCACGCCCTTGGCCTGGGCGTCGGCGATCTGCGCCTTCGTCAAGCCGGGCACGCGGCCCGTGCTGGGCCAGGTGTCGCTGCTGACGAAGACCGAACCGCCTTCATCCGTGGTGTAGAGGGGCAGGAGCGTGACGTCAGTGCGCCTCTTGTAGGATTCGAGGCTCGCGTGCGTGTCGGTGACGTGCCAGCCGAAATGCCAGATCGCGGTCTGCGGCGACGTCGCCGGCGCAGTGGCGACCCTGGTGAAGAGGACCAGGACGTTGTTCGGCGCGGCGAGAGCCGGGAGGCCACCCCAACTCATCTTCGCGGAGGTCGGGAACCGCCGGATGTAGAAATTGATCGCCGCGTCGGGATCGATGGAGTTCAGATGCACATGATGGAAACCCGGAGCAGGGAGCATATGAGGGCCCTCTCACCTTCAGTCGATCACGAACGGGCGGAGCCTAACAGCGCCTCCGGGAAGCGTCAACGCTGCAGCGTCAACGCTGCCTGGTCCTGCCCTGGCTCGACGCCGCGCAACGCGAGAGCGTCATGGACCGGCGGCCTGCATCGGAGCGCTTGTGCGTATCATACCGCGGTAGTAGAGTTCGCGAGTGCCTCCGGGTAACCCATCACCGAAGCTCGCGATCACGATCGCTGCAGACGTCCACGAACAAGTTCTGGCGGCGGCGGCACGCCGTGGAGTCAGCGTGTCGGCCTGGATGACCGATGCTGCGCGGCTCGCCCTCAAGGTTCGCGACGGACTCACCGCGGTGGCCGAATGGGAGGCCGAGCACGGCGCGTTGACCGAGGCCGAGCTGAAGGCCGCCCGCCAGCGTCTCGTCTCCTCCCGTCGACCCCGCCGCGCGGTCCGCCGGCGACGTCCGGCATGAGTGGAGTGGTGTACGACACCGGCGCGCTCATCGCGGCCGAGCGCAACGACCGGAAGCTGTGGGCCGATCACCGGGTGCGCCTCGAGACCGGTGTGGTACCGGTCGTCCCCGCTCCGGTCGTCGCTCAGGTCAGCCGGTCAGCCCGCCAGGCGCAGTTGCGGCGCTTGCTGCGAGGCTGCGAGGTCCTCGCCCTCGATGAATCGATGGCGCACGCCGTGGGGCGGCTTCTCGGCAGGTCGGACACCGCTGACATCGTGGGCGCGACGGTCGTCACCATGGCGATCGCCCAGCGGGCCCAGATCGTGACCAGCGATCGGGGCGACGTCTCTCGCATCGCCAATGCCGCTGGAGCCCGCCTTGTCATCATCGAGGCGTGAGGCGGCGGCGCCTCCGGCGCGGATGGTCAGCGCATCCTGACGAGCCTTTGCGGACTGTGCAGCCCTCGCGGGTATCGTGAGCGACCCTGACGTCAGGCCGAGCGCGTGGCGCGCCGTGGCGGCCGCCACCGTGCTCAATGCCCCGCTCGGTTCGCTCTATGCGTTCAGCGTCTTCCTGAAGCCGCTGGAAACCCTGCTGGGGCTGAGCCGCGCCGATCTCGCGCTCGTCTTCGCCGTGGCAGCGGCGGGATTCGGCGCCGGCATGAACCTGGCGCCCTACCTCTTCGGCCTCGCGTCGGCCCCGATGCTGGTATTGGCCTGCGCGGCCGCGAGCACCCTGGGCATCGCGCTCGCCGCCACGGCCGGTGGGCTGGCCCAGTTGGCTCTCGGGTACGGTGTGCTCTTCGGCGCCGGTGGTGGCGCGGCGTACATCCTCGTGCAGCAGGCGGTGAACCTGGCGGTAACGAGACGCCATGGCCTGGTGAACGGGTACATCGTCGCGCTGTATCCGGCCGGCGCCATGATCGCCGCGCCCCTCTTCGGATGGTCCGTCCGCGAGTTCGGCGTGCGCGCCACCCTCGGGGGGCTCGCCAGTGTCCTGGCCATCACCGGGTCGATCAGCGCGTGGCTGATCGCGCATTCCGGCGTCACGCTCGCGACGGCGGCTGCGAGCGCCGCACCGGGCGAAGGAGAGCGACGACGGCCCGTGTTCTGGCGGTTGTGGCTCGTCTTCTTCCTGGCGGCATCCGCCGGGCTGATGGTGCTCAGCCAGGCCGCCGGCATCATCACGGCCTACGGCGGCGCGACCGCGCTCGCCGTCTACGGCACGACGTTCATCGCCGGCACGATCGCCGTCGCGCGCCTGGGGGGTGGGTGGATGGTCGACTGGCTGACCATTCCCACCGTGGTGGCCGGCGCGCACGCTGTCGCGCTCGCCGGCAACGTGGCGCTGACGCTGTGGCCCGGCCCCGGGGTCTCGGTCCTCGCATTGGCGCTCGTGGGGCTGGGCTACGGGGTGATCTCAGGTGTCACGGCGGCCGCGGTGGCCGTCTATTGGCGACGCGCACTGTATGGCCGCGTGGCGAGCCGGATCTACCTGGCGTGGTGCGCCGCTGCCATCATTCTCCCGATCGTCGCCGGCCGTCTGTTCGACATGACCCAGAGCTACGGAGCAGCGGTCCTGATCGCCGCTGGCGGCAATGCCGTCGGCATCTTCGTGGCGCTCGGGCTGCCCCGGCAGCGCACGGCCCGTCAGCTCCGATCTGACCAGGCGCATTCGCCGGCGGCCGGCGCGGCCCGGCCCGCGAACAGCACCGCCGATGGATGACCCGACTCGGGCGGTGCTCGGGCACGTCGACCCGCGCGAGCTGATCGACCTGGCCAGCGCGCTCATCCGCATCCCGAGCTTCAAGACGGAGGAGACGCCCGTCGCGCTCTTCCTCGAGGAGTTCTTTCGCCCGCGCGGGTACGACGTCGAGCTTCAAGAGATCGAGCCCGGGCGGTTCCAGACGATCGCCACGCTGCGCGGCACGGGCGGCGGGGCCAGCCTCATGCTGAACGGCCACACCGACATCAACGCACTCACCATGCGCTGGACGCGCGATCCCTGGACGCCCACCCTCGAGGGCGACCGGCTCTACGGCCACGGCGTCCAGAACATGAAAGGCGGCCTGGCCAGCATCATCATGACCGCGGAGGCCATTCGCCGATCCGGCGTGCGGCTCGCGGGCGATCTCGTCGTCGCCTGCGTCGCCGGCGAGACGCAAGGCGGCGAGGGCACGCACTACCTGATG
>JBGPXN010000281.1:0-3844 GCA_041492755.1 Methylomirabilia bacterium | reverse complement strand
TGACCAACAAGATCATGGTCGAGAGCACCAACGCCCGCCGGCATCCAACCGGCACCGTCGAGGTCTGGACCCGGCTCGTGAACTGCACGGACTTCCCGCTCCAGGTCGAGGGCCGCACGCATTTCCTCGACGAGGCGCGCTCGCCGGTGGAGGACGTCAGCGCGTGGCACCGGATCTTCCTGCCCGCGCGCTCGTACGGCGTGTACAACGAATCGTCCACCAACGTGAATCGCGTCCGCTTCTACTACGTCGAGCTCCGGGAGGGACAGTGATGCGCACACCGACGCTCGCCATCGCCGGTCTCGCTCTGTTTGCGACGGCCGCCCTCGCCCAGGCGCCCGTGCCGCCGCTGCCCCCGGCGCAAGCGCCGCTGCCACCAGTGCCGCCGGGGCCCGCGGCGCCTGCGCCCGCGCGCGCTCCCGAAGCGCCCGTCGTTCCACCGCCTCCGGTCCCCGACCCGAACGCCGCCGCCGCGGCCGCGATCGAGCGTTTCAAGCAGGCGTACGCCAAGCGTGGCGCCCCACGCATCGCGGTGTTCTGGAACCGCCAGCTCAGTGACCGCCTCAGCCAGTGGGTCGCCACCGATCGCGTGGTCGCCACCGACAACGTCGCCGTCATGCGTGAAGGCGGCCGTAACGATGGCGAGAAGCTCGCCGCATCCGGCGAGCGCGTGGTGTCCGCGCAGAAGCTCGATCGCGACGCGGCGCGCACCTCGCCCGGCGAGCCGTGGAGCTGGGAGTTCCAGAACGGCTTTCTCGACCCGCTGCTCCGGGCCGGCGCCAAGGTCGTCGACCGGGCGGCCATCGTGCGGCTGACCGCCGCGAAGCGTTCGGGGGTGGGGAGCGCGGCCGCCCCGGACGAGCAGACGATCGAGATCCAGGCGCTCCAGGGCTTCGCCGACGTGCTGGTCGAGATCCTCGTCGGCCCGTCGGGGCAAGACCTCAACGCAATGGTGAAGGACATCGACACCGGGACGATCCTGGCCAGCGTCAACAGCCGCACGCTGCCCGGCGCCGCGCCCACCCGCGAATACGTCGCGACGTCCCGCGGCTTCGAAAGCCGTGAACGTCCGCCGGAGCTCTCCCGGGTGGCGGCGGCCCTCGCGCTCGGCGTGATGGACGGACTGGTGCGGGCCTGGGCGCATTGAGTACATGGGGGGCCCCGATATGGCCCCCCATACGGGAGAGCGCGCTCCTCGCTCGGTGAGGTCGACCGGCTAGCCGGCGGGCGTCAACGCGAGGCTCAGGAGGCGTCGGTCGGAGTCGTAGCGCAAGCGGGCGAGCGCGTCCTGTCCCTCCGCCCACAGCACTTCGTCCACTTCGTGATCATGATCGCCCACCTTCTCGAGCGGGCGCATCAGGAACCAGCGCACGGTCTTCTTGATCCGCTGACCGTCGCGCTGAAACCAGTAGGTCACGACCTCCAGCTCCCGGACGACCTCGCACTGATAGCCGGTCTCTTCGCATACCTCACGGAGCGCGGCATCGGTGCTGGTCTCGCCGTGCGTGAGCGTGCCCTTCGGTAGCGTCCACACCGGCCGGTTGCGCAGGTCCCGGGCGCGAATCAGCAGGACGCGACCGTCATCGTCGAGGACGACACCGCCCGCGGAGTATTCGAACCGAGGGGCCGAGGGCCCGGACACCATGCTCTCGATGATACGCGAGCCATCCAGCGATCAGAGCGCCGGCCGGCGCATCCACCAGCCGGCGGCTCCTTCGTAGGCGTGGGCGACGCGCAGCACCGTCGGCTCGTCGAAGGGCTTTCCGACGAGCTGGGCGGCCAGCGGGAGGCCGAGCGTCGAGAACCCACAGGGCACGGACGCCGCGGGGAGACCGAGGCCGTTGAACGGCCGCGTGAACCGCGAGAAGCGCCCCATCCGCGCGACGACGTCCGTCGCGGCGCCGGTGGTGGCGTCGGCGATCGTCGGCGCCGGTTCGGGGATCGTCGGCGTGAGCAGCACGTCGACGTCACCGAAGACGCCGTCGACGAACTGCCGCGCCATGAGCGCGCGCAGCCGCAATGCCTGCGCATAGTCGTAGGCGCCGATCCGGAACCCCGTTTCGAGCCGTGTGCGAACGACCGGCTGCAGCTCGTGCGGCCGCTCGCGGACGAGCCGGACGTGCAGCGCGGCGCTCTCCACCCGGCTCAGCAGATTCGTGACGTCCGCGATGGCGGCCGGATCGGGCAGCGTGATGGGAACGACACGCGCGCCGAGCCCGCTCAGCACCCGTCCCGTCTCGGTGAGCGCGGCCGCGACCTCGGCATGGACCCCGTCGGTGAAGTAGTTCACCGGGACGCCGATGCGGAGCCCCGCGATCTTGCCGGTCAGCGCGGCCACGTAGTCGGGAACCGGGAGCCGGCTCGACGTCGCATCGAGCGGGTCGTGACCCGCAATCACGCCGAGCAGCAGCGCCGCGTCGCGCACCGTCCGCGCCATCGGACCGATGTGGTCGTTCGACCACGACAGGCACATCGCGCCGGCCCGACTCACCCGCCCGTACGTCGGCTTGACCCCGACGATCCCGCAGCACGCTGCCGGCAGCCGGATCGAGCCGCCGGTGTCGCTGCCGAGCGCGCCGAACGCCATCCCGGCGGCGACGGACACGCCCGAGCCGCTGCTGGAGCCGCCGGAGCAGTGGCCCGGCCGCCACGGATTCTGCGCGTGGCCGTGATGCGCATTGTCGCCGAAGGGTCCGAGCGCCAGCTCCGTCATGTTGAGCTTGCCGAGCGTCACCGCGCCGGCGGCGGCAAGCCGGGCCACCGCCGTGCAGTCGGCGTCGGCGGTGAAGTATTCCGGCGTGCGGGTGCCGCAGGAGGTGGGGAGTCCGCGGATGAAGCAGAGGTCCTTGTAGGCGAGGGGCACGCCGTGCAGCGGCCCGCGCGCCCGGCCCGTCGCCATCTCGGCGTCGCGCACGCGCGCGGCCGCCAGCGCGCGCGCGGCGTCGACGGTGATGAACGCGCGCAGGCGCTCGTCGAGCTTCTCGATGCGGTCGAGGCACGCGAGCGTGAGCTCTTCGGACGAGCGACGGCCCGCGCGGATCGCGTCGGCGGCGGCCGCGAGCGTCTCGCCGTCGGCGGCGGTGGTCGCGGGCGCGGCGGACGTCACGCGGTCGGACGGCGCGTTCGTTTCCAGGAGCGCGAGAAAACGGGCGGGTTCTTCGGCAAGCGGGATATCTCCGCCCCAGCGTTCGATGATTCCGGCCATCGCGGCGAGATCGGCAATCATGCTCATGGCCCGGAAGGATACCGCCTGCGGCCCGGCCGTACCATCAGGTCGTCCCCGTTGCGCGCACGACCGGCGGCGCGCACCATGTGCGGCGACCCGCAGCCACAGGTGCTGCAGCCCAAGGTGGCGATCCAGACCAACAACGTCGAGGTGGACGAGCGCGGCTTCATCTATCTGGCCGACCGCGCCAACACCGGGCTCCACATCGTCCGGCTGACCGGCGAGGCGCGCGGCATCATCGGCGGGAACTAGACTCGAAGCGAGCGGACACGCGCCGTAGACCGCGGCGTCAGGCGGGAGCGGCGAGGTGGTGCGCCTGCTCCTCGAGGAGCGTCACGAGGGCCCGCGCGCGCGCCTCCCCTGACTCGAGCGCATCCATGTCGCAGCGATATTCCTCGAGCATCCCGAGCTATTCACACAAACTTCACCCCGACAGGACCGAGCCCGCCGCCGAAGGTCGCTTTGAGGATGTCGCCCGCGGCCATCCGGACGGAGCTGATCAAGGTCGCCGGCGCCTCGTGTTGCGCCGCCGACGGCCGGCTTCTAGAATCCTGGGCACACCAGTCTGGGGCGGCAGAAGGAGGCCACCATGGAGCGACATCACGTCTTCACCCGACG
>JBGPXN010000168.1:0-10109 GCA_041492755.1 Methylomirabilia bacterium | reverse complement strand
TGACCGCCGGCAAGGCGATCACGGAAGACCTCGGGATCAAGCTCGAGAACCTCAAGCTCGACGACCTCGGCCGCGCCAAGAAGGTGGTCGTGGACAAGGACAACACCACCATCATCGAGGGCGCCGGCAACACCAAGGACATCCAGGGCCGCATCAAGCAGCTCCGGGCGCAGATCGAGGAGACGACCTCGGATTACGACCGGGAGAAGCTCCAGGAGCGACTCGCCAAGCTGGCGGGTGGCGTCGCCGTCATCAAGGTCGGAGCGGCCACCGAGACCGAAATGAAGGAGAAGAAGGCGCGGGTCGAGGATGCGCTCAACGCTACGCGGGCGGCCGTCGAAGAAGGGATCGTGCCCGGCGGCGGCGTGGCGCTGCTGCGCGCGGCGGAGGCGCTCAACAGCCTCAAGCTCTCGGGCGACGAGGGCACCGGCGTCAGCATCGTGCGGCGCGCCCTCGAGGAGCCGATCCGGCAGATCGTGGAGAACGCCGGGCTCGAGGGCTCCGTGGTCGTCGAAAAGGTCCGGGCGGCGGTCCCGATCACGCGCGGCTTCGACGCCGAGACCAACGAGTATGTCGACATGATGAAGGCCGGCATCATCGACCCGACCAAGGTCGAGCGGGTCGCGCTGCAGAATGCGGCATCGATCGCATCGCTGCTCCTCACGACCGAAGCCCTCATTGCGGACCTCCCGGAGGCCGGGAAGGCGCACGAGTCCATGGGGATGGGGCACGACGGAGGGTTCTAATTAGTGGTTGGCGACCACGGAGGGGCTTCCGCCCTTCGTGGTCGCCGTCGCCGCCTCAGCCGAGGACGATTCGGACGCGATGTGTTTGCCCGTCACCGGCGAGCCCGATGCTGAGATCGCCGGCGAGGGAGACGCCATCGAGCTCCACTGACGACACTCCTCGCGACACGCCCTTCGGGTTCTCCACGACGATCTCGTAGCGCGCGGAGCGGTAACGGAATACCAGTTCGAAGCCGGGCCACGCACGCGGGATACACGGATCCATCACGAGCCGCACCCCGCGCAGCCGGAACCCCAGAATCGACTCCAGCCCGGCCCGATACATCCAGCCCGCTGATCCCGTGTACCACGTCCAGCCCCCGCGGCCGACGTGCGGTGGCTCGGCGTAGACGTCCGCCGCCACCACGTACGGCTCGACCTTGTAGCGTTCGACGCCCGCCCCGGTGCGGGCGTGGTTGATCGGATTCAACATCGCGAAGAGCTCGGCGGCCTTGTCTCCGTCACCGAGCGTCGCGAAGGCGATCACCGACCAGATCGCCGCATGCGTATACTGCCCACCGTTCTCCCGGACGCCCGGCAGATACCCCTTGACGTAGCCGGGCTCCAGGGACGTCTCGCCGAACGGCGGCGTGAAGAGCAGCACGACGCCGTCCGCACGACGCACGAGGTGCTCGTCGACGGCCGCCATGGCGCGCGCCTGGCGTGCGGGGTCGGCCGCTCCCGAGATCACGCTCCAGGACTGCGCGATCGAATCGATGCGGCATGCGTCGTTGACCGCGGCGCCGAGCGGCGTCCCATCATCGAAGTAGGCGCGCCGATACCAGTTGCCGTCCCACGCCTCTTCGAGCGACTCCTTCAGCGCGCTCACGTAGCGACGCCAGCTCTCGGCGCGCTTGCCCTCCCCGCGGGCGTCGGCCAGCTTCGCCCATTCGGATAGCACGGCGTGAAGGAACCAGCCGAGCCAGACGCTCTCACCCTTCCCTTCGGCGCCCACCTCGTTCATCCCATCGTTCCAGTCCCCGGTCCCCATCAGCGGCAGGCCGTGCGTGCCGGCGGTCAGGCTGTGGTCGAGAGCGCGAGCGCAATGCTCGAAGAGCGTGCCTCGCTCGTCGGAGGCGCGCGGCTCGAAGTACGACTCGGCCTGTCCGACCGCGAGCCTCGGCCCGTCGAGGAAGGGGACGACCTCGTCGAGAACCGTATCATCGCCGGCGACCTCGACGTATCCGGCGACGACGTAGGGGAGCCAGAGCAGGTCATCGGAGATCCGGGTACGGACGCCGCGACCGCTGGGCGGGTGCCACCAGTGCTGGACGTCGCCCTCGCCGAATTGCTGCGCGGCGGCGCGGAGCACGTGCTGCCGCGTCAGCTCGGGCTCGCCCACCGCGAGCGCCATCACGTCCTGGAGCTGATCGCGAAATCCGTACGCCCCACCGGCCTGGTAGAACGCCGACCGCGCCCAGATCCGACACGCGAGCGTCTGGTACAGCAGCCAGCGATTGAGCAAGAGGTCCATGGAGCGGTCAGGCGTCTTGACCTGCACGGTGCCGAGCACGTCGTCCCAACGCTCGCCGACCGCCCGCACGATCGCCGCCACCTCACGGCTCCGGTAGCGAACGATCAACTCCCTCGCCTCCTCGGTGCTCGCCGCCTCGCCGAGGAAGAACACGACCTCCGCTCGGCCGGAAGCCGGCAGCGCGATCGTCGCCTGGAGCGCGCCGCACGGATCCAGGCCGGCACCGACGCGCCCCGAGAACCGGTGTCGTGGCGCGAGCCCCGCCGGATGATCCGGCGAGCCGTTGCGCCCGAGAAACTCCGCCCGGTCTGCGGTCCACGCCGTTTGAGTCCCGCCGAGGTCGGCAAAGGCGACGCGAGCGCCGAACTCGCGCCTCCACGCGTTGCGCGCGAACATCGCACCCGTCTTACCGTCGATCTCGGTGACGACGAACGGCACGGCGGCCGGCCGCGACACGCCGAGGACCCACTCGACGTAGGCGGTCACCGACAGCCGCCGCGGGCGCCCGGACTCGTTGATCAGCGTGAGACGCGAGATCTTGATGGAGTCGTCGAGCGGCACGAGCTGCAGCAGCTCGAGCGCGATGCCGTGGGAGGCGTGCTCGAAGCGCGTGTACCCCTGCCCGTGCCGGATGACGTAGGGCGAGGTCTCGCGGATCGGGAGCGCCGTCGGTCCCCACAGATCTCCGGTCTCTTCATCCCGGACGTAGATGGTCTCGCCCGGCGGATCGCTGACCGGATCGTTCGACCACGAGGTGAGCTGGTTCTCGCGGCTGTTGACCGACCACGTGTAGCCCGAGCCCGACTCGGAGACCGCGAAGCCGAAGTTCGGATTCGCGATCACGTTGATCCACGGCGCCGGCGTCCACCGCCCCTCGCCGAGGACAGTCACGTACTCGCGTCCATCCCGCTCGAAGCCACCCAGGCCGTTGAAGAGCTCGAGGTGGGGCCGCAGGCTCACCACGCTCGGCGGTAACGCGGCCGCGGCCTGTCGCCGCGGCTGAGCGAGCGGAGCGGCGTCGGATCGGTGCGCGCGCGCCATCTGCTCGGCCAGCGTGCCGCGCCGGCTCGACAGCACCGCCCGCGCGACGGACTGCAGCACGTCCCGTTGTGGCGCCGTCACGCGATCCGCCCGGACGATGTACACCTTCCCGTGCGGCTCCGGTCCGTCGTGGGTCCCCGCCGACTGGCTCGTGCGGAGGAGTGTCTCCAGCAACGATTGAAGATCTTGAACGTAGGACGGCGCGCGCTCGTTCAGGATGACCAGGTCGACGGCGAGCTGCTTCATCCGCCAATACTCGTGCGCGCGGAGAAGCTGCCGCACGAGGCCGACGTCCTCCGGCTCGTCGATCTGAACCAGGACGATCGGGAGGTCCCCCGAGATCCCATGTGCCCACAACGCCTGGGGGCCCCCCGTATGACGCGCGAGCACGTCCGCCGCGGGCCGGAGCACCCGGTCCGAGTAGACGATGCGGCTGGCCAGGCTCTGGAAGAGGTGTGCCTCGTCGGGGCCGATGCCGAGGTAGTGCTGTTGAACCTGCGCCTGCGTCCACGCCAGCGTCGCGACGCGATCGAACGTCGACGCATCGCGATACTTCTCGGCCAGGCCGAGGGCCTCGGCACGCGACGGTGCTACGAGCGTCGAGAAGGTGATCCGCGCGGTGTCGCCCGGCGGAAGCCGCACGCGGCGCCGGAGGCTCACGACCGGATCGAGCACCGCGCCGATCGTGTTGGAAAGGGCCCGGCCGTCGATCACTGCCGCTGGTGTCCGGATCTGGCGCCCGCGGCCAAGGAACCGGGCCCGGTCGGTCTCCCACTCCAGATCGCCCACCGTCTCGCCTTCGACGACCACCACGTGGGCCAGCCACACCGGGGCCTCGCCGCGTGACCGTGGCCGCCGTGTCGCCAGCAGCGTGTCGAGCTCGGGGACGCACTCCGTCTCCACGCTCAGGTTCGAAAACGCGGGGTGGGCCGCGTCCGCCGCCGGCGTCGCCAGCACGACTTCGGCGTACGACGTCAGCTCGATCTCCCGGCTCCTCGTCCCGAAGTTCGTGAGCGAGACGCGCCGCACCTCGGCATCGTCCTCCGGCGACACGATCACCTGGAGGGTGGTCCCGATGGCGCGGTCTCGCCGGACGATCTCCGCCCGATCCTCGGAGAACGTGACCGTGTAACTGTCCGGCTCGCTGCCGCGCGGCTGGTAGCCGGCCGACCAGCTCTCGCCGCTGGCGACGTCGCGCAGGAACACGTAGGTGCCCCACGCGTCGCGCGTGACGTCTTCCCGCCACCGGGTGATGGCGAGATCGCGGCAGCGGCTGTATCCGGAGCCCGCCGTCGTCAGCATCACCGCGTACCGGCCATTCGAGAGCAGCTGGGTGCGCGGCAGCGAGCCGTGCGGCGTGGTAAAGGACCTCTCGACCGGCGGAACGAACTCGCGCACGTCGCCCACGGCGTGCACCTCCTCCGCGCGCGGCCGGGCGACCGCCACGTCACGCGGCGTCCGTTCTTGAAGGAGCAGCTCGGTGGCCTGGACACTCGGCTCGGCATGGAAGCGCGCGCGCATCGCGCCATCGTGCAGCGCGTTCGCGATCGCCACCACCACCATGCCCTGGTGGTGCGCCATGTACGCGCGAACCACCGCGACCTCGTCCGCTTCCGGAAGCCGAGCCGCGGTGTAGTCGAGCGCTTCGTAGAAGCCGTAGGCGCCACTGCCCCCCGCGGCGGCCAAACGCCGGAAGTTTTGCATCGCCGCCGTCGGATCGATCATAGCCGCCAGGCCCGTCGCGTAGGGCGCGATGACGACGTCCTCGCTCAGTCCGCGTCGCAGTCCGAGCCCCGGCACGCCGAAGTTCGAATACTGGTAGGTCATCTCCAGATCTCGCACGTTGTAGCCCGACTCCGACACGCCCCACGGCACCCCGCGCTCGGCGCCGTAGGTGATCTGCCGGCCCACGACGAGGCGCGCGGTCTGTTCGAGCAGGCTCCCCGCCGGCGCCCGCATGACGAGGGCCGGCATCAAGTATTCGAACATCGATCCCGACCACGACACGAGCACCGAGTCCTGTTCCACCGGCGTGAGAGCACGGCCAAGCCGGAACCAGTGCGACACGGGAACGTCGCCCTTCGCGATCGCGACAAAGCTCGCGACACGCGCTTCGGATGCGAGGAGGTCGTAGCGACTCGAATCGAGGGCACCGTCGGTGACGCGGTACCCGATGGCGAACAGCTTCCGCATGGGATCGAAGAGAAAGCCGAAGTCCATGGCGCCAGCCATGGCCCGCGCGCTCCGGGCGAGGAGCGTCTGACGACGAGCGAGCGTGTCGGCCACGCCAAGATCGCCCACGTGGCTGTCGACGGTGACGCAGAGCGCCTTCGCCCAGACGAGCACGTCCGCGTACGCGCTCCCGGGCTCTTCGTCCGCCAGCGCACGCGCGCTGTCCATCACCGTGCGAGCATGGGCTTTCAGCGCCGCGAGCCGGGACGCCCACTCGGAGGAATCGCCCGGAGGCTCCTGCACGGCCGCCGTGACGGCGTCGAGGGCCTCGTCCAGGCGCTCGTACGTGAGCGTGCGGGGGCGGGCATCGCCGCTGGCCTCGAGGGCCGACAGGCGGACGAGCAGCGCGGTGTCTTCGATTCCCCCGAGTGCCGCGCGGTGGAGGACCGGGCGGTCGATCATCTCCTCACAGGCGTGGGCGAGCGCGATGAGATGGCCGGCGAGGTTTCCGCTGTCGACCGACGAGACGTACTTCGGCTCGAGCGGATAGCAGTGCTTCGTGTCGTACCAGTTGTAGAAGTGGCCGCGGAAGCGTTCGAGCGCGTTCATCGTCTCGAGCGTGGCCTCGAGATGCTCGACGGTGTCGAGCGCCCCGAGCCAACCGAAATCGTGCGCGGCCACCGTGGACAGCAGATACAGTCCGATGTTCGTGGGCGACGTGCGATGCGCCACGACCGGGCTCGGCGTTTCCTGGAAGTTGTCGGGCGGCAGCGCGTGGTCGTCGGGACCGACGAAGGTCGCGAAGAACCTCCATGTCCGGCGCGCGACCAGGCGGAGGGCCCGCGCATCCGCCGCCGAGAGCGGCCGGGCGGGCGCGGTGCTCCGCGGCACGCTGATCCAGCGCGCCACCGCGGGCGCCGCGGCCCACAGCAGCAGAAAGGGCAGCGCGGCCGTCCAGGCCTCCGGTCGTCCCCACGCGACGGCGGCTCCCGCGGCGACAGCGAGCGCAACCCCGCCGGCCATGCGACGGCAGAACCCACCGAGATCCAGACGCAGACCGGCTTTCGCCTGCGCCGCGGTCATCCATTCCAGCAGCCGGCGCCGCGTGACGTACACGCGGACGAGCGTCCGCACGATGGCGTCACCCATCAGCCAGGCCTGGTACGTCAGCATCGTGAGCGTGAGCCCGATTTGCGAGGCGGCCAGCACGACGTCCCTGCCCACCGCGCGGGCGTAGCTGCGCTTCGAAATGCCGTGCCGGTGGGGGATCACGCCGCCCAGGACCGGCAATAGCAATGGCAAGGCGACGGTGGCGACGATGAACCCGCTCCACATCGTGGGCGATGTGCCCGGCACCATCCACGCGACGACGAGCGTCAGAAAGGCGGCCGGCGCCGACACCGTGCGACGCAGGTTGTCCAGCATCTTCCAGCGTCCGATCACCGGGATCCGACGCCCGAGGATCCACGGAAGCAGCTGCCAGTCGCCGCGCGCCCATCGATGCTGGCGCGCCGCCGCCACGCCGTAATGCGATGGGGCGCTCTCGAACAGCTCGACGTCGGTCACCAGACCGGCGCGCGCGAACACGCCTTCGAAGAGATCGTGGCTCAGGAGCGCGTTCTCCGGCACCCGTCCCGCCAGCGCCGCCTCGAAGGCGTCCACGTCGTAGATGCCTTTGCCGGTGTACGACCCCTCGCCCCAGAGGTCCTGGTACACGTCCGACACCGCCGCCGCGTAGGGGTCGATGCCGGCCGGGCCGGACGACAGACGCTGAAAGAACGAGCCCTCGCGCCCGGGCAGCGGCGGCGTCACGCGCGGCTGAAGCACGGCGTATCCTTCGACGACGCGCTGCCCGCCCGGATCGAACCGCGGCCGATTGAGGGGATGCGCCATCGTGCCGACCAGCCGATCGACCGCGCCTCTGGGCAGCCGCGTGTCGGCGTCGAGGGTGATGACGTAGCGGATGCCGGCGGGCGCCACCGCGCCCGGGGGCAGGAAGCTCGTGTCGGTCGCCCCTCGCAGGAGACGATTCAGCTCGTGCAGCTTGCCCCGCTTGCGCTCCCACCCCATCCACACGCGCTCCCGCGCGTTCCAGAGCCGCCGGCGATGGAAGAGGAGGAATCGCTCACCGCCATCCGGCGCGGCGCCGTGACGTCGGTTCAGGCGCGCGATCCCCTCGCGCGCCGCCGCTAGAGTCTCGTCGTCACCCGGCACGTTCTCCGTGGTCGCATCCGTCCAGTCGGAGAGGATGGCGAAGTGGAGATCACCGTCCGGATTCGCCAGGTAATGCACTTCGAGCCGCTCGATCTGCTCCTCGACTTCGGTGCCGCCGGCCAACAGCATCGGCACCACGACCATGGTTCGCAGGTGTGGCGGCACGCCGTCGCGCAGCTCGAGCCGGGGCAGCACTCCCGGCCTGACGAGGGCGGTGACGCTTCGATTCAGCAGAGCGATGGCCAGGTCCGAGGCCGGGACGACGGCCAGAAGCGCAAGCACGAGCAGGCTCACCGGGCCGACGCCGGATGCACCTGCGGCAAGGAGGGGCAGCGTGAACATGACGCCACTGAGGACGGCGATCGTTCCCAGATATCCGGGCGTCGCCGCCCCGAGGTAGGCGCGAAGCAGCCGGAGCATCGGCGGCGCTCGGTAGCCAAGCGTCAGCTCGAAGGCCAGGCGCCCGGGGCCGATGAGATGGAAGCCGGGATCGTTCCGCCGGTCGTCGTCCGCCCCGTCCGGGCGGTGCGCGTACGCCATGGCCGCCCGCGCGACTTGCAGCTCGTGCCGCCCTGAGCCCCGCGCGAACTCTTCGACCGCATGCCGATAAGCGTCGCGGGTCGCGAAGTCCATCGCGGCGTAGCTCGGCCCCGCTTGCAGCACCTCGTCGACGAGGCTGACGGACTCGAAGAACTCCGTCCAGTCCAGCGCGGACATCAGGCTCATGCTCATGATCACGTTGCGGACGGTCACGTTCATCGCGGCCTGCCGCTGATGCTCGACGCGGACGATGTCGTCGGATGTCGTCCCCTGCGCCTCCAGCCGTTGATCGAGCCAGAGGAGCGCCGGAGTCACCGCGCGATCCTGCTCCCGCAGGCGCTGGACGAGCTGCACCGCGAAGGCGGTGACCAGCCGGCTGCTCTCGAAGCGCGCGAGGCCCCCGGCCGTCGGCGCGACGGCGCCGTCATCGCCGACGCCGAGCAGCTCGTCGGCCAGGGCATCGGCCTCCTGGCGCGCGGCCCGCCCGCGGACGATGCTCTCGGCCAGGCGCCGGAGATTCTCGACGAGGACGACGCGCAGCGTGATCGCCACCGCCCACAGCTCGCCGATGGTCAGCGGCTGCACGCGCTGGTACGCGTGCAGGAACCGCCGGAGCAGCTCGGGATCGAGCCGGCTATCGGTATGGGCGACGAATGCCCAGGCGATGCCGTACACGCGGGGATAGCCGGCGAGCGGTCCCTCGACCAGCTTGGGCAGCTCCCGATAGAACCCGGGCGGCAGGTCGTCGCGGATCTCGCGCAGCTGCTCGTCCACGACGTGGAAGTTGTCGACGAGCCATTCGGCCGCCGGGGTGATCGCGCGCTCCTCGCGGATCGCGCTGGCGATCACGCGGTACGACTCGCGGAGCACGCGACCGTTGTCCTCGACGCGCGGCAACAGCCGCCGGCCCCTGCCCGCCACGACACCCTGGGCGGCCGCCAGGCTCTCGGCGTGCTGCTCGAGGCGCTCGATGCCGAAGAGCTCGGCGCGGATCGGGTCTTCGAGAGACTGCCAGGCGCTTACAGGATCTTCTCCACGGAACAGATCCGGACCCTTCCGGTCTCGGCGAGCATGCCGAGGATCGAGCACACCGCGTGCTCCGACATGCCGAGGTCCCGACCGATCGCAGCCGGCGTCATCTCGCCCTGTCGCGCGACCAGGCAGCGGAGGACGTCAGCATCGAGGTCGGTCCAGACAGCGATCGACGTCGAAAAGTACATGGTGGTCCCCCGGGGCGATGAGTTCGCGTGAACGCCACGTCACCCGGGTCTCGACGCCAGGCGCGTCAGCCATGAAGGCCGAGGTGGTAGCGACGTGAGGGTAACACACGCGTCACCATCTGACCGGTTCTCCCTTCCGGGGCATGGTATTACCTTGAATCATGCCCCGGAGATCCTTCATGACCTCGCGCAGGCGCTGAGTGCACATCTGGGTCGACGCTGATGCGTGCCCCCAGGTCATTAAGGAGATCCTGTTCCGAGCCGCCGAGCGCGCGCAGATCCTGACGACGCTCGTCGCCAACACACCGCTGCGCGTCCCCCCTTCCCTCTTCATCAGGAGCGTCCGCGTGGCGAAGGGCTTCGACGTCGCCGACGACGAGATTGTGCAGCAGATCCAGCCCGGGGACCTGGTGATCACGGCTGACATACCCCTGGCCGCGGAAGTGATCGCGCGTGGAGCGCACGCGCTCGACCCGCGAGGAGAGCTGTACTCGGAGGACAACGTCCGCGAGCGCCTGGCCATCCGCAACCTCATGCAAGAGCTGCGCTCCACCGGCGCTCTCATCGGCGGCCCGGCCCCGTTCAACCAGAGCAACCGGCAGCTCTTCGCCAATCACCTCGACCGTTTCCTGACCCGGCATCGAGACGCGTAGATCAGCCGCC
>JBGPXN010000130.1:0-13005 GCA_041492755.1 Methylomirabilia bacterium | reverse complement strand
TCGCCGATCCCCACCGTCATCCGACGGGGATCCCCTACGTGGTGGTCAACGGCGACGTCGTCGTCGACGGCGGGCGGTTCCACGCCGCCGGCACCGGCCGCGTGCTCACGCCGCCCCGCTAGCCTGGATTATTCATGAGCGCTCGGAGCGCGAGGCGGGCGGGACCTGGCGCAGGGCGGAGCCCCGTGGAGCCGGGGCTCTACCCTGCGCCACCCGCCCGGCCTCCCGCTCGTCGCTCATGAATAATCCAGGCTAGCGGCGCGGGCGCCGCCGGACCCGCGCTCCTGCGCGTCGTTCCTCTCGGGGCCGCGATGGCGTTCGCCGTCGGCGGCGACATGATGCCTATCTGTCGTTATGCCGGGTAGGACATAATGAGCCGGGGCATGACGGTCGTATGACTCGGCACGGCCTGCGCGAGGACGGATAGGGGTGGACCTGCTGCTTCAGGGCGGACGGCAGGCGCTGGGGCTGCTCTTGGGCGGTGACGGCGAGGTGTGGGCGATCTTGCGGTTCTCGCTCGCCGTCTCCGGCACGGCGACGCTGCTGGCGCTCCTCGTCGGAATTCCGCTCGGGACGGTGCTGGCGCTCACGCGCTTTCCCGGTCGGCGCCTCCTCGTGGCCGCAGTGAACGCGGGCATGGGGCTGCCGCCGGTGGTGGTCGGGTTGTTCGTGTCGATCGTGTTGTGGCGCAGCGGGCCGCTGGGCGTGCTGGAGATGCTCTACACGCCGGCGGCCATCGTGCTCGCGCAGGCGGTGATCGCCGCGCCGATCGTCACCGGTATCACGCTGGCCGCGGTCCAGAACGTTCCGCCCGCGTTCCGGCTGCAGCTTCTCGGCCTCGGCGCGTCGCGTGTCCAGATGGTCGCCGTGGTCTTGCGGGAGGCGCGTCTGCCGATGCTGGCCGCGGTGATGGCGGGATTCGGTGGCGTCATCTCCGAGATCGGGGCGTCCATGATGGTGGGCGGCAACATCAAGGGGCAGACGCGGACGCTGACCACGGCCATGGCGCTGGAGACGGGCAAGGGCAACTTCGAGATCGCCATCGCACTGGCGATCCTGCTGCTCGCGCTCGTCTTCGCGGTGAACTGGATCCTGACCTCCGTGCAGCAGCAGCGCGCGGGCTGAGCCGGGCCGGGCGTCGCCGGCGTGTGCTGAAGGGTCAAGCGTGACCAGTCGGGGTGGCATAATCGAACGAATGCGGCTCGTGGTGTCGTTGATCGCGCGGGTACTCCGCCTTTGGCCTGCGACCACGCGGTTGACCGTTCTCTCGTTCGCGGTGCTGCTGGTCGCCGGCCGCCTCCGCGCGGGCGCGACATGAGCCGGCGACTCGACGTCGCGCTTCGGGCCGCGCTCCCCGGCTTCTCGCTCGACGTGGCGTGGACCGGGGGTGACGGCGTCGCCGTGCTCTTCGGGCCCTCCGGCGCCGGCAAGACGCTGACGCTACAGTGCCTGGCCGGGTTGATTCGCCCGGACGCCGGCCGGATCGTGATCGACGATCGGGTGTTCCTGGACACGTCGGCCGGCGTCGATCTTCCGCCGCAGGCGCGCCGCATCGGCTACGTGTTCCAGGGCTACGCGCTCTTCCCGCACCTCAGCGTTGGCGAGAACGTCGCGTTCGGCTTGCGTGATCGCCCCCGCGCCGAGCGGCGGCGCCGAGCGGGTGAGATGCTGGAGCGCCTGGGACTGGGCGGCCTCGACGATCGTGATCCGCGCGAGCTGTCCGGTGGCCAGCGCCAGCGCGTGGCGCTCGGGCGCGCGCTCGCCATCGACCCGGCGCTGCTGCTCCTCGACGAGCCGCTGTCCGCGCTCGATGCGCCGACGCGGCGCGCGCTCCGCGACGATCTCCGCGAGGTGCTCCGCACCGCGGGGACGGCCGCGGTCCTCGTCACCCACGACTTCGCCGAGGCGTATCAACTGGCCGACCGCATCGTGGTCTACGACGCCGGCCGCGTCGTGCAGGCGGCGCCGCGCTCCGAGCTGCTGTGGCGGCCCGCGTCGGAAGCCGTCGCCGGGATCATGGGGATTCGCAACGTCTTCCACGGCACGGTCGTGAAGGCCACGCCCGACCGCATCCAGCTTCGCTGGCGCGGTCAGCTCCTGGAGGCGGTGAACTCGCCGACCCGCGCCTACCTGCCGCCGCCCGAGTCACCGATCGCGTTCTTCATCCGCCCGGAGTACGTGCGCCTCATCCGCAAGGACCGTGGCGCGCCCGATCCCGAGCACCACATGAACCTCATGTCCGGCGTGATCGTGAGCGACGTGGATCTCGGCACCACGTGGACGCTCCGCATCCGCCTCGACGAGCCCGGCGCGGCGGTCCAGGGCGGGTACGACCTCGAGGTCGAAGTGCCGCGACTCGTCTACGAGATCCTCGAGATCGATCGCGATCGCCGCTGGCAGCTCTCGATCCACCGCGGCTCGATCCACGTGTTGCCCGCCTGATGACGCCGCCGCCGCTCGCCGTCGCCGCCGTGCGGGCCGTCTACGACGGCGCGGTGGTCGTCGACGTGCCGCGCCTCGACGCGTGCGCCGGAGAGGTGCTCGGGGTCATCGGCCCCAACGGGAGCGGCAAATCGACGTTGCTCCGCGTGATGGGCCTGCTGGAATCGCCCGCGACGGGGACGGTGCTGTTCCACGGTCGGGCGGTGGAGCCACGGGATCGGCTCGCCGTGCGCCGCCGCATGGCGATGGTCTTCCAGCAGCCGCTCCTCGCCGACATGACCGTGGCCGCCAACGTCGGCCTCGGCCTGCGCTTCCGCGGGGAGCCCGCGACCACCGGCCACCCGCGGGTGGATCAGTGGATGGAGCAGCTCGGCATCGCGTCCCTCCGCGAGCGCCGGGCGGTGACGCTCTCGGGGGGGGAAGCGCAGCGCGTCGCGCTGGCGCGGGCGTTGGTGCTCGGCCCCGAAGTGCTGCTGCTCGACGAGCCGTTCGCCGGTCTGGACCAGCCGACACGCGCCGCGCTGGTCTCCGATCTCACCCGTATCCTGCGTGCCGAGCGCATCACCACCGTGATCGTCACCCACGATCGTGCCGAAGCGCAGGCGCTGGCCGACCGTGTCGCCGTGCTCATGGCGGGCCGCCTGCGGCAGGTCGGGGAGACCGCCCGGGTATTCCAGACGCCAGCGTCCGAGGACGTCGCGCGCTTCATCGGCGTGGAAACCATCGTCACGGGTGAAGTGATCTCGACCCAGCCCGGGCTCGCCGTCGTCGAGGTGGCGGGGTGCAAGCTCGAGGTCGCGACGGCGGGCGAGGCGGGCGAGCGCGTGCGGCTCTGCATTCGGCCCGAAGACGTGACGCTGGCCCGGCCGACGGCGGTCGCGGCATTGGGGAACGCGCGCAATCATCTGCCGGCGACCGTGACCCAGGTCACGCGCTCCACGGCCGGCGTCCGCGTCGTCGTCGACTGCGGCTTTCCGCTGGTGGCGATCGTCACGCCAGGCTCCGTGGCCGAGCTCGGCCTGACGGCGGGCGTTCCCGTCGTGGCCGTGTTCGAAGCGAGCGCGGCGTACGTGATCCGGTAGAGTCGCGGCCGGCCCACCATGACGCTGACGTTGTCCGATGACCGCGGCGACAAGCGACGGATGCTGCTTGGTCAGTGACTCGGCCTACGAGAGCCTCGGCCAGTTCCAGCTCGGTCTGCCGGACGCCTACGCGATGGGCTGATGTCGAAATTTGGGCGGCCGCGGTCGGCGTGCCCGGCTGGCCCTCGCTCGGTCGTTGGCGACGCGGTGTGTCCGCCCGCCCTCGTGCTTGACACCCCCGCCCGGCCGAGGCTATAAGTCAGTCACCCGCAACCAGCAGTGTCGTGGACGGGGGTTGGTATTGATCGACCTTTTCGTGACGTCGAGGTCCGCCGGTACTTTGGCTCAGTTCGTCGTTCCCCCCTTGCACCCGCTCGTGCGCCCCGCCGAAGGAGGCCAAGCATGACCCAGGAGAGCCTCATCGAAAGACTGATCGCCGAGAACGAGGAGTTCCGTCGCCTTCGAGGCGAGCATCGTCAGTACGATGCCGAGCTCGAGGCGCTCAACGGAACGGCCCCGCTCTCGGCAGGAGCGCAGTGGCGCGTCACGGAGCTGAAGAAGTTGAAGCTGATGGCCAAGGATCGGATGGAGGCCATCATCAAGGGCGCCCGGCCCATCACGGCCTGAACCGAGGCGCGCGCATGGCCCGGAACGGGGGCCGGGCCTTGTTCCGCGGCCAGGCCCGGCCCTCGCCTCTGACGCATCTTTCTGCGCAGGGAGACGCTCGCATGGTCGACGTCTCCGCGAAGGCGGAGACCGTTCGCGAAGCGGTCGCCCGCGCGCGCCTGCGCATGCTCCCGAAGACCCTGCGCGCCATCCGGCGGGGCAACGCGCCGAAGGGCGACGTGCTCGGGGTGGCGCGCACGGCCGCGATCCTGGCCGCCAAGCGCACGCCCGAGCTCATCCCGCTCTGCCACCCGCTTCGACTCACCGGCATCGACGTGACGTTCCACGACGACCTGCGCCGTGGCGAACTCACCGTCGAAGCGCGCGTGCGCACGACCGACAAGACCGGGGTCGAGATGGAAGCGCTCACCGCGGTCAGCGTGGCCGCGCTCACCGTCTATGACATGGTGAAGGCCATCGAGAAGGGCGTCACCATCGCCGACGTGCAGCTCCTGGAGAAGTCGGGCGGCAAGTCGGGCACCTGGCGGCGGGCGCGGTGAAGGCGGCGCTCGTCCATTCGGAGGAGTGGACCCGGTTCGATTATGGACCGGAGCATCCGCTCCGCATGGAGCGCCTGGGCTTGACGTGGCGCTTGATGGAAGCCTACGGGCTCACCGCGGCGCCCGGCACGCTGGTGAAGGCGCCGGAGGCGGCCGACGAGGCCGCGCTGCGGACGTTTCACACCGAGGAATACCTGGACGTGCTCCGTGCCGCGAACAGCGGACAGGCGCCCGGGCTCGTGGGCCGCTACGGGCTCGGTCCCGGCGACAATCCGGTGTTCCCGGGACTCTGGAACGCCGCCCGCCTCGTCGCCGGCGGCTCGCTGCTTGCCGCGCGCCTGGTCGCCGGCGGCAAGGTCGAGCGCGCGTTCCATTTCGCGGGTGGGCTGCACCACGCGATGGCCGATCGCGCCTCGGGCTTCTGCTACGTCAACGACGCGGTGCTCGCGATCCTCTACCTGCGCGCGCAGCGGCTGCGCGTGGCCTACGTCGACATCGACGCGCACCACGGTGATGGCGTGCAGGCCGCATTCTATGGCGATCCGAACGTGCTGACGATCTCGACCCACGAGCGTGGCGATCGGCTCTTTCCGGGCACCGGCTTCGTGGAGGAGATGGGAGACGGCGAGGGCTACGGCTTCGCGGTCAACCTACCGCTCGACGTGCTGACCGACCCGAGCGTCTATCACCCGGCCTTCGACGCCGTGGTGCTGCCGCTGCTCCACGCGTTCCAGCCGGACGTCGTCGTGGCGCAGCTCGGGATCGATTCGCACCGCACCGACCCGCTCACGCACCTCGCCCTCGACGTGCAGGGCTTCACGGAGGCCGTGCGAAAGATCGTCGCGGCCGCGCCGCGACTCGTGGCGCTTGGTGGCGGTGGCTACGACCTCGAGAACGTGGCGCGCGCGTGGACGGCCGCGTGGGCCGTCATGGCCGGTGTCGATCTCCCGGAAGAGATTCCAGCGAGTTTCTTCGAGCACGCGCGCTGGTTCCGCTCACGCTCGCTGTGGGATCCCGCCGTCGCGATCGACGCGGACCACGTGCGCCGCGCCCGCGAGTACGCCTCCCGCCAGGTCGACGCCGTCCAGCGCCTCATCTTCCCGCGCCACGGCCTGTAGCCCGCGTCGGAAGGGGGCGCAGCCCCCCTCCGAGGATCAATCCTCGTCGGGGCGGTTGCGCTTCAGGGCGCGCTGCTGCTTCTTGCGGGCGCGTGCTTGCTTGCGGCGGCGCCGAATGGAGGGCTTTTCGTAGAACGCGCGCCGCTTCATTTCCTGGAATACCCCGTCCTTGACCATCTTCTTCTTGAGGGCCTTGAGGGCGGGTTCGATCTGATTTTCGAAGACGTCGATCTTCACGGCCCCTCCTAGGGCTTCGCAGGCGGCGCGGCGCCCAGGATCCTGACGTCGAAGTGAAGGGTTTGCCCCGCGAGCGGGTGGTTGAGAGCGAGGATCACGGTCTGGTCACGGAACGGGCACCGACACGGGGATATGCCGTCATGCCGGGTCGTCTCATGAGGCCGATTGAGAATCGAGGTCGTTGTCGTCCTCGGCGCCTTTGGTCAGCAAGACCCAATCGTTGTTGCCCTCGTCCGCAGGCTTGGTCCCTTCCGGCAGCGTGACGATACGGCTGCGGCTGGGAGAGAACCATTCCCACACGCCCGGCGCGGCCGACGAGTCCTGCGCCGTGCCCATCTCGGGACCCGTGATGCCGTCCTGGACGCGCTCGTCTTTGCGCCGTTTCTTGGCTTCTTGCTTGGCGCGGCGAGCGTCTTCCTTTTTCCGCCGCTCGAAGCCGTAGTGTCGCCGGGCCATCCTAACTGCTCCTACCCGTACCGCCGGCGGGCGACACGGTCCGGTCGCGCATCGGCGCCCGGGCGCCTACCAGCGCGAGCTCCGCGGCCGCCCGCCGCCGCCGCGGGAGTCGTCACGACCACCGCCGCTCCGGTCCGAGGGCTTTGCGATCTCGACCTTGATCTGACGACCGTCCACGTCCTGACCGTTGAGGCGGGTCACCGCCTCCTGCGCCTCCTCGGGCGTCTGCATCTCGACGAAGCCGAAGCCACGTGACCGGCCGGTCGCCCGATCGGTCACCACGGTGGCGGATTCGACGGTGCCGGCCGCGGAGAAGACTTCACGCAAACGTTCACTGGACGTCGAGAACGACAGACCGCCGACGAAAAGCTTCTGAGCCATCCCGCGTCCTCCGGCTTCTTCCGCGTGTCGTGTACGTCCCCGAGGCGGAAGAAGCAGTGGAGACGCAGGCCGGCGGGCACGGCCCCCGAATGAGCCGGGACGCACGCCGATCGACCCATACTCTACCCGATCGGCTGGGCCGACTCCAGCGGTCCGGGGCGGGTCCGGCGGGGGTGGCGGCCTCGGGGTGGTCGACCGGCCGACGTGACCCCAGTCCGGGCGGCTCGGCGTCGATCGAGGTGCTAAAGTGGCGTATTGCCGTCGTTCCGGAGGTCTCAGTGCGGGGAACGCTGATCACGTTCGAAGGGGTCGAGGGCTCGGGCAAGAGCACGCAGATGGCCCGTCTCGCGCGCGCGCTCCGGCGTCGTGGCGTCGCCGTGGAGCGCACCGCGGAGCCCGACGGTACCGACCTTGGCGTGGCGATTCGCCGGCTCTTCGAGCGGCGCCCGGCGCCCCTCGGCGAGGTGTTCTTGTTCATGGCGGCCCGCCAACAGCACGTGCGGGAGCGGATCGGCCCGTGGCTCAAGCAAGGCCGCGTCGTGCTCTGCGACCGCTACACGGATGCCACCCTGGCCTACCAGGGGTACGGTCGCGGGATCGAGCTCGACTTCATCCGTGATCTGAATCTGCGCGCGACCGATGGCGTGCTCCCCGACCTGACGCTGCTCTTCGATCTCGATCCCGGCGTCGGTTTCCAGCGCATCCGGCGCCGGACGCTCGACCACTTCGAGCGCGAGAAGCTTGCCTTCCACCGCCGCGTTCGCCGAGGCTATCTCGCCATTCAGCGCGCCGACCCCAAGCGCGTGCGCATCGTCCGCGCCGATCAGGATCCGAACGCGGTCGCCGCGCAGGTCGAGGCGATCGTGTGGGAGCGCTTGCGTGGGGCTTGACGCCGTTTCGGGCCAGCCCCGCGCGGTGGCGCTGCTGCAACAGGCGCTCGCTGCCGATCGCGTGGCTCATGCCTACGCCTTCGTCGGGGCGCCCGGGTCGGGCCGGACGACCGCGGCGCTGGCATTCGCGACGGCGCTGCTCTGCGAGCGCGGCACCGGATGCGGCGCGTGCCGGGGGTGCAAGCTCGCGGATGCGCGCCAGCATCCCGACCTGCACGTGATCGTGCCGACACCACCGGACGACAAGCCCAAGGGGCCCAAGGCGATCCGCATCGGCGCCGTTCGCGACCTGGAGCGACAGGCGGCGCTGCGGCCCGTCATGGGCGGGCGCAAGGTCTTCGTCGTCGACGATGCCGACCGCATGACCGATGTGACGCCGCAGGCGTTCCTCAAGACGCTCGAGGAGCCGCCGCCACGCACGATCATCATCCTCGTGCTGCCGCGGGCGCGGGCCTTGCCCGCCACCGTGCTCTCGCGCTGCCAGATCGTGCCCTTCCAGCCGCGGCGGGACGCGGCCGGCACCGCGGCGCTGGTCGGGGAAGCGTTCGACGCGCTCCGCGAGATCCGCGCCAAGGGTCTCGATGCGCTCCTGCGCCACTCACAGGCCGCCGAGCGCGACCGGGATCGCGCCGAGCAGTTGATCGATGCATACTGGCTCTTGCTCCGCGATTTGCTCCTCGTCCAGTCCGGCGCTCCGCCGGCGCTGCTGGGGTGCCCCGAGCGTGGTGGGGAGATGGCGGAGGAGGCGGGCCAGTGGTCGCTGGACGCCCTCGTGCGCGGTGTCGCGGCCTGCCGCGAGGCGCGCCAGGCACTGTGGCTCAACGTCACACCGCGGCTGACGCTCGAGATGGTCGTCGACCGCCTGGCCCGTCGGGCGGCGTGAGGAAGGAACGATGAACGAGTCGCTGACCGATAGCCTGGACCAGACCCCCGAGGAATACCTGATCGGGATCCGGATTCGCGAGGTCGTGCCCGCCGACGATTACAAGCTGGTCGACGTGGAGGCGCGGGTTGGTGACCTCGTCGTGGTGGAGAGCGGGACGGGCACGGACGTGGGTGAAGTGCGCCGGCCGCGGCGCCTGCTGCCGGACATGAAGAAGGACCGCCTCTACCGGCGCGTCCTGCGCCGGGCCACCGACGACGAGGCGCGGGAGTGGCGCGATCGTCACGCGCGCGAGCGCGAGGCCGTCATCACGTGCCAGCGCCTGGCCCAGTCGCGCAACCTCGTAATGAAGGTGGTCGACGTCGAGATGCGCCCGAGCGTCCGCCGCACGACCATCTACTTCAACGCCGAGGAGCGCGTGGACTTCCGCGACCTCGTGCGTGACCTCGCGCGCGAGTTCCGCTCGCGCATCGAGATGCGCCAGATCGGCGCCCGCGACACCACCAAGGTGATGGACGGCATCGGCCCGTGCGGTCGCCAGCTCTGCTGCTCCTCGCATCTGCGCAAGTTCGAGCCGATCTCGGTGAAGATGGCCAAGATGCAGGACATGCCGCTGACCGACAACCGGCTGCTCGGCAACTGCGGCCGCCTCAAGTGCTGCCTGCTCTACGAGTTCTCGACCTACGAGGAGCTGCGCTCGCGGCTGCCGCGCGTGAACACGCCGTGCCAGGCCTCGTGCGGGGGCGGCGGGTGCATGACGGGCAAGATCCGCTCGCTTCGCGTGCTCAAGCAGTCGGTCGTGGTCGGGTTCCCGGACGGCACCGAAGCCGAAGTTCCGCTGGACCAGCTCACGTGGGAAGGGCGGCCGCACGTCCAGAGCCAGCTCGATACACCGTCCTGAAAGGCGCGCCGTGGGGACGTTCTACCTGACCACGCCGATCTACTACGTGAACGCGCGCCCGCACCTCGGGCACGCCTACACCACGATCCTCGCCGACACCATGGCACGGTGGCATCGCCTGGCCGGCGACGACGTCTTCTTCCTCACCGGGACCGACGAGCACGGCGACAAGATCGCCCAGGCCGCGGCCGCGTCCGGCGTGACGCCGCAGGCCCTGGCCGATGAAATCTCGTCGGCGTACCGAGAGACGTGGAAGCGACTCGGCGTCTCGAACGACGACTACATCCGCACCACCGAGCCCCGGCACCAGACGGTGGTGCAGTCGATCCTCCAGACGCTGTGGGACCGGAAGGAGATCTACCTCGGCACCTACGGCGGCCACTACTGTTTCGGCTGCGAGCGCTTCTACACGGAAAAGGAAATCGTCGACGGCAAGTGCCCCGATCACCTGACGCCGCTGACCTGGATCGAGGAGGAGAACTACTTCTTCCGGATGTCCAAGTATCAGGACTGGCTGCTCGAGCACATCGAGCGCCATCCCGACATGATCCGGCCCGAGCGCTACCGGAACGAGATCATCGGGTTCCTGCGGGATCCGCTCCAGGATCTCTCCATCAGCCGGCCGAAGAAGCGGCTGCAATGGGGCATCCCGCTGCCGTTCGACGATCAGTACGTCACCTACGTCTGGTTCGACGCGCTGATCAACTACGTCTCGGCGCTCGGAGGCCCGGGCGCGCCGAAGTTCGACGCTTGCTGGCCGCACGTGCAGCACCTGATCGGCAAGGACATCCTCAAGCCGCACGGCGTGTACTGGCCGTGCATGCTCAAGGCGGCCGGGCTCGACGTGTACCAGCATCTCAACGTCCATGGCTACTGGACGGTGGACGGCCAGAAGATGTCCAAGAGCCTCGGCAACGTCGTCGAGCCCCTGCCGATGAAGGACAGATACGGCGAGGCGTTCCGCTATTTCGTGATGCGCGAGTCCGTCTTCGGGCTCGATTCGGACTTCAGCGAGACCGCGTTGGTCGGCCGTCTGAACGCCGACCTCGCCAACGACCTCGGCAACCTCGTGTCCCGGGCGACCACGCTCATCGCCAGCCACGGCGGGGTGGTTCCGCCCCCCGGCGAGATGACGGCGGCCGAGAAGGCGGTGGCCGCCGCGTGGCCCAAGGCGTTGGCCGCCGGCCGCGTGGCGATGGAGGAATTCGCGTTCCAGCGCGCGCTCGGCGCGATCTGGGAATTCATCGCCGTCCTCAATCGCTACGTCGACAGCGAGCAGCCGTGGGCGCTGGCGAAGGCGCCGGACAAGGCGGATCGGCTCCGGACGGTGCTCGCCACGCTGGCGGAGGGCGTGCGCTGCCTCGGCGTCGTGCTCGATCCGTTCCTGCCCGAGAGCGCCGCGAAGATCCGCGGCGCGGTCGGATCGCACGGCACACCGCGACTGAGCAGCGTCGCGGAGTGGGGGACGGCGCCGGCCGGTACGCCGGTGCAGCGGCTGTCGGGGCTCTTTCCGCGAATCGACACGCGTGCCGCCGCGCCGGCGGCCCCGGGGGCGTCGGCGTCTGCCGCGGGCGCGCCGGCCGACGCCGCGAAGATCTCCCTGGCCGACTTCGGCCGGGTCGACCTGCGCGTGGTGGAGATCGTGGCCGCGGAGGCGGTGCCCAAGTCCAGGAAGCTGGTCAAGCTCACGGTGTCGCTCGGGGAGGAGCAGCGCACGGTGGTGGCGGGGATCGCGGAGCACTACGCGCCCGCCGATCTCGTCGGCAAGAAGGTCGTGATCGTCGCGAACCTCGAGCCGGCGCGCCTCATGGGCATCGAGTCCAACGGCATGGTGCTGGCCGGCTCCGCCGCCGACCGGTTGGCCGTGCTCACCCTCGATCGTGATCTGCCGGCCGGCGCCAAGGTGAAGTGACGTGCGTCGCGGCGGTCGCGAGCAGCGGGACATGCTTCGCGGCGTGGAGACCGCGTGATGCCGCCGGTGGCGCCGGAGCTGGTCGACGTCATCTTGCAGGTGGCCGCCCGCGATGCCTCCATCGCCGGCGTGCTGCGCGAGATCTGCGCGCTCGACGCGGCGGTGCGGACCAGCGCGCTCGACCTCGTGGCCGCGCACCTCAAGACGCGGGCCGTCGAGCCCGACGTGCTCGAGTGCGTCGCCGCGCTGCGGGACGACACGGTGGCGCGCCGCATCCGCGAAGGCCTCGGCTGAGCGCCGCGTTCGTCTTTCTCCGCCAGTGGGGCATCTCGCTCGCCTCGCTGGTCCTCGGCATCCTCACGCTGTTCGTTTTCCGCCGCGGCGTGCCGCACGTCGGCTGGTTCGTCGGCTATCTCCTGCTCCTGTGGCTGCTGATCGCCTTGATCGAGGGGACCCGCGAGCCGCTGGCAACCTCCAGCCGTCGCAGCCACCGGGCGATCCTGTTCAGCGTGGAGTACACGATCCAGACGCTCTACCACGGGCTCCTGCTGTTCATGCTGCCGGCGTACTGGGCGAGCACGACGCTCACCTCGCGCAACGCGGTGTTCCTCGGACTGCTCGCGGCCGCCGCGGTGCTCGCGACGTTCGATCCCTGGTATCGCGCGCTCGTGGACCCGCGCCCGTGGGCGCGCTACGCTTTCTTCCTCGTGACCGTCTTCTCCGCGCTCAATCTCGCGCTGCCGCTGGTCCAGGTCCCGCCCGCGGGCGCGGTGGTGGCGAGCGCGACCCTGGCCGTCCTCGCGCTGACGCCCGCGATTCGCCGCGCCGGCCGCTGGCCGTGGGCGCGGGCGCTGCTGGTGAGCATGAGCCTCGCCGCCGCGGTCGGACTGCTCGCCGCCGCCGGCCGCGCCTGGATTCCGCCCACGCCGCTCTTCCTGGCGCACGCCGCCCTGGCCTGGAACGAAGGCGCCGTGGAGTCACTCGAGCCGAAGCCCGAGGCCATCGCCGTCGCCGACCTGCGACGGCGTGGGCTCGTCGCGTACACGGCGATCTACGCGCCGGCCGGGCTCCGCCAGCCCGTCCGACACGTCTGGCGGCGCGACGGGCACGTCGTCAACGTGGTCGACTTGGCGCCGGTCTACGGTGGCCGGCGCGAGGGGTTCCGGACCTTCTCGCGCAAGACCGGTTTCCCGGCCGATCCGATCGGGCGCTGGTCGGTGGACGTGGTCACGAGCGCGGGCCAGCTCGTCGGGCGCCTCGGGTTTCGGGTCGTGCCGTGACGGGATCGGCCCGGCGGGTGAGGGCCGTGGCCGCGGCGGTCGTCGCGTTGGCGGCGCTGGTGGCGCTGGACGTCGTCGCGATCGGGAACGCATCGACACCCGCGGTCCAGCACGTCGTGCTCATCTCGCTCGACGGCCTGCGCCCCGAGTTCTACCTCGACGACCGGTCCGGAATCCCGCGCCTGCGTGCGCTGGCCGGGGCCGGAACGTCGGCGCGCGCCGCGGAGGCCGTCTTTCCGTCGGTCACGTATCCGGGA
>JBGPXN010000100.1:0-15763 GCA_041492755.1 Methylomirabilia bacterium | reverse complement strand
CCGACGTCGACCTTGTCCTCGACGACCAGCTTCTCGGCCTTGCGGCGGCCGACGTCCGGCTTGGACTCGTAATCGGCCACCACCAGCTCGACCGGCCGGCCGTTGATGCCGCCGGCCTTGTTGATGCGGTCGGTGGCCAGTTGCGTGCCGACGAGCGCGGTCTTGCCACCCGCCGCTGCGACGCCCGTGAGCGGCTGCAGCACGCCGACCTTGTACGGCTTGGCCTGCCCGAAGGCCTCACGCCAGGGAGCGGGGACCAGCATGGTCGCGCCCAGGGCGCCCGCGGTCGCCGCCGAGATTCCCAGGAAGCGCCGGCGGGTCGTCTTGCCGCTCCACCACATGTCCTTAGCCCAGGGTTCGTCATGCCATCGCTCGGCCATCAGTGTTCCTCCTTCATGTGCCCACGGGAGGCGCAGACATGCCCACGACCGGGGCAATCAGGGGTGACGGAAAGTGGCTTCCTATCTACACGAACCGCCGAAATGACGCAAGGGGTCCCGGGCGCGGGCGTGGTCGTTCCCCCGTCCGGTGAGCGTGCTCAGCGGACGGGCGGAAGGCCGGCGGCGGTCAGTGCCCGGCGGATGGCGGCCCGCTCAGCCTCGCTCACCGGCGTGAGCGGAGGGCGCACGTGGGCGGCCGGGATGCGGCCGAGAAGGACGAGGGCCTCCTTCATCCGGTTGTGCATGTCCACGAACGGCGGCGCGTAGAACACGCGCACGAGCGCCGCCAGACGGTCGTTGAGCCGGCGGGCGCCGTCGAGGTCGCCCTTCTGGCAGGCGGCGAACAGCTCGGCCTGGAGATCGGCCGTCACGCTGCCCATGCCCGAGATCGCGCCGTCGGCGCCGAGCAGGAAGGACGCCATCAGCGACATCGTGAAGGCCGAGAGCATCGCGACCGGCCGGCCCGTCGCGCGCAAGGCGCGGAGGTTCTGCTCGAAGGCGACGATGTCGTTGGACCAGTCCTTCACCGCCGCCACCTGGGGAATCGCGGTCAGCGCCGCGAGCGTGTCCGGACTGTAGCCGATGCCGGAGGCCGGCGGGTACTCGAACACCACGATCGGCAGATCGGCGCCCGCCGCGATCTCCGAGAAGTGGCGCAGCACCATCTCCGGCTTGACCTGCGCGCCCCACATGAACAGGGTCGGAGGGAACACGAGCACGCCGGCCGCGCCGAGCGCCTTGGCGTCGCGGGCGAGCTCGACGGCCTCGCGCGTGCCGTCGGAGTACACGCCGGCCACGATCGAGCAGCGGCCACCCACTTCCTCGACCGCGATGGCGAGCGCGCGCTGGCGCTCGTCGCGCGTCAGCGACGACACCTCGGCGGCATGGCCGTTGGCGACGATGCCGGTCACGCCGGGCGTGTCGGCCAGCCAGCGCAGGTGGCGCCGATACGCCGGCTCGTCGATCGCGAGGTCGGCCGTGAACGGCAGGATGTTGGCGGGCATCACTCCGGAGAAACGCAGTGGCTCGCGCATGTCAGGCTCCCTTCCCGGCGACTTCACCCCAGGCGGCGATGGTGTCCGCGATGGTCTTGGCGGCCACGATGCGGCCGTAGGCGCGCCCGATGATGTCGAGCGTGGCCTGCTGGATCTCCGGCCACAGCGTGGCCACTCCATCTTCCACCACGGTGATCCGGTACTCGCGGTTGAACGCGCCTGTCACGGTGGCCAGCACGCAAATGTCCGTCATGGTGCCGGTGATCACCAGCGAGGTGACCCCGCGGGCCCGGAGCGCGCCGTCGAGCACGGTGCCCGCAAAGGCATCGTACCAGTGCTTGCGCACGACCAGCTCGTCCGCGCGCGGGGCCAGCTCGGGGACGGTGTCGGCGCTGGGATGACCCTCCAGGCACGATGACGACGGCCGGCCGAAGCCGGTCGGCCCGCCCGGCGGGGCCGGTCGGTGCTCGGGATGCAGCTCGCCGACGAGCAGGGGCGCGCGCGGCGAATAGACGAACTCCGGGAAGACGACGGGCAATCGCCGGCGCCGGAACAGCGCGATGAGCGCGGCCACCCGCGGCACGATCTCCCGCGCCGGCGGGACTTCCATCGCCTCGCCCGGGTCCAGGAACCCGCGCTGCATGTCCACGACGACGAGCGCCGTCCGCCCGGGCTCCAGGCGCAAGACCCGTTCGAACGTGTCGGCGCGATCAGTCACGCGCGGCAGGGCTCGTCCTCGCGGCTCCGGCGGGGTTCATCGCAGCCGGGGGAGGACGTCGCGGGCGATGATCTCGACCTGTTCGCGCTGGTAGCGATACGGGATCAGGATGATCCGGTGGACGCCGCTGTCCACGTGGGCGCGGAGCTGGGCCACGCACTCGTCCACGGTGCCGTGGATCGCATGGTCGATGGTCGACTCGCTCCAGGCGGCCACGTCCCACTCCGTCCGCAGCCAGTGTCGCATCGCCTCGGTCGTCTCCGCGCGCGAGCGACCGACGTAGATCGCGAGCTGGTTGGTGGCCGTGATCGTGGAAGGATCGCGGCCGGCCTCGCGCGCGAAGGCGAGCACCTTGTCCCACGAGCGGCGGAAGCTCTCCGGCGTGTAGAAGTACGTCAACCACCCGTCGCCGAGGGTGGCGGCGCGACGCAGCACCGCGTCCACGTAGCCGCCGATCAAGATCGGTGGGCGCGGCTGCTGGACCGGGCGTGGTGCCATGACCGCCTCGCGCAGGTTGAACTCGTCGACCTTCAACGTCACGCGCGCCTCGGTCCACAGACGCGTGAGGATCTCGAGGTTCCGCTCGAACAGCCGCCCGCGCTGCCGAAACGGCACGCCGACGGCGTCGAACTCACGCGCGTACCAACCGGCCGCGGCGCCCAGGATCAGCCGGCCCCCCGAAATGACGTCGAGCGTCCCCAGCACCTTGGCCGCGATCGTCGGGTTGCGCAGGGGCAACACGAGAACGCCGGTACCGAGCCGGATCCGCCGGGTGCGCGCCGCGATGGCGGTGAGGGTGCCCACCGCATCGAGGATCGGGAACGCGGGCTCGACGCCGAGGATGACGTGATCCCACGCCCACAGCGACTCGAAGCCGAGCGCCTCGGCGCGCTCGGCGTACGCGAGCAGGCCGGCGACGTCCGGCGCCTCGCCGGGGCCCACGAAGTTCTTCAGCGCCAGTCCGAAATCGACGGCCATCAGCCCAGGAACCTCCGATCGGGATCGAAGGCGCGCAGCATGGCCAGCTCGTCGTCCGTGGGCGGCTCGGTCACCGTCACCGTCGCGGCCTCCTCCAGCGGGAACCCGGTGTTCTCGCGGATCTGCTCCACGCTCACGCCGGGATGGGTGGCCTCGATGCGCATGCGCCGGCTCTCCCCATCGAAGCCGAGGATACCGAGGGTGGTGACGACACGGGAGACGCCGCCGAAGAGCAGCCCGGCCCGCCGGCGCGAGCCGTCGCCGTCCAGCCAGCCCGGGCTGGTGATGAAGTCGACCTTGGGCACGAACCGGCGCTTCTCGTGGGCGGTGAGGATGATGACTTCACGGCAGAGCGAGATGATGTCGTTGGCGCCGCCCGTCCCCGGCAGCCGGACTCTTGGTCGCCAGTAGTCCGCGCCCAGCGTGCTGGTGTTGATGTTGCCGAAGGCGTCGATCTGCGCGCCGCCCATGAAGCCGTAGTCGAGAAAGCCGCGCTGGGCGAGAAGGAACGCGTCGGTGATCCCGGGGAGCATCGACGCCCGGTAGGCCGTACGCATCTCGTTGGTGGAGATGGGCAGGCGCCCCGGCTTGATGCGCGGCCCGATGATCCCGCCCTCGATCACCAGGGTGAGCTGGGGCGCGTGGCGCTGTTGGGCCAGCGCGGCGGCGAGTAGCGGCACCCCCACGCCGGCGAAGACGGTCGTGTCGTCCCGGAGCTGGCGGGCGCCCATCACCGCGAGCAGCTCGGCGGAGGTTACGGTGGTGCTGGGCATCACGCCTCCGTCAGCTCGCGCGCGCGCGCCTGCTGGCGCGCCAGCCGCTCGCCGCCGAACAGGTCGAGATAGTCGGCGAACGACGGGGGCTCGTACACGTAGCGCGCGAGGTACTGCTCCACCGCGCGGCTGCCGTTCGCGTCGATGGCGCGCACGTATTCGTCGAAATGATCGTAGTCGGCCTCGTACAGGCCGTAGCATTCGTGCGGGAACGAGCCGAAGGGGGCGTGCACCAGCGCGTCGACCACGAAGCCGGGGATGACGGTGCGGTCCGAGTGGCGCCGGATCACCGACTCCGGGACGATCTCCTCCGCCGTCACCAGCACGGTGGTCGCCGCGCGGGCGATGTCGGCATCCATGTGCGGGTAGCCGTCGATCTGGCAGTTGCCGAAGCGATCGGCGCGGTGGACGTGGAGGATCGCGACCTGGGGGAACAGGGCGGGGACCGCGCCCAGCGTCTGGCCGGTGTACGGGTCCTGCACGGTTTTCATGCCGCCGACGCCGACGAGATCGGAGCCGAGCATGGTGAGCGTGGGCAGGAACGGCACACCCATGGCGGCCGCGCGGAAGCGCAGGCCGAGGGCCAGGTGGCTCCACTCCTCCATCGCGACCTTTCCGCCTTCCACGAACTCCCGCATGATCTTGGACACGCCCCACGGCAGGCCGATCGACATCCACGCCGTCATCACGCGCTCGGCGGCGCCGGCCACCATCATGAACTCGCCCTCGGTGCACATGAGGTTGCGCACGAGCGTGAGGCGGCGCCGGCGCTGGCGGAGGATCTCGCGCACCAGCGCCATGGGCGTGCGCGAGAACAGGCAGCCGCCCACGGCCACGACGTCGCCGTCGTGGACGCGCCGGGCGGCGTCGTCGACGCTCGTGAGCTTCTCGCCCGCCGACTTGCCCTTGGCCTCCAGGCGCCGCCGGGCGGCGATGAAGTCGTACTCGGCCGCGTTCACGCGAGACTCTCGGACGTCGTCACGCCCGCACGTTCCCGGCCGTCACGCGAGGATCTCCCAGGCTTTCTGGTACCGGTCGAGATGCGCGCGCGTGCGTGCGTCCATCGGGTGCTCGCGCTCGGGCACGTCCACGTGCTTGGCCTCGCCGCACAGCGGCGTGCTGAAGTAGCGCTGGCCGGTGTCGTTGACCATGGTGACGATGGAGCGCAGCTCCGGGTGGCGGCGCGCCAGCTTCAGCGCCGCCGCGACGTTGCAGCCGGTGGACACGCCGCAGAAGATGCCCTCCTCGCGGGCCAGCCGCCGCGCCATGCCGAGGCTCTCCTCAGTCGTCATCGTGATCACGCCGGTGAGGATGGCGACGTCGAGGTTCTCGGGGATGAAGCCGTCGCCGATGCCCTCGATGCCGTGCGGGCCCCACTCGCGCCGGGCCAGCAGCGCGCATTCTTCGGGCTCCACCGCGTAGAGCCGGACGCCGGCCTCGCGCTCGCGCAGGTACCGCCCGACGCCGGTCAGCGTGCCGCCGCTGCCCTGCGAGGCCACGAACGCCCCGACGGCGGCGCCGGCCTGCTCCCAGATCTCGGGCCCGGTGGTCTGGTAATGCGCTTCGATGTTGTCGGCGTTCGCGAACTGTCCGGGCACCCAGTAGCGGCCCGGATCAGTGGCACGGATCTCGTCCAGACGCTGGAGCGACAGGTCGACGTCGCTTTCGCCGCCGGGCGTGAAGACGAGATCGGCGCCGTAGGCCCGCATGATCTTCTTCCGCTCCTCGCTCATGCCCTCGGGCATCACGATCGTGCACGGGTATCCCTTGACGGCCGACACGAACGCGCACGCGATACCGGCGTTGCCCGTGGAGCACTCCAGCACGCGCATGCCGGGTCGGAGCTCGCCGCGCTCCTCGGCGCGCGCGAACATGTGCAGGTAGATCCGGTCCTTGAGGCTGCCGGAGGGTCCGTACCACTCGAGCTTCACGTACACGGCGGGCGCGACGCCGTCGGTAACCCGCGTGAGTCTCACGAGCGGCGTGCGTCCCACCGCGTGTGCAATTGAGGGCAGCGCCGCGCGGTTTCCGTCCCAGGCGATGGTCATGGAAGAGCCGAATTGTACCCGAAAGCCGCGGCCGCGCCGAACCAGCGTCTGCTTTTTCAGTCGACCCGATCACACCAGCGGCCGCCAATCAGCCGCCACTCGGCGTGATCGGGACGACGGAGGCGGGCGCCGAAGTGACTACCACGCGATCAGGTCGCCGTGATGCGACTGGCCTGCCGTCTCGACCGAGCCGCCTGAGCCCCTACGTCCCGGCTTTCATCGCCGCCAGCGACTCCTTGATCGTCGGAGCGAGGCCGCGCTCGACGTCACGGCGGCGGATGGTGTGGAAGGTCGTGAGGGTGGCGTTGGCGCGGGCCAGCTCGCTCACACGGGTGGCGTACTCGGCCAGCCGTGCGCCCGGAATGGCGTAGAGCGCGACGTCGTCCGTCAGCGTGTCGAGGTAAGCACGCGCCCCACAGCAGCCGAGACTGAGCGCGCTCCGCCCCGTGTTCTTGGCCTGGGGAACGATCGCGCACGCCGGGCGCCCCATGGCCGGCGGCAATCCTCGCTCGAGCGACTGCGATGCCTCGGAGAGGATCAGCGTCTGATCGGCTCGGACGAACAGGAGCACCACGTCGGGCGGTAGCGGCGCCTCCGCGAGCGGCCCGTACACGACGTAGCGGGGCCGGCGCTCGAGCACCGGGATGAGCGGGATGTCCTCGGGTTTCACGTAGCCGAGCTGGGCGAAGACGGCGAGCGCGTCGGCGCGATCGGCCTCGTGCGCGGCCGTGCCCTCGAGGTTGTGGGTGAACGTGCCGATCGCGCAGAGATCGTGATCGCGCGGCGCGGTGACGAACGTGCGCGTCGCCGCCTCCTGCCAGAACCGGCAGCCCGCGGGCACCCGGCCGGTGAAAGCGGGCACGCCGAGCGGCGGCGCGTCGGTAAGGCAGATGGCGACGGGCGGCTGCGCCAGCCCGAGGTCTTCCTGGAGCGAGCGGGCGATCGACGCGAAGTCGGGAGCCATGGGTCAATCCTCCCCGGCGCATCGGCGGCAACCCCGCCGTGTCCGTCATGGGGCGCGCTGGTCGGGGGCCATGGTAGCCTCTTCGCGCCTCGCGAGCGACCCGCGTGTGCTCGTCCCCCTGCCAGACGGCGGCGTCCCGATCCTCGCAGCCCGCGCCGGGAGTGGCGGTTAGCCTGGCGCGCCGGTGGCCGCGGGCAGGCGCAAGCGGCCGTCGAGAACGGGCACCACGCTGCCGCCGATGGCGATGTCCGTCGGACGGCCGTCCCGCATGCGAAGCCGGATGTGCACGAGGCTCCGGCGTCCCATCTTCGTACCCTGCTCGCTGATGATCCGGACGTCCCCGGCGGCTGGCACGAGACCATGGCGCACGAGGTACGCACCGAGCGCGCCGCTCGCCGAGCCCGTGGCCGGATCTTCCGCGATGCCGTTGTGCGGCGCGAACATCCGTGAGTACACGCGCGGCGTCCCGCGATCTGGCGCCAGGACGAACACGCCGACGCTGTCCGGACCCGCCACGTCGGCGAGCGCGCGCGGGTCGACGGCCACGCGATCGACGGTGGCGGCGTCGCGCAGGGGGACGTAGAGGAATTCGTTCCCCGTGGAGCCGGGCTCGATCGGGACGTCCGCGAGCAGGTCGCGCTCGGTGAGGCCGAGCGCGCGGGCGACCGCCGCGCGGTCCTGCCGCGCCGGACCGAACGCTGCATCGCGGTGGCGCATCCAGAGGAACTTCGGCGACGCCGGGTCGCCCTCGAGCTCGACCTCGACGGGCCCGATGCCTTCTTCCAGGAAGAACCGCGTGGCTCCGCGCGGCACGCGGCCCTCGTGGGCGAGCACCCACGCCGTCCCGACCGTCGGATGTCCGGCGAACGCCAGCTCGCGCGAGGGCGTGAAGATCCGCACCCGTGCCGCGCAGTCGGCGCGCGTCGGCGCCAACACGAACGTCGTCTCGGACAGGTTCATCTCCCGCGCGATCGCCTGCATCTCGCCGTCGGTGAGCCCGGCGGCGTCGAGCACCACGGCGAGATAGTTGCCGGTGAGGATCTCCTCGGTGAACACGTCGACCTGGAGTACACGGTAGTCGCGAGCGTCCGTCATGATCGGCAGCATCGCGTCGCCGCCGGCCGAGGTCAAGCCTCGGACGCGTCGAACGCGGCCGGCAGGTGGCGCACCTCCAGCACGCGCTCGCCATCGACGGTGACGGCGACGACGTCGAACCGGCAGCGCGCGGTCGGGCCGCCACGCCACCGCAGATAGGCCTGGGCGAGCCGGATCAGTCGGCGGCGCTTGATCCACGACACCGCCGCCGCCGGCGCGTCGCCCCAGCGCGCCTGCCGGCACTTCACTTCCACGAACACCCACGCGTCGCCGTCGCGGCAGACAAGATCGATCTCCCCGAGCGCCGACCGCGCGTTGCGCTCGACCACACGCAGCCCGGCGCGCTCCAGGAATCGCGCGGCCACATCCTCCGCCATCCGACCGATCGCCTGGCGTCCGTCCACGTGCCCGGTGTAGCGCGAATCGCCTATCGCCGAAAGTGTGACGAATCCCTGACAGCTCACGAGGTACCCGCGGGACAGGTGCATCCGTTCCGATACGTGGTGTTCCCTATGCGGTCTCATGGGCCGGTCGAAACGCGTCAATCGATCAGTGGTGCACCACTGGCCGGAAGCGCTGGACGAACTCCGCCTCGCCTAGATTCGCCGATTCCGCGAGGAGCCCGACGCTGCCGGTATCGTCGAAGTCGGCGGGCTTGAGCCGGATCATGTACGCGTACAGCGTGCGGTACATCTCCGACTGCACGTCGAGGTAACGCACGCGGACCGTGCCGGTTTGGGGGTCGATCAGCGAGGCGAAGGGCATCGGAACCAGGCGCCCGGCCTGGATCGAGATCATCGCGCCGCTGCCGCCGTCGAGCAGGAATTGGGTGGCGCAGTATCCGAGGCTCCGGGCGTACTGGATGTCGTGCGCGCCCGGCGGCGCGCAGCGCAGCTCGTAGCCGAGGTCCTTGGCCACGATGGTGATGTCCAGCCCCCGGGACTGCAGGCTGCTCGTGACCCGGTCCTTGAGCACTCGGGCGAGCTCGAGCTCCGTCAACCGGATGTGGCCGTAGGCGTCACGCTGCATCGGTCCCCACGTCGCGGGATCCAGCTTCTCGGCCAATCCTTCGGCCAGGATGGCGACCCCGTGCTCGCGCCCCTGGGCGTGACGCTTGATGATGGCGCCCTCCAGCACGTCGGCGAGGCGGTCCACGGAGATCCGGGGCTCCGGGAACTCCTCGGCGATCACGGTGAGCGTCGCCCCGGCGGCCCCTCCGATGCCGAGGGCGAGGTGACCCGCCTGGCGCCCCATGACGGTTACGAAGAACCACCGCTCGGTCGTCGCGGCGTCGTTCATGAGATTCCGCACGAGGTCCGTGCCGATGTTGCAGGCGGTGGTGAAGCCGGCCGTGACGATGTCGCTCGGCAGCGGCAGGTCGTTGTCGATCGTCTTCGGGACGTGGGCGATGCTGACGCCGGCGGCCACCGTGGCCAGACGCGAGGCCGCGGAGACGGTGTCGTTGCCGCCGATCGTGATCAGGTAGTCCACGCCGAGTCGCCGCAGGGTGTCGGCCACGCGGGCCAGACCATCCGGCGGAGCGGTGGGATTCCACCGCGAGGTTCTCAAGATGGAGCCGCCGTCGAAGTGGACGCGCGAGACGTCGGAGATGTCCAGCTCGATCACGTGGTGCGGGTCGCCCTGCATGAGCCAGCGGAACCCGTCGTAGCACCCGATCACGCGGAGGCCCTGGTTGCGGGCCTCGATGGCGGCGGCCGCGATGATCGCGTTGATGCCCGGCGCCGGGCCGCCATCCACGAGGATCGCCAGGGTCTTCACGCCGAGGCCGCTGTCCCGGCGCCGCCGTTCTTGCGCCCGATCAGCATGTACGTCACCATCTCGCCCTTGCCTTTCACTTCGATGGGCCCCCGGCGGCGCAGCTCGAAGTTGTCCCGCAACCGCTCATAGGTGGCCCGCGTGACCTGGATGGCGTCGGGCAGGCCGTGCGACTCCATGCGGCTGGCCGTGTTGACGGTGTCCCCCCACAGATCGTAGGCGAACTTCTTCGTCCCGATCACGCCCGCCACCACCGGCCCCGTGTGCATGCCGACCCGCAGGCGCAGCGGCTCCGGGCGCGAGGCGTTGAGCCCGGCCATCGCCTCCAGCATGTCGAGCGCGAAGTCGGCCACGGCCTCGGCATGATCCTTACGAAGGGTAGGCACGCCGGCCACCGCCATGTAGGCGTCACCGATCGTTTTGATCTTTTCGAGCCCGTGCTTCTCCACGAGCTCGTCGAACGCCGAGAAGACGTCGTTGAGCAGGGCCACGAGCTCCTCGGCGGAGACCCGGGACGACAGCTCGGTGAAGTGAACGATGTCGGTAAAGAGGATGGTGACGGAGCCGAACCGGTCGGCGATCGAGCCCGGCGTGTACTTCAGCCGCTCGGCGATCGACGGCGGCAGCACGTTCAGGAGCAGGCGCTCCACTTGCGCCTCTTCGTCTTCCAGCCGCCGCCGCTGCAGGAAGTCCCGGCGGGTGTACAGCTCCATGTTGTAGCCGGCGAACATGCCAACGACGTTCGCGCCGAGCAGATAGAAGTTGTTGCTGAGGAGAACCGGTAGCGGCGTGTCGCGGACGAACACGTCGGCCACGTTGTAGCCGACGCCGAGCACGAGCGCGGCGACCACGGCCGGGGCGAACCGCAGCTTCATGAAGGTGTACGCGGCGAGGATGACCAGCGTCAACCCTGGGTGGTACAGCTCCCGGGCCGGGAACGGCGCGACGATCATCACCCAGATCATCCCGAACCCGGCGATGAGCGCCATCCCGGCGATCGCCGGCTGCATCCAGCGCTCGAAGAGGGGCGTGTAGGTGAGGGCGAACGTGATGAGGAAGAACGTGATCACCGCCGCCCGGAGCGTCCAGACGTGGATGGTGACTTCCGGGATGACCCACGGGTCGATGAGCGCGAAGATTCCGTAGAGGCTGGCCCCGACGAGCTGGGCGATCCGAACCTGCCAGACCGACTTCCGAAAGTAGTCGCGGAGGAACGGCCGCTCCAGATCGTCGGTGAAACGGAGGGTCAGGCGATGGATGGGGGCATCGCGGCGGCCGTCGGACCCGGGTGTCGTTCGTTCCATGGATGGTGTGGTCAGCCGAGCTGGCTTGCGTCCGCGCCCACGACCCGTTCACACTTCACCATCGTTCCCGCTATACCCTGCCGATGAGGTCATCGACGGCGTCCTGGGGTGACCAGACGCTACGGGAGCGGAGGATAACAGAGCCGTCGCGCATTCTCAAACGCGAGGCGGCCTCCCCGTGCCGCTCACGCGTGGCGGTCGGCCGGCCAATCAGTCGTCGTCCTCGGGCACGAAGAGCCGGCCCTGGCGCCACACGCCCGAGAAGGTTCGCCGATGCAGCGGGCAGGGGCCGAGGCGGTCGAGCGCGGCCAGATGGTCGGCGGTGCCATAGCCCTTGTGACGCGCGAAACCGTATTCCGGGAACTTCGCGTCGGCGTCCACCATCATCCGGTCCCGCGTGACCTTGGCGATGATCGACGCGGCCGCCACGGTGGCGCAGCGGACGTCGCCGTCCACGAGGTTGCGCTGGGGGCAGGGCAGGCCGGGCAGGTGAACGAAGTCGGTGATGACGAGATCGGGCGCCACGGCCAGGGCGGCGAGCGCCTGGCGCATGGCCAGCCGCGTGGCCTCCAGGATGTTGATGCGATCGATGACCTCGTGGTCCACCACCCCCACGCCCACCGCGCTCGCCCGCTCGTGGATGAGAGCGAAGAGTTGTTCCCGGCGGGCCGGCGCCAGCAGCTTGGAGTCGGCGAGGCCCCGGATGCGACGCTCGGGAGCGATGATGACGGCGGCGGCGACCACCGGACCCGCGAGGGGACCGCGGCCAGCCTCGTCGAGTCCGGCCACCCGGGCGACGCCCGCTCGCCAGGCCTGGCCTTCGAAGCGGTAGGGCGCCGACGCCGGCGGCGTCACGCAGGAGACCGGTTACTGCGGCTGGTTGACCGTCGTGGGGATCTGGGGCACCCGCTTCTCTTTCAGGCGGGCGGCCTTGCCGGCGAGCTGGCGGAGGTAGTAGAGCTTCGAGCGGCGCACACGGCCCCGACGGACGACGTCGACGCGCTCGATGCGCGGCGAGTGCAGCGGGAACGTTCGCTCGACGCCCACCCCGTAGGAGATCCGCCGCACCGTGAACGATGCGCGGAGGCCCTCGCCCCGCTTGCGGATGACGACACCTTCGAACGCCTGGATCCGCTCTTTTTCACCCTCGACGACTTTCACGTGCACGCGGACGGTGTCGCCCGGCACAAAGCCGTCGCGGTCCTTCCTGAGGTGCGCCGCTTCCACCAACCGGATCACGTCCATGGCCCTTCCGTTCCTTTCTATCGCGGGCGCTACTCGGGAGTCTCGCCGCGTTCGAACGCTTCCACGAGCTTGCGCTCGTCCTCCGTCAGGTACGCCCGCTCCAGCAGCTCGGGCCGTGTCCGCCACGTGCGCCAGAGCGCCTGCCGCCGCCGCCAGCGCGCGATGCGGGCGTGGTCACCCGACAGCAGCACCGCGGGGACGTGCAGGTCTCGGAACGCCTCCGGCCTCGTATACTGCGGTGCCTCCAGCACGCCGTCCGCGAACGACTCGCGCTCGGCCGCGCCCTCGCATCCGAGCGCCCCGGGCAGCAGCCGCGTGACCGCATCGGTCGCGACCAGCGCCGGCAGCTCGCCGCCGGTCAGCACGTAGTCGCCGACCGACACCACGTCGTCGGCCAGGTGCGCGGTCACCCGCTCGTCGACGCCTTCGTACCGACCGCACAATAGGATCAGGTGCGCCCGCCCCGCCAGCTCCCAGGCCATGGCCTGCGTCAAAAGGCGCCCGCGCGGGTCCATCAGGATTACGCAGGCGCCCGGTGTGCGGAGGGCGTCGACGGCGGCGAACAGCGGCTCCGGCTTCAGGACCATGCCGCCACCCCCGCCGAAAGGGGAGTCGTCGGTGACCCGGTGCTTGCCCCCCGCGTAGTCTCGGAGATTCACGGCCCGGATGTCAACGATGCCCCGCGCGCGCGCCCGCCCCAGCACGGACTCGGCGAGCGCCGGCTCGACCATACCGGGGAAGAGCGTGACGATGTCGATGCGCATGTCCCTTGAGATAGAGACCCCGAAATGGCCCCCCGATCCCCCGCGATCCTCCTACAGCTCGAGCAGCCCGGCCGGCGGTTGGATGACCACCCGGCGCGCGGCCAGATCCACCTCGATCACGATCTCCGGCACCGCCGGGATCAGATGCTCGCGGCCGGCGCCCGAGACCGCCCAGAGATCGTGCGCCGCCGAGCGCTCGATGCCAGTCACCCGACCCACTTCCACGCCGTCGGCCGTCTGCACCAGGCAGCCCTCGAGCTGCCACGGATAGAACCAGCCTTCCGGTAACGGGCGCGCATCCGCCGCCGCCACCGCGACGAGCCGCCCCACCAGCGCCCGCGCGTCGTCGACGGAGCCGGCCCCCGCGAGCGCGAGGACCACGCCGTGGCCGTGCCGGCGGGCCGCGTCGACACGACGGGGCTCACGCTGGTCACCCGTCGGATTCCACACGATGCACTCTCTCAAGTGGGTGAATCGCTCCGGGTCGTCGGTGAGCGGCGTGACCCGGACCTCGCCGTGGAGGCCGTGCGGTCGCGTGATCTCGCCGATCACCACCAGTTGGTCCAACAGCTTAGGCCGTGTCTGCCACCGGCTCCTTGACGTTCGCCATGAGCTTCTTCACGGTGTTGGACGGCTGCGCGCCCTTTTCGATCCATGTCCGCGCCTTCGCCCGGTCGATCTTTACGGTGGGCGGCGAGGTGAGCGGGTTGTAGTGCCCGATGACCTCGATGAACCGCCCATCGCGGGGCGAGCGCGAATCCGCCACCACCACTCGATACCTCGGTTTCCGCGACGATCCCATGCGCCTCAATCGAATCGACACTGACACGTGGTCACCCCCTCAACGTGGGAAATCCCCCCAGGTTCTTCATGCGAGGGAGTTTCCCCTCGAGCCCCTTGAACTGCTTCATCATCTTCCTGAGCTGCGCGTACTGCTTGAGCAGCCGGTTCACGTCCTGCACCGTGGTGCCGCTGCCGCGGGCGATCCGCTGCCGTCGGCTGCCGTTGATGACTTCGGGCCGCCGGCGCTCGTCCGGCGTCATCGACAGGATGATGGCGTCGAAGCGGCCGAGGTCGGCCTGTTCCGCGTCGAGCTCGCCGGTCGCGCCCTTGAGCTTGTTGCCGAAGGGCAGCATACCGAGGATCTGATCGAGCGGCCCCATTTGGCGCACCTGCTTGAGCTGCTCGCGGAAGTCCTCGAGGCTGAAGCTGTCCTCGCGGAGCTTGCGCAGCATCGCGTCGGCCTTCTCGCGGTCGACCGTCTCTTGCGCCTTCTCCACCAGCGACAGGACGTCGCCCATCCCGAGGATGCGCGAGGCGATCCGGTCGGGATGAAACGGCTCCAGCGCCTCGATCTTCTCGCCGACGCCCACGAACGCGATCGGCCGGCCGGTCACGTGGCGGACGGACAGCGCCGCACCGCCGCGGGAGTCGCCATCCATCTTGGTCAGCACGACGGCATCGATGCCGACGGCCTGGTTGAACTTGTCCGCCACCGTCACCGCGTCTTGACCGGTCATGGCATCGACGACGAGCAGGACGTGGTGCGGCTTCACTTCGGCGCGGATTGCCTTGAGCTCGTCGAGCATGGGCTCGTCGATGTGCAGCCGCCCCGCGGTATCCAGCAGCAGCGGGGTGAGCCCGCGGGCCGCCGCTTCCTCGCGCGCGGCCCGGCAGATCTGGAGCGGCGTCTGCCCGGCCGCGCCGACGACGGGAACGTCGACCTGGGCGCCGAGCGTGCGGAGTTGGTCCATCGCGGCCGGCCGATACGTATCCGCCGCGGCCAGGATCGGGTGCTGCCCCTGGCGGGCGTACCAGCGCGCGAGCTTGGCCGCGGTGGTCGTCTTCCCTGAGCCCTGCAGGCCGATGAGCATGACGATCGTGGGGGGGTGCGGGGCGGGGCTCAGCCGGTGGCCGCTACCGCCCAGGAGCTCCATCAGCTCGCCGTGCACCACCTTCACGACCTGCTGGGCGGGGGTCAGCGACTTGAAAACGTCCTGCCCGATCGCCTTCTCGCGCACGCGGTCGATGAACCCGCGAACGACCTTGAAGTTCACGTCGGCCTCCAGCAGGGCCACGCGGACTTCGCGCAGCGCCTCCTGGATGTTGTCCTCGGTGAGCCGGCCGTGGCCGCCCAGGCGATCGAAGACGCTCTGCAGGCGTGTGCTGAGTGAATCGAACATGGAAAACTAGACTTTACGGCGTGCGCGAGGGATTTTCAACCGCCGACGAAGAGAAAGACGGGACCGCGTTCGGATCGTCTCGGGGCCCGGCCGCCCCGGGACACCGACAAGTTACTTCACAGTATTACCCGAAGTAAACACCGTGGACCGTCCAAACACTAAGGTACTTCACGGCGCGCTGAGCCCCTGAGCGCGGGCCCCCGCGCCCGGAAGGGGGAAAGGGGGTCGGAAATCCAGTGGATACGGGTTCTCGCGGACTCCAGTCTCTCCCCTGACCGAGGGCTGGCACAGCCATTGCGCCAGTACCGACGCTCACGGCCATGTCGCTCCACAAACTCCTTCCCCTTTTCGCGCTCGGCCTGAACCTGGTGCTCCTGGGGAGCGCGCTGGCGCCGGATCGCAAGAGCCACCGGAACTACGTGTTCGCCTATCTGGCCGCGGCCCTGGCCGTCTGGAACCTCGGCGTGTTCGGGCTGCGCT
>JBGPXN010000012.1:0-47543 GCA_041492755.1 Methylomirabilia bacterium | reverse complement strand
GCTCATACGCCGCGCCGTACGCGCGGACGATGTCGGCGAGTTCGACCCGGGGCGCGCGGTCGACGGCGATGCTGACCGCGGGGGCCGGAGGGCCCACGGGTCAGCTCAGACGGCGGGCGGCTCCGGCAGGTCGAGCGGGGATGGCGTCGCCAGGATGCGGCCCTGGCTCAGGTGGAAGTACCGCAGGGTGGAGCTGATGTAGCGGTGGCCGAGCAAGCGCTGCCCGGTGTGCAGGTCGATGCCGGCTTCGAGCCCGTGGGTGGCGAAGGCGTGGCGCAGGGCGTGGATGCCGCCTTGCTTGCGGATGCCGGCGCGGAGCTTCATGAGGGTGTAGAGCCTCTGGGGGATGGTGACGTCGATCGGGCGGGTGCCTTGGCGATTGGGAAACAGCCACAGACGCGGCGGGGTGGTCTGCCAGGAGGCGCGCCAGTCCGTGAGCAGTCGCGGGGACAGCGGCACGTAGCGATCGCGGGCGCCCTTGCCCTGCTCGATGCGCACGGTCATGCGGTCGGCGTCGAGGTCGGAGACCTTGAGGTGGACCAGCTCGCTCACCCGCAGGCCGGCGGCGTAGGTGGTGGCGAGCAGGAGGCGGTCGCGGACGCGCGGGCAGGCGTGGAGCAGGCGCCAGACCTCCTCGCGGCTGAGGATCTCGGGGAGCTTCTGGGGCTGCCGGGGAGCCGGGACGACGAAGTGCGCGCGATCGTGGCCGAGGGTGACGTGGTAGAGGAAGCGGAAGGCATGGGCCGCCTGGTTGCACGTGCTCCAGGCCAGCTTGCGCTCCTGGAACATGGAGGCGAGGTACCCCTGGACCTCATCGGGGGTGAGCTGATCCGGCGGGCGCTTGTCGTGCTTCGCCAAGTGCACCACGGCGGCGATGTCGGACTCGTGGGTGCGCGGGGAAAAGCCACGGGCGGTCATGTCGCGGATCATGCGGGTGCGGAGCTCGCTCATGGAGACACCTCCGTCGAAGAGTTCGAACGGAGGCGATTGTGAGCGCGCGTCGCGCCGAGGTCGTGATCGGCGATGTGGAAGCGAAGCGCCCGGCGCATGCGCGACCGCGCACGGATCGGGAGGCGCGAGCTCGAACCTACCGCGTCAGCGGTTTAGTTCAACTACTATTAGGTTTCTTCACCGGACCTTGCGCAACCGATCAGCCATGCGAGTCTGCCACCCGGGCCCAGTTGCCCTCCAGCGTTCGATGACGTCAGCCGGCAAGCGCAGAGAGATCAATCTTCGGGGATTCAGCGACAGGGGCCGACCGCCCTTGTTGATCTTCGCGCGGGCAAGCATTTCGTCGGTCAACTCAGGCAGCTCTTTGTACTCGTCGGGCGTCACCAAATGAGCATCGACGCGCGCAAGGTCAGACTTCAAGGAGCGGCGCGATGCGTGCTTTCTCTCGTTCATTGGCCTTCCTCATGCTGAAGATGTGGCGATCCGCGCCACGCGGGGTATAACCCACAACGACAACCCGACCCGCCAACAAGCCGTAGCAGATGACGCGCTTCTCGCCGTAGTTCTTCCGAGTGTCTTCGATCTCTATCGTGACACCGGCAAAGATCAGCGCCGCGTCTGCGAAATCCAGTCCACGTTCGGTCAGCGTCTTGGCACGCTTGATCGGATCGAACGTGATTCGCATAGGTTATTGTATCTACAACAACCGCGTCGAGCAAGCGATGGCGAACTGGTCAGGCTAAGGGCGGCCACGCCATCGTAGCGCAAGTGCCACCGGCCTGCTTCACCCGCTCGCGGGGGGCCACGTCGGCGAAGGCGACGCGTAAGGCGACGATCTGTGCGGCGGCGAAGCGAGGCCGTGGCGGTTCCCAGTCGCGTTCGGCAACCAGGAGCTCCACCGTCTTGAGCCGCTTCTTCCTCTGCGCATTGTAGCGATAGCCAGTGGATGCGAACATCTCTAACCTGGATGGCGCCCGGGCATCATTGAGATTCTGTTCGCTCGACGCCGGGCACCCACTATTGGATGCGGGTTCGTCAACGATGCGGCTGTTCAGGCCGAGCGCGACCACGCGATCGTGACGCGAGCCTAGTCCGGATAATTCATGAACGCACCCACCGTGGTCGAACGGGTGGCGCGGTGGGAGCCGGGAGGACGGGGTCCGGTTGACCCGTTTCCCGCCAAGCACGCTAACGCCGCCAACGAATCGAATGGGAACGGCTCGCCCTGATTCCGACGTCGCGGCGGTCGTGGTCAGAGGGCCCCGTCCTCCCGGCTCCCGCCGTGTCACCCGTTCGGCGCACGCAACGATCACTCGTGAATGATCCGAGCCAGGCCAGAGCTAGGCCTGGATCGTTCGTGAACGCGCACACCGCGATCGACCGGGGGGCACGGGCGGAGATGGGGGGATGGGGTCCGGGTGACCCATTTCCCGCCACCCGAGACGACGACATCGCCGTATGGAATGGGAACGGCTCGCCGGTGATCGGTACGCCGTCGGCTGTGGTCAGAGGGCCCCGTCCCCCCAGCTCCGGCCGTGCCCCCCGGTCGGCGAACGCGTCGCACGTTCACGAAGAGTCCAGGCTAGAGCGCGGGTGCGTCCGCGGTGAGCGCGCGGAGTTGCTGGCGGATGCGTCCCTTGCGCTCCTTGTCCACGAACGACACGAAGAGATCTTCCACCGACGGCTCGACCTCCCGCACCCAGGTCAGCACAATGCCGCGGGCGGCGAGGTATGCCTTGACCGAGGCGGCGCTCGCCGCGGTCGCGCCCACCAGGAGACGGAGGCGAACGCCGACGCGCACAACCTCTTCGACGGCGTCCCAGTCGCTCAGCGCGTCGGCGGCGGCGCGGAGCTCATCGGTTTCCAGCTCGATCACCGCGCCGCGAAACGCCTCGCTCTTGAGGCGCTGCGGGCTGCCCTCGGCAATGAGCTTGCCCTGGTAGATGAAGCCCAGGGTGTCGCACAGCTCGGCCTCGTCCATGTAGTGCGTGGTGACCAGGATCGTCGTGCCCTCGTCGGCGAGCCGGCGGATGACCGCCCAGAACGTCCGGCGCGAGACCGGATCGACACCCGCCGTCGGCTCGTCGAGAAAGATCAGGCGTGGGCCGTGCACGAGCGCGCACGCCAGCGCCAGCCGCTGACGGTAGCCACCGGAGAGCTGGCCCGAAAGCTGGCGCTCGCGACCCTGGAGGTCGGCGAGCCACAGCATGCGGCCGATGCGCGGCCCGCGCTCGCGGCGCGGGACCATGTACACGCGCGCGTAGAAGGTGAGGTTCTCCTCCACGGTGAGGTCGTCGTAGAGCGAGAAGCGCTGGGACATGTACCCGATGGCCGACTTCACGGCCTCCGGATCGCGGCGCAAATCGATCCCGAGCACCGCGCCGTGCCCTTCCGTCGGTTCCATGATCCCGCACAGCATGCGGAGCGTCGTGGACTTGCCGGCGCCGTTCGGCCCCAGAAATCCATAGAGCTCGCCGGTCGCGACCCGGAGGTCGAGATGATCGACGGCGACGAGCTTGCCGAAGCGCTTGGTGAGCCCATGCGTCTCGACCGCGAGCGGCGCGCTCGGCACGCGTTCCGTACGTTCGGTCACGGGACGAGCTCCGCGTCGGCCGGCATCCCGGGCTTGAGGATCCCCTCGCCGTTCTTCACCGCCAGCTTCACCCGGAAGACGAGGTTGACCCGCTCCTTCTTCGTCTGCACGTTGCGCGGGGTGAACTCCGCCTCGGAGCCGACCTCGCTGACGGTGGCGTCGAAGGCGCGCCCGGGATAGGCGTCCACGCGGATGGCGGCGCGCTGGCCGACCCGGACCTTGCCGACGTCGGTCTCCGACACGTACGCGCGCAGCCACATGTCGGTCGGATCCATCAGCGTGAGTAACGACGTTCCGGGGTTGACCGTTTCGCCGCGCTCCACGTTCTTGCGGAGCACGAGACCGGTCACCGGCGACGTGATGGTCGCCTCGGCCAGTCGCGCGCGAGACAGCGCGGCGGCGGCGCCGGCTTCGGCCAGTTGGGACTCGGCGGCCGCCACGGCGTCCGGGCGGGGTCCGGCGCGCAGCAGGGCGACCCGCTCACGGGCCGCGCGCACCTCTGCGCGCGCCGCCTCCACTTCGTGCGGCCTCGGCCCCGCTTCCACCAGCGCGAGCCGCTCGCGGGCCGCCCACTCGTTCGCCTGGGCCACGTCGAACGCCTGCCGGGCGCGGTCCACGTCCTGCGCCGCGATCAACTCGCGGGAGAAGAGGTCACGGACGCGCGCGAACTCACGCTCCGTCATCACGCGCGTGGCCTGGGCGTTGTTGAGCCCGGCGCGCGCCTGGTCGATCTCCTGGGCGCGCGCGCCCGCTTGAAGGTCGCGGAGCTGGGCGTCCGCCCGGGCCAGTCGCGCTTCGGCCTCGTCGATCTCCTGCACGCGCGCGCCCGCGCGCAGGTCGCGCAGATGGGCCTCCGCCGTCCGGACCGCGGCGTCCGCGCGCCGCGCTTCGGCCGTCAGCTCCGCGGTGTCCAGCCGCGCCAGCAGCTGGCCACGCTCGACCGGCTGGCCCTGACGCACGGTCAGCTCGACGATCCGTCCGGTGATCTTGGCCGCGACGTCGACCTGGATGGCTTCCATGACGCCCGTCACGGCGAGCGTCACAGGTTCGCGGTCGAGATGACGCCCCACCCAGGCCGCGCCGAGGCCGGCGGCGAAAAGCCCCAGGCCGGCGGCAAGGAGCGCCGAGCGCCGGCCCATCAGGGACGCGGGAGCAGGACGCCGACGTTCTTGCGGTCTTCGGGGAAATACGCCCGCGCCGCCTGCTGCACGTCGGCGGCGGTGACGGCGCGGATCTTCTGGACGAAGGAATCGACCTGATCGTGGCCGCCGATGAGCTCGAAGCGCGCGAGCAGCGTGGCCCGGCGGTGCACGGAGTCCTGCTGGAAGACGAAGGCCGCCTCGATCTGGTTCTTGGCGCGCGCGAGCTCTTCTTCGGTGACCGGCTCGTTCTTGAGCTTGTCCATCTCGCCGAGCAGCGCCTTCTCGAGCGTCTCCGGCGTCTGGGTCGGCATCGGGGTCGCCCAGAACCAGAACAGGTTGGGATCGATCGAGAAGTAGTTGTAGTCGCCGCCCGCCTCGAGGGCGAGCTGGCGCTCCTGGATCAGGTGACGGTAGATCCGCGAAGCCCGACCGCCGCTCAGGATGGTGGACAGCAGCTCGAGGGCGGGGGCGTCCTTCGATTGCTGGTTCGGCACGTGGTAGCCGAGATACACGACGGGCAGCTGGGCCTGCTTGCTCACCCCCGTCCGTCGCTCACCGTTCTGCGGCGGCTCCACCGCCGTCATGGGCGGGACGTCGCGGCGCTGAAGCGGGCCGAACTTCGCTTTGATGCGGGCGAGCAGATCGGGCGCCTTGAAATCACCGACGGCCACCACGATGGCGTTGTTCGGCACGTAGTACGTCTTGTAGAAGGCGCGGATCTCGTCGGGGGTGATCCGCTTGATGTCCTCCATCCAGCCGATGATGGGCTGACTGTACGGATGCGCCTTGAACGCCATCGAGCTCACTTCCTCGCCCAGGAAGCCCTCGGGGTCGTCCTCGGTGCGGGTGCGGCGCTCCTCGATCACGACCTCGCGCTCGGAGTCGATCTCTTTGGGATCGAGCAGGAGGTTCTGCATGCGGTCGGATTCCAGATCGACGACGAGCTCCAGCCGGTCCGACGCGATGTCGACGTAGTACGAGGTGACGTCCGGCGAGGTAAAGGCGTTGTCCTGCCCGCCGTTTTGCTCCACGAGCCGGGCGAACTGCCGCGGGCCGTAGCGCGAGGTGCCCTTGAACATCAGGTGCTCGAGGAAATGGGCGATGCCGGTCGCGCCGCGCTGCTCATTGCGCGAGCCGACCCGGTACCAGACCTGGAAGGACACGATGGGGCTCCGGTGGTCCTCGAGCAGGATCACCCGGAGGCCGTTGTCGAGGGTGGTGGCGAGGAGCTGCTCCGCCGGCGCGGCGAGGGCGGCGGGAACGAGGAGGAGCGCGATCAGGAGGAAGGTGGCCACGTGCTTCATCGCTTCGATTATACGCGCCGTGTACACGCGCGGTGGCGGGTCCACCGGTGGCGCGCGAGCGCTTGCCTTACTCGCTCGGCGCCGGCAGTCCTTCGACCCGCGTGGCTTGCGTCGCCGTCCGGCGCTCCGTCTCTTCGACGCGCACGCGGCGCATGAACGGTAACAGGATCAGGATGACGACGAAGAACCACGAGAGCAGCCGGAACTCGTCCACGTACGCGAGCAGCTGAGCTTGCGCGACGAGCTGTCGATAGACGGTGCCCACCGCCTGGTGCCCGGCCGTCATCGGATCGGCACCCTGGGCCGCGAAGTACGACGTCCACTCGGCGAAACGACTGGCCAGGACCGGATTGCCGGGATCGACGTGCCCGACCAACACGTTCTGGTGGTACTGACTGCGCCGGGCCAGCAGCGTGGTGACGGCGGCAATGCCGATGCTGCCGCCCACGTTGCGGACGACGTTGAAGGCGGCCGTCGCATTCGGCAGCCGGTGCAGACCGATGGTGGACAGGGCCAGGGTCTGCAGCGGCACGAAGATGAAGCCCATCCCTAACCCCTGGAGGAGCCGAGGCCCCACCAGGTGCCAGAAGTCCATCCCGAGCGTGAGGTTCGACATCCACGTCAGCGCAATGATGTTGAGGACCGCGCCCGTGGCCAGCAGCAGGCGCTGGTCCACCCGTGCCACCAGCTGCCCGGCGATGATGAGCGAGACCATGTTGCCGAGGCCCGCGGGGGCGAGCACCAGGCCCGAGTTCCACGCGTCGTAGCCCAGCAGCTTCTGGGTGAAGAGGGCCAGCAGCAGCATGCTCGCGTAGAACGTCGACACGGAGAGCGCGATGACGATGGAGCCGAGGGCGAAGTTGCGTTGCGCAAACACCCTGACGTCGAGGATCGGTTCCGGGGTCGTGAGCTCGCGGACGAGAAACGCCACCACCGCGAGCACCGCGACCACGCCCAGAGTCCAGACCAGATTCGAGTCGAACCAGTCTTCGCGCTCGCCCCAGTCGAGCATGAGCTGCAGGCAGCCGAAGCCGACGATCATCAGGGCGAGGCCCGCTAAGTCGACCCGGCCGGGCTTGCGGTGGTGCTGGGAGTCGAACAGGAAGACGGATCCCATCAGGAAGCCCAGGATGCCGATGGGCAGGTTGATGTAGAAGACCCAGCGCCACGACCAGTTGTCGACCACCCAGCCCCCCAGCGTCGGCCCGAGGACCGGCCCCATCATGACGCCGACGCCCCACACCGCCATCGCCATCCCCCGCTGGCGAAGCGGAAAGATTTCCCACATGAGCGCCTGCGCCATCGGGACGACCGGGCCGCCGCCGAACCCCTGGAACACCCGCATCAGGACCAGCGACTCCAGCGTGGGCGCGAGCCCGGACAGGAACGACGAGACCGTGAACAGCGTGGTGCAGATCAGGAAGAAGCGCTTGCGTCCGATCACGGCCGTGAGCCAGCCCGTCGCCGGAATGACGATGGCGTTGGCCGCGATGTACGACGTGAGCACCCACGCCGTTTCCTCGACCCCGGCGGACAGCGAGCCCTGGATGTGCGGCAGCGCCACGTTGGTGACGCTCGTATCGAGGACCTGCATGACCGTGATCAGCATCACGGTGCCCGTGATGGACCACTTCCGGAACGGGGTCATCGGCGCGTCCACGAGTGGTAGTCTAGCGCGGTCGCGCGCCCGCCCATGCGGTCCCGTGCGACCCAGGCGGCGGCGCGCGGCCCGGACTGGAGAGGAGGGCGATGCCGAAACCCGAGTACGAGTTCTTCCGGCCCGATCACCTGCCGTGGGAGGACGTCGCCGCCTCCGCGACCGGCGGGGCCGGAGGGGCCGGGGTCCGCCAGAAGATTCTCAGTCGTGACGACGCGACGGGCGACGTCACGCGGCTGCTGCAGTTCGACGCCGGTGTGGAAACGACGGAGACGATCAGCCACGACTTCTGGGAAGAGGTGTGGATCCTCGAGGGTGCGCTGATGGACCTCGGCAAGCATCAGACGTTCACGGCCGGCATGTACGCGTGCCGGCCGCCGGGCATGCCGCACGGGCCCTATCGTGTACCCCGCGGGTGCGTGACCCTCGAGATCCGGTACGGTCAGCAGCGCGGCCGCACCTCCTGACCATCACACACGGAGAGGACATGGCGAAGCTCAAGTTCGGGGCGTGGATTCCGACGTACGCGTGGGGCGGCGGCAAGGCGGGCGATGCGAAGAACGTGCGCAACATCCGTGAGTCGATCGAGAAGTGCGAGAAGTACGGGATCGACGTCTGGGTCATCGATCACCTGCTGTCGGCGCCCGGCCTCTATGGCGTGGCGTGGCTGGAGCCGCTCAGCATCCTCTCGTACGCGGCTGCGATCACGTCGAAGGTGAAGATCGCCACCGGCATCCTCGTGCTGCCCGTGCGGCATCCGGTCGTACTCGCCAAGGAGATCTCGACGCTCTGCCACATGTCGAACAACCGTTACATCTTCGGCGTCGGTCCCGGCTGGTATACGCGCGAGTTCGAGGTGACGGGCAGCCGGATCGAGGAGCGAGGACGCCGGACGGACGAGATCATCGAGGCGGTGACCCTGCTGCTCACCCAGCCCAACGCGAGCTACGAGGGCCGCTACTACCAGTTCCGCGACGTCACGATCGATCCGCGCCCGCCGAAGATGCCGCAGATCTGGGTCTCGGGCGGCTCGCGCGTGCCCGATCCCGACGAGCACGACGTCCCGGTCATCGCCAAGACCGTCATGGATCGCATCGTCAAGGCCGGCCACTGGCTGTCGCGCTGCTCGGGGACCCAGGAGTGGGTCAAGCGGGACTGGGCCCAGCTCAAGGAGCACGCCAAGCTCCTCGGTCGCGACCCGCGCACGCTCACCTTCGGTCACTGTAACTTCACCCACCTGGTGGAAGAGAAGAACCACGACCGCGCGCTAGCAAAGTCGCGCGCGCCGTTCCTGCGCGCGATGGGCACACATCGCTCCTGGGATCATCTGCAAGAGTGCTACATGGCGGGCTCGATCGACGCCATCGTCGCGCGCATCCAGGATCTCGTGAAGTCCGGCCTGCGGTACATCGTGCTGGGCCCGGTGACCGACGATCCCAAGCAGATCGACCTGCTCGCGAAGAAGGTCATGCCCGCGTTCAAGTAAGTGGGCTACGCCCGCGCCGCTCGGAGGATCGAGCGCGCGCGGGCGAACACCGCGCGGAGCATGGGCGCGGTGAGCTTGCCGGTGAACGTGTTCTGCTGGCTGGGGTGGTAGGACGCGAGCAGCGTCACGCCGTCGGCGAAGCGAGTCAACGAGCCGTGGCCGAACACCGGCGTTTCCAGCGGCGGCGGAGCTTCGGCCGTCTTTCGCGCGCGCAGGTAGGCTTGCCAGCCGACGCGGCCGAGGCCGACTACCACCCGCAGCCGCGTCAGCACGCGAAGCTCCTGGTCGAGATACGGGGCACACAGCGCCATCTCCGCCGGTGTCGGTTTGTTGTCGGGCGGGGCGCAGCGCACGGCGGCGGTGATGTACGCGTCGCGCAGGCGCAGGCCGTCGTCACGATGCTCCGACGTCGGCTTGTTGGCGAAGCCCGTCTCGAAGAGCGCGCGGGCCAGCCAGGTGCCGCTCATGTCACCAGTGAACATCCGGCCGGTGCGGTTGCCACCGTGGGCGGCCGGCGCCAGGCCGACGAGGACCAGTTGCGCGCGGGGATCCCCGAAGCCGGGCAACGGACGCGCCCAGTAGTCCTGGCCCTGATACCGGCGTGGCGGCGCGGCCGCCACCGCCTCGCGGTGCTTGACCAGCCGCGGGCAGATCCGGCAGCGCACGATGGCCTGATTGAGGCGCTCGAGGGCGCGGCGGGTGCGATCGTCGTTGTGCAATTCGTCGCGGATTGTGCCACGGTGAGGCCATGCTGCGACAGCGACGCGACCCGAGCGGTCCCCGCGTGCCCGCCATCATCGTGCACGGCGGCGCCGGCGCCGATCCCGCCGACGGACGCGAGGAGCTGCGCGGCGGTGTGAGGGCCGCGGCCGCCGCCGGCTGGCACGTTCTCGCCGCCGAGGGGCATGCATTGGATGCGGTGGAAGCCGCGGTCCGCGCGCTCGAAGACCACCCGCGATTCAACGCGGGCCGGGGCTCCGTGCTCACCAGCGCGGGCACCGTGGAGATGGACGCCTCGATCATGGAAGGCGAGCGGCTGGACTGCGGCGCCGTGGCTGCGGTCTCCGGGATCGCCAATCCGGTGACGCTCGCGCGGCGCGTCCTCGAGAGTGGACGCCACGTGCTGATGGTCGGCCCCGGCGCCGTCGCGTTCGCGCGCGAGGTCGGCGTGCCCGAGTGCGATCCCGCGAGCCTGATCACCGACCGCCAGCGCCGGCGATTCGCCAACCAACCCGCGCCTGCCGTCGCGCCGGAGCTCGCGCGGGAGACACGGGCCGGCGCCGCGGGCACGGTCGGCGCGGTCGCGCTCGACCGCCACGGCGCAGTGGCGGCGGCCACGTCCACCGGCGGCACCTGGGGCAAGCGCCCGGGGCGCGTCGGCGACAGCGCGCTCATCGGCGGCGGCACCTACGCCGACCGGACGATCGGCGGTGTGTCGTGCACGGGCGACGGCGAGGCGATCATTCGCATCGTGCTCGCGCGGCGCGCGCTCGACTATTTGAAGGAAGCGGACGATCCCGAGTACGCCGCCCACGTCGCCGTCGACCTCCTGGTCGAGGAAGGCCGTGGCCAGGGCGGCCTCATCCTGCTGGACTGGCGTGGGCGCACAGGATACGCGCACTCGACGCCGCTCATGCCCGTGGCGTGGATGTCGCCTGCCCTGACCGAGCCTCTCGTGCCGTTCTGATTCCCCGGTGACTCATCGTCCACATCGAGCACGATCGCGCGTTCGCCCCGGGGGCGGCGATCGGCGAGACGGAGGTGGGGCTCACGCTCGAGACATCGGGCCGCCCGCACATCCAGCGGCTGCTCGAGCGGCTCGACGCCGCTGGCTATCGGGTCGAGGAACGCCACGTCTGAGGTGGCGGCGCCGGCACCGCGCCAACCGGCGCGGTCGGGGTCATGGCGCCCGCGACCACACTCCTCACCCGCTCTGCCAGCTCGAGCGCGGCCCGGCGCGGATCGCCGCCGGTCGCGGCCCACATCGGCGGATGGTATGTGATCCGGACCCGGCCCGGCCGCGGCAGCGTCCGGCCCGGCGGCCAGGATTCGTGCCCACCCGTGATCGTCACCGGCAGAACTGCCGCGCCCAGCGACGCGGCCAGCCGGAACGCGCCCGGCTTGAAGCGGCCGACACCGCCATCAGGCGACCGCCCGCCTTCCGGAAAGATCATCAGCGCCTCCCCCGCTCGCAGCAGGCGCACGGCCTCACGCGTCGCCCGGGCATCGTTCGACTCCAACCGAACGGGGAACGCGCGCAGGATCCGGATGAATGCGCTCAAGAGTGGGACGTCGAACAACCGGTCCCACGCCATGTAGTAGACCGGTCGCCGAATCGGGATCGTCACGAGCGGCGGATCCGCGTACGTCTGATGGTTGGGCGTGATGACGACGGGCCCGGTGGCCGGGATATGCTCCGTGCCCGCGAGCTCGAGACCGAAATAGAGCCGGGACACGCCGTGCACGGCGGGACGGAACACGTCGAGAATCGGCGTCCGCACAGCGGCTAGGGTAGCACCAGCCACCCCTCGCGCGCGCAAACACGGTCACCCATCACCATCAAACAAATAGATCAGCAGGAACAGCGTGAGCCGGCGGGCGAGTATGCCGCCGGGATTCTAAACGGAGCGGGCGGGACCGTCGAGATCCCGCCCGCCTCTTTCAACTGAGCTCAGTCGTCGTCCTCGGCGCTAACCCCCGCTTCCACGGGCTCCGCGTAGCGGCCGACCCGCTCCAGGCGGTCCTGGCAGCGCACGCACGTCTGAACTTCCGGCATCGCCCGCAGCCGCGCCGGAGCGATGGGCTCACCGCACTCGACGCAGGTGCCGTAGTCTCCGTTGCGCAGGCGCGCTAGCGCATCGCGCAGGCGGTGGACCCGCTCCACCAGCAACGTCCGCGTGGCGAAGCCGATCTCACGCAGCTCGTTCTGTTGAATCTCGTCGACCTCGTCGGCGAACGGCGTCTTGTCGCCGACCACTCCGCGCAGCTCCGCGAGCGCCACCCCGGCGTCGGTCTTGTGCAGCCGGCTGGTGGCTACCCCGAGCTCCTGCTCCAGCCGCTCCCGGATCCCCTTCATCGCGTCCCTCCCTTTGTGTTCGGCGCTGGAACTGCAACGCCCGTGCCGAACCCTCAGACGGACGCAGGGTCAGGTTAATTCATTGATATCGTGGGCGCCTGCGGAGGCCGGGGCCGGGGGCATCCAGGTAAAGTAGCGGGCAGGATGCCCGAACAGCGTGCGGAACGCCCTGATTGGCATGCCGTTTTGTGACACCACTGCCAATCAGCGGCAGCACGGACCATCTCGCTCAGCGGACACGGGGGCCCTGGTGCCGCAGTAGATCATCCACTGCCGCAGCCCCTGGCGCCGCGCGTCCCGCCGAAAGGGAATGGCAGCGACCTCCACCACTCGCGCGCTCGCGATATCCAGGCCAGTCGTTTCCAGATCGATCGCGACGAACCCGCCGTCGAGCAGCGCATCGACGGTGACGCGGAGGCCAGCCGGGTGACGGCGGCCAAAGGGCCAGCCCAGGCCGCACCCACCGCCGTGGGCCGGCCGCGCGCGGCCGCCTATTTTGCGGGCCGGCGCTTCCTTCGCGCGACGCCCGTCCGATGCGCGGCGTCCGCCACTGCGCTCGCGACCGCCGGTACCACGCGGCTGTCGAACATCGACGCCGTGATGTATTCCTCGCCCAGCTCTTCCTTGGAGACGATGGCGGCGAGGGCGTGGGCAGCGGCCAGCTTCATCTCGTCGTTGACCCGGCGAGCCCGGACGTCGAGCATGCCCCGGAAGAAGCCCGGGAAGCAGGACGAGTTGTTGATCTGGTTGGGATAGTCGGAGCGGCCCGTCGCCATCACCTTCACGTGCGCGGCCGCTTCCTCGGGCAGGATTTCCGGGATGGGGTTGGCCATCGCGAACACGATGGGATCACGCCCCATGGCCTTGATGTCCTTCAGCGACACCACGCCCGGACCGGAGAGCCCGATGAAGAGGTCGGCGCCCACGAGGGCATCGCCGGCGCTGCCCCGGATCATGCGCGGGTTCGTGTGCGAGGCGAACCACTCCTTCATGGAATTCATGTTCTCGGTGCGCCCCTTGTAGATCGCGCCCGCGCGATCGCACCCGATGATGTGGCGCGCGCCCGCCTTCATGAGGAGCTTGGCGGTGGCGATGCCGGACGCCCCGGCCCCGGTGAAGACGATCCGGGTGTCGGCCAGCCTCTTCTTGACGACTTTGAGCGCGTTGATGACCGCGGCGAGCACGACGACGGCGGTGCCATGCTGGTCGTCGTGGAACACGGGGATGTCGAGGTCACGCTGCAAACGCTCCTCGATCTCGAAGCAGCGCGGCGCCGAGATGTCCTCGAGGTTGATCCCGCCGAACACCGGCGCGATCGCCTTCACGATGCTCACGATCTCGTCCACGTCCTTGGTGGCCAGACAAAGCGGGAAGGCGTCGACCCCCGCGAACTCCTTGAAGATGAGCGCCTTGCCTTCCATCACGGGCTGCGCCGCGCTGGGCCCGATGTCGCCGAGCCCGAGGACGGCGGTACCATCGGTCACGACGGCCACCGTATTCTGCTTGATGGTCAGCGTGTAGGCCTTCTCGGGATCGTGATGGATCGCCATGCAGACCCGCGCCACGCCCGGCGTGTACGCCATGGAGAGGTCGTCGCGGGTCTTGACCGGCATCTTGCCGCGCACCTCGATCTTGCCGCCAAGGTGCATGAGGAACGTGCGATCGGAGACGTTGACGACGCGCACGCCGGCCACGGACTTGATGCGGTCCACGACCTGCTGGCCGTGGCGGTCGTCGCGGGCATTGAAGCTGATGTCGCGGATCATCGTGGTCTTGCCGACCTCCACGAGGTCGATGGCCCCGATGTCGCCGCCCGACTTGCCGATCGCCGAGGTGATTTTTCCGAGCATGCCGGGCTGGTTGCGGATCTCCAGCCGGACGGTCTGACTGTAGCTCGCGCTCGGCGCGTTGATCATGTGTCCTGCTCTCCTCTGACGCAGTGAGTAATCGCCCGCCAACAACGTGCCGCGTATTCTACTTCCTTTTACCCACCAGAAAAGCGCGCAGGGTCTGACGGAAGAGCCAGTGCTCGGGCCTCGGCGCGGCGCTTCACCGGTCGCGCGCGTGGTGACGGTCTCTGTTCGAGCGCGGGCTTCGCCCGCGCAACGTCTCCGGTCCGGGGTGGTTCGCAGGGGCAACACCCCTCCGAGCGCTGGGGGGCGTCGGGGGGAGCGAGCGCCCCTCCCCCCGACGAAGACTAGTTGCGCCGCAGCTGGAGGACGCGGCGGTCGGTGTCGAGAGTCAGGCGGAAGTGCGTGAAGAACGTGTTGCCCAGGATGCCGTCGACCCCCGGACCGGGATCGTGAACCACGACGGGCAGGTCGTTCAGCTCGGCCGCGCCCAGCCGCAACGATCGCAGGCGCGCTCCCGGCCCGGTGACTCGCCCGGCGATGGTCAGGAGCTCGACCGTGTCGCCAGCCGTCTCACGCGGCAGCCCCAGGCTCGCCGCGAGCGCCGGCGACAGCAGCGTCACGCTGGAACCGGTGTCGACGAGGAGCCGCGCCACCCGCTCGCCGTTCAACACTCCCGACGCGATCCACACCCCGCGCGCCGGCTCCAGTGGCACGCTGGTCTCCACACCCTCGCCGGTCACGGTGCCGGCCTCGAGGCCGACGAGGCGCTCGGCCACGAGCTTGGCGATCGGCTGCGGCGGCTCGAGGTTCAGGGCGAGGCGGTACGCATCGAGGGCGGAGTTTCGATGGCCGAGCTGCTCGAGCGCGGCGGCCCGCCGATAGTGGAGCAACGGGTTGTCGGGCTGCACGGCGACGGCGTGACTCCAGAGCCGCAGGGCTTCGGCGTAGTCGTGACGCTCCCAGGCCTGGCTGCCGCGCATGTAGAAGTCGGCGGGCGAAACCACGCTCCCGAGAACCAGCCACTGACCGATCAGAATGCCCACGACAAGGGTCAGCATCCGGCGCATGCTGACTCTGGAGGCAAATGTCGCGCCGGCACTCGAACGGCGGCCATGCTCAACGGTCTCGCTCGCTGATCGGGCACTTTCCAGTCATCAGTCGCTCAGGCCTGGGCGTGAGGCGCGCAAGGATTTCCCACTTCGGTAAGCGCGTTGCGGGTTGCGGAAGATGCATAGTACGCTCGTCGGCGAGTAGGCCAGGAGGCAGAATGATCGACGTCAAGACGGCGGACAAAGAGTTGCAGTTTTACATCCGACCGCAGACTTTTCCCGTCGCGATCCGGATGCTCACCGCGGACGAGCCCATCCCCGAGCGCGCCCGACGTCCGGCCCGGGACTTCAAGAAACTGAGCATGAACTGCCAGGTCATCGACATGGCCCGGCGGTACGGCTGGATGATCGCCCTCACCCGGGAGGACTCGATCTGCTCGCTCGGAATCGCCGCCCTGGGCTTCGAGAAACCGACCCACCTCCACAAGTCCGGCACGCTCTGCGAAGGCATGTACACCGAGACCAAGGAGGCGGGGCAGCGGTCGGAGGCTGCTGTCGAGAAGTTCGCCGCCGGCGACTACACGGCGCTGCTGGTCGCGCCCCTCGACCGCGCGACCTTCGAACCGCACCTGGTGTGCATCTACGGCAATCCCGCGCAGGTCATGCGGCTCACCCAGGCCGCGCTCTGGAAGCGCGGCGGCAAGCTCGCATCGGCGTTCGGCGGCCGGGTGGACTGCTCGGAGATCATCGTCACCACCATGCGCACCGACCGCCCCCAGGTGATCCTGCCCTGCTCGGGCGACCGGATCTTCGGGCAGACCCAGGACCACGAGATGGCGTTCACCATCCCGTGGAGCCACATGGACGAAATCGTCGAGGGCCTGCGGGGCACGCACGGCGGCGGGATCCGTTACCCGATCACCCAGTTCATGGAATACGAAGCGAAGCTACCGCCCCGGTATATGGAAGCGAATCGGGTCTGGGACGCGGAAAAGGGCCAGGGCGCCTACTCCAACCGTGATCGCGTGGTGGCGGCGTACAAGCGGTCGTTCGCCGACCGCGTGCCGGTCTACCCGATCGTGGCGTCGTTCGCGGGGACGCTCGACGGACTCAGCATCGAGGAGTACTGCACGAACGTCCCGCGGGCCATCACGGCCATGCTGAACTACTACGAGCGCTACCAGCCGGACGTCGTCCTGGCGTACAACGACCTCGCCAAGGAAGCGGAGGCGTTCGGCTGCGGGGTGAAGTATTCGGACTACGTGGTTCCGTCCATCGACGCGCACGTGCTGGCCGAGGACAAGGCGAAGCTCGCGCAGCTGCCGATGCCGGACCCGTACAAGACGGCGCGGCTGCCCGGGTTCCTCGATCAGTGCGAGGCCCTCGTGAAGGCCAAGCCTCCGACGGCCATCGGCGCCGTCGCGGTGGGACCGTGGACGATCGCGATGCTCCTGCGGAACCCGGAAACGATGCTGCTCGACACCTTCGAAGATCCGCAGTTCATCCACGACCTCATGCGGGTGACCACGGATTTCTGCAAGCTCTGGGGCGACGCCATCGCCAAGACCGGGATCGGGCTGTCGTTCTCCGAGCCGACCGCCTCCATCAGCCTGATCTCGCCGGACAACTACCGGGACTTCGTGGCGCCGTACCACCGCGAGCTGGTGGAGCACTTCAAGGCGAAGAAGGTCGGGGTCACCACCCACATCTGCGGGACGACGTATCCGATCTACGAAGACCTGATCCAGTGCGGGTTCAGCACGATCTCCTTCGACCTCGACCAGCAGGCCGATCCCACGCTCTACGTCGACCAGCTCCAGCGGTTCATGGAGGTCGCGCGCGGCCGCGCGGTCGCGATCGGCAACGTCGACGCCACCAAGTTCGAGAAGACCTCCAAAGACGCGATGTACGCCGACGTCAAGCGCTGCATCGACACCGCCGCGCGCCAGTCGGGCTTCATCCTGTCCACGTCCTGCGAGATTCCACCGCGCTCCGAGCCCGACATCGTGAAGTGGTTCATGGACGCCGCCCACGAGTACGGCCGCTACGACCGCATATTCGAATAGTCCGAAGAGGCTGAAGCACGCATACGCGCTTCGCCCGCTGATCAAAAACAGAACGGGCCAGCTAGGAAACTAGCTGGCCCGTCTGGTCTCTCCGCTCCGAGCGCCGGCTCCGCCGGCGCAACCTATCCTGGGGGAGGCAGCGCAGCGGGCCGAAGGCCCGCGGAGCGTCGGAATGGGGCCGTCGAGGCCCCCTCCGAGTTGCCTACCAGCGCACGGGCTTGGAAGGCCGATGCGCGTAGCCGCCCTCGCGGCCGCCGCCACCGCCCGGTCGCCCACCGCCGCCAGGTCGCCCGCCACCACCACCCGTACGCGGACCCTGGGGATTCGAAATCTCGACGGTGATTCTCCGTCCGTCCAGTTCGCGGCCGTTGAGCTGCGAGATCGCGTTGTTGGCCTCCTCCGACGCGTCCATCTCGACGAAGCCGAACCCACGGGACTGGCCCGAGAACCGGTCCGTGATGACGGTCGCCGATAGGACGTTACCGCACTGTGCGAAGAACTCGCGGAGCCCTTCGCTGGTCGTGGAATACGAGAGACCACCGATGTAGAGCTTGGAAGCCATCTGACTCCTCCTCGAACTCGAACTCTTCCGCTTTCATGCACGCCCCGAGGACCGCGGAAGTGTGACCCGTCGCAGGCGAGGTCCGGCCATTCGGGCAGACGTTTAGAAGTGTACACGCATAGCCGGGCCGCGCAAGTGACGCGCGCACCGGGCGAGCGGCTACCGCGTGAGGGCCGGGCTCGCCGCCGGCTCCGAAGCCTCGATCTCTTCGGCGCTGGGCAATCCTGACCCCAGTTCCGGGTTGATCAGGTTTTCCATCGGGATCCGAGTGAGGGGCCGCTCGTGTGCGACGCACGCCGAGTGGTGCAGAAAGAATCCGGCGACAGCGAGGGCGAGCGCGCCGGCCAGAACGCTCCGTACGAGCAGCGGTCTGAGCATCCTCATACGCCGGCGAGCGCCACTTCTTTCAGCAGATCCTCGGCCGTCACGGGTCGGGTGAGGGTGCGGAAACCGACCGCCTCGTAGGCGACCCGGCCTTCCAGCAGAGTGTCCGTATTCACGACCACGACCACGTTCGCGGCCGGTGCGACCTGGGCGAACATCGCCGCGTGTTCGGGGGCAGTCAGTCTCAGCAGGGCCGCATCCACGACGATCAGTGAGACTGACGTCGTCGACAAGGTTCGCACGGCCTCGCACACGTTCTCGGCCAGCACCACGCCGATGCCGCGCTCGAAGCACGCGAGCCCGACATCCTGCATCATCGTTCGGTCCCGATCGATCATGAGAAAACGGCTCATCGTCATCCTTTCATGTCTGGATCGCGTCCCGCACGGCGAGCACGATTCCGCGGTAGGAACACAGCAACGGAAGTGCCAGAGAGCGCGGCGCCCAAGCGCTTGATTCCGAACGCCGGACCGCTAGCTACACGCGACGGGATCGGGCACAACGCCCGAAACGCGGGCGGGGCGCCCGGCCCGGGACCGTCAATCGATCACTGAAATTCCTCGGGCCGGATCCCGTACGCGAGCACCTTGCGGTAGAGCGTCTTGGGATCGATCTCCAGCAGCGCGGCCGCCTTGCCGCGATGGCCACCGACCTGGCGAAGCGTGCTGACGATGTGATGCCGCTCCATCGATTCGAGGCTGCCCGCCGCCGCCGGCGGCGGCGCGGTCTCGCCAGCAATCTCGGGCGGTAAGTCCTCCCGGCCGATCTCGTCGGTCTTGGAAAGAATGACCGCGCGCTCGATGGCATGCTGCAGCTCCCGCACGTTGCCCGGCCAGCTGTAGGCAGTCAGCGCCGAGAGCCCGGCCGGCGACAACCGCTTGGCGCCGTACGCGGCGTTGGACGCGACGAAGTGATTGGCCAGGAGCGGCACGTCCTCGGGCCGATCGCGCAGCGGCGGCAGCAGCACGGTGATGGTGTTGATGCGGTAGTAGAGGTCCTGGCGAAACTCGCCACGTCGCATGGCATCGCCCAGATCGCGGTTGGTCGCGGCCACCACCCGCACGTCGACCCGGCGCGGGCGCGTACCGCCCACGCGGAAGAAGCTGCTCGTCTCCAGCACCCGCAACAGCTTGACCTGGCTGTCGGGCTCCATCTCGCCGATCTCGTCCAGGAACAGCGTGCCGCCGTCGGCCAGCTCGATGAGGCCGGGCTTGGTGCTGATGGCTCCGGTGAAGGCGCCTTTCTCATGACCGAACAGCTCGGACTCGAGGACCTCGCGCGGCAACGCGCCGCAGTGGATCGGTACGAACGGCCGCTCCGCGCGGGTGGAGCGGTCGTGGATGGCGCGCGCCACCAACTCCTTGCCGGTGCCGCTCTCGCCGAGGACGAGCACGGTGGAGTCCGTCGGCGCGACGCGTTCGATGATTCGCAAGACCTCGTGCATGCGCGGGCTGCTGGTGAGGATGCCGCTGAAGGGCTCGGCGCCCGGCGCGTGCGCCCGGAGCGCCACGTTGTCACGGAGAAGCTGACCTTTCTCCGCGGCCTTGCGGACGAGGATGTCGAGCTCCTCGATCCTCGTCGGCTTGGTGAGGTAATCGTACGCCCCAAGCTTCATCGCCTCCACCGCGGTGGACACGTCCTGGAAGCCCGTCATGACGATGACTTGAGGTTGCTCCGCCAGCGTCGAGAGCGCGCGGAGAACGTCGATGCCCTCCCGCCTCGGCATCTTCATGTCGAGCACGACGACGTCGAACTCCACCTCACCCAGCCGGGCCAGCGCCGCGTCGCCGTCGCCGACGCCCTCGACGTCGTGGCCTTTGCGGCCGAGCTCGCGAACCACCAGCTCGCGCAGATTCTTCTCGTCGTCGGCAACGAGGACACGGATGGCACGGCTCACGAGGCAATCCTCACGCCGGCAGCACGACGCGGAACGTGCTGCCCTTGCCCACGCGCGACGTCACGTCGATGCGGCCGCCGTGGTCGGTCACGATGCCTTGCGCGATGGCGAGCCCCAGACCCGTTCCCTGCCCCGGCGGCTTGGTGGTGAAGAACGGATCGAAGATGCGCGCGAGGACCTCGTCCGGGATGCCGGGCCCCTCGTCCTCGAACTCGATCTCCGCTTCGTCGCGCCGCCGGCGGGTGCGGATAGTGAGCGTCCCCGCGTCCATGGCCTCGAGCGCGTTGGCGGCCAGGCCGAGGAAGACCTGGCGGAGCTGGCCCTCGTTCACGGTATTGGGCGGGAGCGTGGGATCGAGCTCCGTCACGAACCGGCGCTCGCTGAAGCGCGATTGGTGGGAGAGCAGCTCCAGCGTCTTGTCGACCAGCGCATTCAGGTCGGTGGGAGCCCGCCGGCCGCCCGGCTCGCGCACGAACTGCAGCAGGCTGCCCGTGATCTCCTTGCACCGGAACGCCTCCTCCTCGATCAGCTGCAAGTAGTGCCGAAAGTCGTCCATCTCGGCCATTCTCGCGAGCGCGCCCTCGCCCGTGCGCGCGGTCAGCGCCTCCGCGCACCCCGCAATCGTGGCCAGCGGGTTGTTCAGCTCGTGGGCCACGCCCGCGGCCAGCCGCCCCGCGGTCGTCAGCCGCTCGGTGAGCAGCATCTGCCGCTCGAGCCGCTTGGCCAGGGTGACGTCCTCGACCAGCACCACGAGATGCGTGGCGCCGGCGGCGTCCGGGGTGGACTGGACGGGCGCCGCCGTGAGGCGGAACGTCTTGGTCTCACCGCCGCCGACACCCACGTCTTCCTCGCGCCGCTCCACCTGCCCGGTGCGGAACGCACCCCGGAGGAAGTCCTCCATGGCCCCGATGCGATGAAGGGCGAAGAGGCTCGGAAACGCGCAGCCGCGCGCGTCGGCACAGGCCAGCACCCGGGCGCCCTCGCGGTTCGCGCGCTCCACCGTGAGCTCCGCGTCCAGGACGAAGAGCCCCAGCGGCAACGTTTCCAAAACGACTTCGACGAAGCGCTTCTGCACGTCCAGCTCGCGGGTGCGCTCGGTCACGATCGCTTCCTGCTCGGCGTAGAGCCGCGCGTGGTCCAGCGCGATGGCGGCCTGGTCGGCGAGCGCGACCAGCAGCTCCTCCTCGGCCGCCGAGAACCGATGCACGTCGGAGCGAAAAACGCTCAGCGAGCCGATGGCGCGCGCGCCGATGCGCAGCGGGACCGCGAGCATCGAGCGAAATCCCGTCTGCTGGCGGAGCTGCCGATAGCGTGAGGCCTCGTCGGCGAAGAGATCCGGGCTCTGCACGGGCTTGAGCTCGGCGACGGCGCGCCCGGCGATGCCCTCGCCGACCTTCAAGCGGATGCGCGAGGCCGTCGGTGTCGGCAGATCGAGGCTGGCCACGGTGACGAGCTCGGCACCGTCGGCCTCGAGGGTGGCCACGCTGCAGGAATCGACGCCGAGAACGCTCCGCGCCGCTTCCATGATCACGCGAATCGTCTCCCCCACGTCGAGGCTCGCCGTGACCGTGCGTCCGGCCTCGAGCAACGCCCGTGTCTCGCGCGTCCGCCGGACGGCCTCCTCGAAGAGCTGGGCGTTGTGGATGGCGAGGCCGGCCTGCTCGGCGAATGCCTCCAGCACACGCTGGTGGTGCGCCGTGAAGACGGCGGCACGCGTCGAAAACGCCGAGATGACGCCGATGAGCGTGCCCCCCACCGCCAGCGGCACGCACAGCATCGACTGGATACCCTCCCGCTCGTCGATGTCGCGTCGAGTCGAGCGTGGATCCACCCGGATGTCGTCCACGCGGACCGCCTGCCCGGTCTCGGCGCACCGGCCGATGATCCCTTCACCGAGCGGGATGGAGAGCGCGCGCCACTCCGCCGTCCGAAAGCCGTGAGCCGCGACGTGCATCAGGTGGGTGCGCTCCTCGTCGAGCAGCCCGATCCCGCAGCCAGTGCTGCCGATGAGCGCGGTCACCGCGCGGTTGATCCCTTCCAGCACCGCGGCCGTGTCGAGCCGGGCGGTGATGGCGCGGCTGGTGTCGTAGAGCGCGGCCAGCTCTTCGGCCCGGCGTTGGGTGTCCTCCAGGAGGCGGCGCTGCTCCACGGCGAACGCGAGCGGCCCGGCCAGCTCCGCGACCACCTCGGCGTCGCCGGCGTCGAACGCATGCGGCTGGCGTGCCGCCAGCGTCACCGCGCCGAACACCCGGCCACGCGAAGCCAGCGGCGCGAGCAGCGCCGAGCGATAGCCGCGCGCGGCGAACAGCTCGCGGCTGCGCGCGGGTACCGACAGCGCCATGAGATCGTCGACGACGTGTGGCCGGTTCGTCTCCGCGACGGCGGCCAGGAGCGTGTCGTCCAGCGGAACTCGCGCATCCTGTTGCGTGCCGAGCCCGAGCGAGCGCGCCGAGAGATCGACGATGCTGAACTCCCCACGCTCGGGGTCGAGCAGCGAGAGCGCGACGGAATCGAACCGCACCAGACGCGCCAGCCCCTGCTCGAACGCGCCCAGCACCTCGTCCATCGACTCCGGGCCGGCGCCCCGGCGGGTGATCTCGTTGAGAACCGCCATGCGCAGCGTGCGTCGATGCACCTGCCAGATGCGCTCGAGGGCCACGCCCAGCTCCCGCGGGAACCCGGCGGGCAGACACGACCGGCTCAGCGCGCGGACAGGGCCGACCAGCGCCAGCGTCCCGACCGTACGCGGTGGCATTCCCAGCGGCGCGCGCGCGAGCGCGAGCGGTCCGCGTCCGCCTGACGGCGGTGAGACCCGCCGTATCTGGAGTCCCGACGGCGCCGCCGTGGTAACGACCTCGCGCAGCCACGCGTCCACCGCGGCCGGAACGCGGCGGGCGCCCGCCGTCACCACGATGGTGTCCACGCCCGGCGGCCGGAACGCGAGCGCGCCGGCGGTCGCGCCGGTGAGCGCGACGAGGCGTCGCACCGTTCGCGCGAGGCCATCCTCGACGGAGTCCGCCGCGACGAGTAGGGTGAGGAGGTCGGGGAAGACGCGTCCGATCTTCATCGGGTGGTGAGCCGGTCGCCGCTCACGGCTGGCGCAACACCCGGCCGGGAAGGCTCCCGGTGTGCTCGCCGTCCTTGATGACGAGCCGGCCGTTCACGACCACGTGGTCGATGCCGGTCGGATAGCGATGCGGATCCTGGTACGTCGCCTGGTCGGCAACGCGGCGCGGATCGAAGACGACGAGATCGGCCTTGGCCCCCACGCGGATCACACCCCGATCGCGCAGGCCGAGCCGCCGGGCCGGCATCCCCGTCATCTTGTGGACCGCCTGGGCGAGCGTGAGGACGCGCTGCTCGCGAGCATACTCACCGAGCACGCGCGGGAACGTCCCGTAGCTGCGCGGGTGCGGCTTGCCGGCGCCCAGCTCGCCGTACGGCGCCAGCGCCGAGCCGTCGGAGCCGATCATCACGCGCGGGTGGGTCAGCGCGCGCCGCACGTCGGCCTCGTCGAGCTGGAACAGGATCACGGCCGCCTTGCCAAGCTCGTCAACGAGCAGCTCGCAGGCCGCGTCGAACGGCGCCATCCCCCGCGCGGCGGCAATCTCGGCCACGCGCCTGCCCTCGGCGTCCTTGCGTTGCGCGCACCAGGCGATCATGACGTTGTCCCAGCCGAGGCGCTCGATCAGGCTCTGCCCGGTCGGGGCTTCGAGGTGCTCGCGGATGCGCGCCCGGGTGTCGGGATCGGCGAGACGCGCGATCATCGCATCGATCCCGCCCTCGAGCGCCCAGTCGGGTAGGAGCGTCCGGAGGCTCGTGCTCGACGCGGTGTACGGATAGACGTCGGCCAGCACGTCGAGGCCTTCGGCGGCGGCGGCGTCGATCAGCGCGAGCGCGTCGGCGACCTTCCCCCAGTTGGGCCGGCCCGAGGCCTTCACGTGACTGATCTGGACCGGCAGGTCCGCGTCGCGGCCGACGCGGATCGCCTCGCGGACGGCGTCGAGCAGGGTCGCGCCCTCACCACGAATGTGGGTGGCGTAGAACCCCCGATGTCGCGCGGCGACTCGCGCGAGATCCACGATCTCCTCGGTCGTGGCAAACGAGCCGGGCGCGTAGATGAGCCCGGTGGACATCCCCCACGCGCCGTCCTCGATCCCGTCGGCGAGCAGCCGCTGCATGCGGCCCAGCTCGGGCGCCGTCGGTGGACGACGGGCGAAGCCCATCGTGGCCACGCGCAGGCTGCCGTGGCCGACCAGCGGCACGACGTTGACGGCCATCCCCTCCCCGTCGAGTGCGCGGAGATAGTCGCCGACGGTCGGGAAGTCGTACTCCACACCTTTCGGCAGGTAGAGCGCGAAGCCGCGAAACTCGTGGCGGAACTGCGGGGACACCGGCGCCGGCGAGAAGCCGCAGTTGCCCACGACCTCCGTCGTCACGCCCTGGCGGATCTTCGACTCCGCGCGCGGGTTGAGCCCGAGCCGGAAGTCGGAGTGCGAATGCATGTCGATGAAGCCGGGGGCGAGCGTGCGGCCGGCGGCATTGATCACTCGACCGGCCGCCTCCCGGCCGAGATCGCCGACCGCCGCGATCACTTCCTCGCGCACGCCGACATCGGCCCGGCCACCGACCGACCCGGTGCCGTCGATGACCGTCGCGCCCTCGATCTTCAGGTCGAGCATGGTCCGCTCTTCGTCGTGACGCATGGCGGTGGGAGGGGGCAGCGCGCGCGAACGAGCATCGCGGCGCTCAGATCGCCGGAGCCGCGGCGAAACCCAGGATCGACTCGCACCAGCCGGCCACGGCGATCAACCGGCTCTCGTCGTGGCCGCCGACGAGCTGCAGCGCATGCGGCAACCCGGAGGCGGCGACACCCGTGGGAAGCGAGATCGCGGGCACGCCGCTGAAGCTCCACGGCGCGCACAGCGAGGCGTCGCCGGTCGAGGCGAGACCGGCGGGCGCCGGGCTCGGCGCCGTCGGACTCAGCAGCGCATCGTACGGCGCGAGCACGGGCAGGACGTCGCTGCGAAAGCGCAGGCGGGCGCGATTGGCCCGCACGTAGTCGACGCCACTTCGCTTCAGACCGGACTCTACGGCCGCGCCGATCCCCGGCCCGTAGTCCGCGGCGTGGCGGCGCCAGTGCGGCTCGTGGTACGCCGCCGCCTCGACTTCGAGCACGACGAGCCCGGCCGCGTGAAGCCCGGCGAATGAGGCCGGCAGCGTCACGCGCTCGACGCTGGCGCCGGCCCGCACGAACGCATCGGCCGCGGCCTGCACCTGCGCGGCGACGGCCGGCTCCGCGCGCTCCAGCAGCTCCGGCGCGAGGGCCAGGCGAAACGGCCGCCGGATCTCCGGCTGAGACAACGCGCCGAGCACGCCGAACGCGAGCGCGGCGTCGGCCACCGAGCGCCCGAAGACGCCCACGTGGTCGAACGACCACGCGAGCGGGATGACGCCCTCGACGGAGACGTGCCCGTGCGCGCCCTTGAAGCCGACGACCCCGCAGTAGGCCGCGGGCCGGAGCACCGAACCGACCGTCTGCGAGCCGAGGGCGAGCGGAACCATGCGGGCGGCCACCGCGGCCGCCGAGCCCGACGACGAGCCCCCGGGCGTGTGCTCGACGTTCCACGGGTTGCGGGTCGGCGACGGATCGCGGTAGGCGAACTCCGTGGTGGCCGTCTTGCCCACGATGACGGCGCCCGTGCGCCGCACGAGCGTCACCGGCGCGGCGTCGTCCGTTGGCCGCGTATGCGCCCACGGCCGGGCGCCGCCCGTCGTCGGCATGCCGGCCACGTGGAAGATGTCCTTGATGCCGATCGGCACACCATGGAGCGGGCCGCGCAGTTGCCCTCCCTTCGCTTCGGCTTCGCGCTCGCGAGCGGTGGCGAGCGCGCCCGCCTCGTCGACGTGCACCCAGGCATGCAGTCGCGCGTCGAGCGAGCGGATGCGCGCCAGGCACGCCTCGACCAGCGCGACCGGTGACAACGTGCCCTCGGCGATCCGGCGGGCGGCCTCCACGGCGCCGAGGCTCGTCGGGTCAGCGGAGGACATGCGGTTCCCGGAGCGCCGTCAGCATCCGCATCACCACCTGATCGACGCCGAGCCCGGTCGTGTCGATGGTGAGGTCGGCCCGCGCATAGTATGGCTCGCGCTGCCGGTACAGTCGCTCGACGTCTTCGGCGCTGCGTCCGGACAGCATCGGACGATCGCCGGCGCGACCGGCCCGCTCGCGCAGGGCGGCGAGGTCACCGCGGAGCCACACGACGGTTCCGATCGACTTGAGCGTGTCCACGTGGCCGTCGCGGCACGGCAGACCGCCGCCGGTGGCGATCACGTCGCCGGACTTGAGGCGGAGCCGCTCGAGCATTTCGCCTTCCAGCTCACGGAACCGCGCCTCCCCGTGGTGCTGGAAGATCTCGGGAATGGACCGGCCCTCGCGGGCCGTGATCATGTCGTCGGTCTCGACGAAGCAGCGGCCGAGGCGGCGGGCGAGGAGCCGGCCGCACACGGTTTTCCCGGCGCCCATGAAGCCGACCAGGACGACGTTGTCGCCGCGCACGAGGGCATCCTACCAGTGGGCGGCGGCGACGCAAAGCCGACGGCTGGCGCGCTCACGCGCGCCAGCCGTGAAGCTCCGCGGGCCGTGGGTCAGGCCGCGGCGTTGCGGCGTCCGACGATGCCGGCGATGGTCTCGCGCAGCTTCACGTCGGTGACCGGCTTGGACACGATGGCGTCGGCGACCTCGCCACCCTCGGATTCGAGCTGGTCCCAGCCCGTGATGAGCACGACGGGGAGCTCCGGCCGGAGGAGGCGGACGCCGCGCACGACCTGCCAGCCGTTCATGCCCGGCATGCCGAGATCGGTGAGGACGAGATCGAAGCTGTCGCCGCGCTCCACCCGCGCGAGGCCGTCGGCCCCGTCGGCCGCCTCCACCACGGTGTGGCCCTCGCTGGCCAGCATCGCGCGCAGCACCGTGCGCACCGGCGGGTCGTCGTCGATGAGGAGAATGCGGAGCGCGCCACAGCCGGCCGGCGCGCGATCCTCGCGCGGCCCGGCACCGGAGGTGCCGATGGGCAGCGACACGGTCACGGTGCTGCCGCGGCCCTCGCGGCTCTCGATGGCGAGGGCTCCGGAATGACCCTGCACGATGCCGTAGGCGACGCTGAGGCCGAGGCCACGGCTCTGGGGGCCCTTGGTGGTGAAGAACGGCTCGAGGGCACGCTGGCTCGTTTCCGGTGTCATCCCCCCGCCGTTGTCGGACACCGAGCAGTACACCGTGGTGTCGCCACGCCAGGTGCGCACGACGACGTCGCCGCCGGCGGGAAGCGCGTCGATGGCGTTGAGCACGAGGTTGAGGAGCACCTCGCGCAGGCCGGGCTCGTCGCCACGGACGGCGGGAACGTCGCCCGGCTCCAGCCGGGCCCGGATGGCGATCCCGTAGAGGTGCGCCTCCGCCTCCCACTTGCTGCGCGTCCACTCGAGGACGTCGGCGGCGAGCAGGTTCATGTCCACGATGCCCTGCACCGGCATCGGCTGGACGCGGCTGAACGCGCTCATGCGGCGCACGACGTCCGCCGCCTCCAGGACCGCGCGCTCCGCCGATTGCAGGTGATTTCGCATGCCCACCCTGGCCTCGGACCGGAGCACGACCTGGATGTTGCCGAGGATGACCGTCATGATGTTGTTGAGGTGATGGGCCACGCCGCCGGCGAGCTGGCCGATCGCGCGCAGCCGCTCGGCCTCGATCATCTGCTTCTGCGACTCCTGGGGCAGCCGCTCGTGGCCACCGACGTCCGCGGGACGCCAGATGAACTCGAGGAACGTCGCCGCCTGATCGGCGAAGGTCTCCGCGATCTCGACGTCCAACGGCGCGAAGCTGGCGTCCGGACGGTGCATCACGGCGATGGCGCCGAGCACGCCCTCGCGCCCGCGCAGCGGCACCGCGAGGACGGCGCAGGACGCGAGCTCGCCCTGGGCGGCCACGGCGCGCCGCTCCTTGATCGCGCGCAAGACCACCGGATAGGCGATGTCGGGGGCATGGGTGGGGTCCGTCGGCCCGGCGCCCGCCGAGGCGACTTCGAGCACGTCGGACTTCCCGGTGCCGCGGCGGAAGAGCGCGGCCGACTCGCCACCGAGCAGCCGGAGAAAGCCTTCGGCCACGCGTCCGGTCGCTTCCCGCTCGTCCGAGCAGGCGAACGCGTGCCGGGCAATCCGGGCCAGCGCGCGCCACCGCTCGGTGGCGCCGGGCGCCTCGCCGAGTCCCGTATCGCAACTGAGCTGCTCGTCCAGGTCCACCAACGTCCCCATGGTCAATCGCATCGCCAAATCCCCTCGTCTCAGCGGAAGGTGACTTCGAGCTTCACGGCAGGGGAGCCGAGCACGTACTCGGCCGCCTGCACGGGCACCTGCACGGACACCTGCCCGAGTAGGGGGTCGCCAATCACGTACATCGCCTGCCCGTACACCATGAACGGCATCCGGAAGACACCCGTGAACTCGCCCTTCACCGTCCGCTCCTCCATGACCGTCCCCGGTACGCCACGGAGCCTGAAGGAGCCGCTGATGGTGCCGGTCGGAACGTTCCGTTCAAAGGCCGGAGAGAGGTCGATCTGGGCGCCGACGTTGCCGCGCAGCACGACGATCTCGGGAGAGTCCGTCTGGTTCCGGTCCTGGATGAGCACCTCGAAGGAGCCGACGACGTGCCCCTTGCCGGTGCTATCGTCGGCACGGCCCACCGCCCGCACGACGACCCAGCAGCCGTTAAGGGCTGGGGTGGCAATCGCTTCCGGGCAGGCAGCTACGCCGGAGCGCGCCACCCCCGCGAGGGTGGCCGTCGACGACCGGAACCCGGTCGGGCGGTTGCCACCCTTCGTGGTGACGGCTTCCGTCACCTCGTACAGCACCACGTCGGGTACCGCAGACTGGGCGAACGCCGAGCCGGCGAACGCCGAACCCATCAGAACACCGACCACCGACATCCCGACACTCCATCGCTTCCAGTTCATGTTCCTCTCCTCTTTAGGCCTGGATGGTTTCGTGCAACGGCTCATGGACCGACGACAACGGCAGGCATACCCGTATCGTGGTGCCGCGGCCGGGCTCGCTGTCGACTTCGATCGTCCCCGAATGGGTCTTGACGATGCCGGCGGTCACGGAGAGCCCGAGCCCGGTGCCCTTGCCCTCCGGCTTCGTCGTATAGAACGCTTCGAAGATGTGGGGCAGCTGTTCCTCGCTGATGCCCATTCCGGTGTCGCTCACGCTGAGGACCACGCAGTCGGCTTCCCCCCGGAGGTCGGTGGCCACGACGAGGCGGCCCCCCTTCGGCATGGCGTCAACCGCATTGCCGACGAGGTTGATCAGGACCTGGGTGAGCTGGTCCGCGTCACCCAGCATCGCGGGCAGGTTCGGCGTCAGCCGCGTCTCCACCTGCACCGGGCAGCGGCGCAGCTTGGACTCGACCAGCTCGAGGGCGCGCGGCACCAGCACGTTGACGTTGACCGGCTCCTGCCGCGGCTCGCGCTTGCGCGCGAAGTCGAGCAGGTTGCGGGTGATCTTCCCCGCCCGCATCGCCTGCTCCTCGACGAGGGCCAGCTGCGTGTCGAGCGGCGCGTTCGTGGAGTCCCGGCGCAGGAGGCACGTCGTGCCCAGGATGACGGTGAGCGGATTGTTGAGCTCGTGGGCGACGCTGGCGGCGAGCTCGCCGATGGCGGCCAGCTTGGCCGACTGGATCAACTGCTGCTGCTGCGTCGTGCGCAGCTCCTCCATCCGGTGTTGCAGGTCGCCGTACAGTCCGGCGTTCTTCATGGCCACGGCGGTCTGGCCGATCAGCATCTCGAGCAGCTCGATCTCCGCGGTGTCGAACACCTCCGCCGAGACCTTCTCGCCCACGACGAGGATCGCCGCCAGCTCACCGCTCATGAACAGGGGCACCAGGACCGCCACCCGCGCCGCCTCCAGCTCGGCGGCGAGCGCGCGCAGAGAGGGATCGACGGCGGCCTGGTTGGCGAGGTCCTCGACCGACACGCGGCGGCCGGTGAGCCGGAGCCACATGACGAGCTGGCGGTCGAGCGCGGTGCCCGCCGGCGGGGTATCCATCGCCGGCGACACCGCGCGCGCGAACACCGGGAAATGATCGCCGCCGCCGTCGTGACGATAGAGCGCCGCGTACATCACCGGCACGCGCTGCACCAGGCCCTCGGTCAGGGCCTGCCCGAGCTGCTGCAGATCCAGAATCGAGGCCATGTCCTTGCTGAGGGCCGCGAGCGCGTCACGCATGCCGTGCTGGCGCGCGAACATGAGCCGCTCGCACCACCGTTCCATCCCCCGCACGACCGGCAGGGCCAGGGCGACGAGGGCGAAGGCAACGAGCACGCCGACCAGATGGGACGGGAAGCGGTCGTCGGGCGCCAGCCAACCGGTCAGGACCGTGCCCAACACCGCCACCGGCACGAGGGCGAGCACGGTGACGCTGTAGAGCACCGAGCGCTTCATGAGGGCGCCGACGTCCCAGAGGCGGTACCGCACCACCGCCACGCCGAGGGCGACGGCGAAGAGCGCGTTGCTCGGGATCCCGATGGGGTACACGCGATCGAGGTGGAGGATGAAGCGCAGGAAGTCGACGGCGCCCCCGGCGAGGCTCGCGCACACGCCCAGGATCACGAGAAGGATGCGGTTCCGGCGGAAGCTCGTGGCCGTCGTCCGATACGCCCGCAGCAGATGCACGAGCCCGACGACCATGTACGCCTGGAAATAGACGAAGAAGGGCAGGTAGAGCGGACCCGACTGCGGCGCGAAGCCCCAGTACGTTTCCACCACCCCGCGCATGAACAACGGGGTCGAGCTCACCGCGACGAACAACGCGGCCAGCCCGTATCCCAGGAACAGTGACCGCCGGCGACGCGGCTGATCCAGGAAGGCGAGGACGTAGTGGTAGAACAGGATCGGCATCGGAATGACGCCGACGTGAACGACCCGCTCCCACAGCATGGCCACGTCCGGGTCCGCGCTCGCACGCAGGCCGAAGACGCCGAAGTTCCACACGGCCAGGGCGAAGGCCAGGACGCCGAACACGACGTTGCGCTGCTCCCGGCGCGGGCCGACGAGCGCGCTGCCCAGCAGCAGGATGTTGAGGGCAAGCGCGAAGAGAGGAACGAGCTGGTGCACCGTCATCACGCGCGGCTCCAGAAGCCCAGGTAGGGGAAGCGCTCGCGCTCGCGCTGCGCCGCCATCTCCGCCGCGAGCAGCGAGTACACCAGGATGTTCCAGCGCTGACCGTTGTACACGCGGGCGTCCCGCAGCACGCCTTCGCGCTGGAACCCGTTGCGCCGGAGCGCGTTCACGCTGAGCACGTTGTACTCGTAGACCTTCGCCTCCACGCGCCGGAGCCCCAGCACGTCGTGGACCCACGCGACGAACAGGCGGGCCGCCTCGATCCCCCACCCGTGGCGCACCGACTCGACCGTCGTCATCGCGATCTCGACGAAGCCGAACTGCTGGGCCAGGTTGATGCCGTGCATGCGGACGAAGCCGAGCGGGCGGAACGGCGGATCGAGCGGCTCTACCAGCAGCGTCAGCGCCGTGGGATCGTCACGAAGCAGCGCCCGGACGCGGCCGCGATCGGCATCCAGGTGCCGGCACTGATACAGCAGCTCGCTGCCGACCATCTGATCGAGGAGCGGATCGTGCGCCCAGCGCACGAACAGGTCGGTGTCATCGGCCGCCGGCCGGCGCAGGCCGAGGCGCGACGTGTGGGCCACGAAGGCGGCGCCCGTGTCGTCGTTGGTGAGGTCGGGCAGCGCGATGACGGTGTCCCTGGGCTCCAGCGCTCCAACCAGCGGCAGCTCTTCGAGGAGCTGAGCGCGAAGCAGGGCATCGTGCAGAGCGGCGCCCGAGCGAATCGTGAAGCGTGCGCCGGCCTGCGATGCGCGCGCCGCCGTCTCGACGAGCGTGGCGAGACCCACGACGTCCGCGTGCTGAGTGTCCGCGAGATCGAGCGCGATGCACGATGCTCCGGCGGTGAGCTGGGCCTCGACGGCACGGCAGAGCGCCGGCGCGTTCCCGAGCGAGAGCTCGCTCGCCTGCGAACGCCGCTCGTCGGTCCGAAGCCCCTCGACCACCGTTGCTGCCAACATCCGTGACTCCTCTCGGTTTGTGATTCGTGCAGCCGGCGAGAGGAAGAGCAGGATCCGTACCACGCGGGAACGTGTGGAAAATCGAGGGATTCGAGCTGAGCGAGGCGGAAAAGGCTGGCGCGGCGGTCCGGAATCTGGCGCCGCCGCCAGAGCGCGACGACCCTAGCAGAACTCCTTCGCGCCGATACCGTACCGCTTCATCTTGAGGTGGAGCGTCTTGAAGTCCACGCAGAGGGCGCGGGCGGCCACGCTCTTGTTGCCGCGCGCCGTGCGAAGCGCCCGGCGGATGGCGTCCGACTCGGCGGACACCATCGCGGCGTCCGCCAGCGCCTTCAGCCCACCCTCCGGGATCGCCTGGGGCTCCGTACTTTCCGCGGGCACCTGGTGGGCTTCCGCGCCGCCCAGGCGCAGATGCTCCGGGCCGATCGGGCCAGACGCGACGATGGCGGCGCGGCGGACCACGCTGCGGAGCTGGCGCACGTTGCCCGGCCAGTCGTGCTGGGCGAGGGTGGCCAGCGTCGCCTCGGACAGGGTCCGCGGCACGCCGCTGACCTCGAGGTTCGCCTCGGCCAGGAACCGTGTGGCCAGATGCGCGACGTCGTCCCGCCGCTCGCGGAGCGGCGGCAGCGGAATGGTGAACTCGTTGAGCCGGTAGTAGAGATCCTGGCGGAAGCGGCCGGCCTGCACCGCCGGCTCGAGCGCCACGTTCGAGGCGGCGACCACCCGGACGTCGACGGTCACCGTGCGGGTGGCGCCCAACGGCTGGACCGTGCGCTCCTGCAGCACGCGCAGGAGCTTCGCCTGCGTCGCGAGCGGCAGGTTGGTCACCTCGTCCAGGAACAGCGTCCCGCCGTCCGCCATCTGGAAGTAGCCGTCCTTGCGCCGGTCGGCGCCGGTGAACGCGCCGCGCTCGTAGCCGAACAATTCCGACTCGATCAGGGTGTCCGGCATCGCGCCGCAGTCCAGCGCGACGAACGGCCGGGCCGCGCGATCGCCGTGGCGGTGGATGGCACGGGCCACCAGCTCCTTCCCGGTGCCCGTCTCCCCGAAGATGACCACGCTCAGGCGCGAGGCGGCGAGCCGGTGAACGTCCTCGATGACCGCCTGGATGGCCGGGCTCGATCCCATCACCTCGCTCAGCGTCGGACCATCCTTCACGCGCCGGCGGAGCGAGTCCAGCTCCTCCAGGAGGGTCTCACGCTCGAGCGCCCGCACGATCGTGGCCAGCAAGTCTTCCAGCACCAGCGGCTTGGTGAGGAAATCGTACGCACCGTGGCGCATCGCGGTCACCGCCCGCTTCACGTCGGCGTAGCCGGTGATCATGATGACGGGAACGCGAGGCGCCGCCTGCTTGATGCGCTGCAGGATGTCGAAGCCGCTGTACCCCGGCATCTCGATGTCGAGGATGGCGACGTCGGGGCTCTGGGTTTCGAACAGCTCCAACGCCCGCGGGCCGTCGTTCGCCGTGACGACGCGGAAGCCTTCGTCCCGTAGGAGGTCGGCGGCAAGCTCGCACACCTCGACCTCGTCGTCGGCCACGAGGGCCGTGCGCGCACGCTCGGGCTTCAGTCTGACGCTCACGCTGACGCTCCCCTCCCGGTGCCGGGCGCGGACAGGCCGCGCCATTCGCCTTGCAGATACGATCGGCACGGTGGGGAGTACGGTTGAGCCGAAAATTCGTCAGCCGCGCGGCCGGTCTCGTAACACACAGCGCCTCGACGCGGCAACCACTCACACCGGTCGCTCCCCGTCAACGATGAACGGTACGCTGAGCCGGGGCCCGCCGGTAGGCGCAGTCGCGCATCCAGCAGCGCGCACACTGGCTGAAGTAGTCGTCGACGCGGGCGGCGCGGCCGGCGCCGACGAGGAGCGAGATCGACTTGGTCGGCGTCATGAAGCACGCGTCGTTGAGATGGACGCCGATGCGGTCGCCGGGGACGAAGTCGAAGATCGCGCGCTGCTCGGCCACGTCCCAGTCGCCGTACCCGGGGCTCACCCGGTTGGTCACGGATAGAGCGGCGGGCACTCCGTCCTGGCACAGCAGGTCGTTGACGTATTCCGCGAGGCTCTCCACCGCGCCCGAACCCACGCTGTCGAGCATCGCGGCCAGCGGGAGCTCGCGCGCATCCCAGAGCTCGCTCACGCGCCGCTCCAGCGCGTCGCCGATGGTACAGATGGCCGCGGCCACGTACTCGATCGTCCCCCACCGCCGCGCGAGCCCGGGAATCGAGACGACCAGATCGCCGGCGGCCAGCCCGTCGTCGGCGTGGCGATGAACCGCCGCCCAGCGCACGGCCACGCGCGGTGCCATGAGCCGACGACCGAGCGCGAGCGCTTCCTCGAAGATGGCCTGGACCGGCGCCGTCGGCGGCTCGCCGCCGCGCTGGTAGCCCTGGAACCGGAGGATTTCGGCCGGATCGATCTCCAGAGGCAGGTCGGTGAGGACGCGCACCCCCAGGCGAAGGCCGGACGTCACCGCCGTCCTGCGGCTCGCACGACCCCAGATATCGCCTCGCCTCGGACGGGCGGCCTCACGGCCGCCGATGTCCCATAGCCCGCACCACCTCCGCGATGCGGCGGATGTGGTCGGGGTTGGAGCCGCAGCAGGCGCCGACGATGGCGGCGCCGACGTCGAGGAGGGCGGGATAGTCGCGCGCCATCTCCTCGGGGCCCAGCTCGTAGGTGACGTCGTCGCCGGTGGTGACGGGCAGGCCGGCGTTGGGATAGGCGATGAGCGGCGCGTCGGTGACCTCGCGCATCTCGCGCAGAATGACGATCGCGCGGTCGGGGCCGCGGCCGCAATTCATGCCGACGACGTCGGCCCCGGCCTGGAGCAAGTTCTTGGCGACTTCCGCCGGACTTTCGCCCCACATCGTGCGATCGCGATCGTGCAGCTCCTCGAACTGAAAGAACATCGTGGCCATCACGGGCAGGTCCGCGGCCGCCTTGCAGGCCCGGATGGCGGCCACCGCCTCCTGAGGAAACATCATCGTCTCGACCGCGAACCCGTCGGCGCCCCCCTCGGCGAGCGCTTCCGCTTGCTCGCGGAACGTCTCGAAGTACGCCTCATCGGTGGTGTCGCCGAGCGGCTCGTACTCCGCCGGCAAGCGGCTGGTGGGACCGATGGAGCCGACGACGTAGCCGCCCGGCGGCGCCGCCGCCCGGGCCAGGCGCACGCCTTCGACGTTCAGCTCGCGCGTGCGGTCACCCAGGCCGTACTCGTTGAGCTTGAGCCGCGTGCCGCCGAACGTGTTGGTCTCGACGACGTCGCTGCCGGCTTCGAAGTAGGCGCGATGGATGCCCTGCACGACGTCGGCGTGGGTGTCGTTCCAGAGCTCGGGGCACGCGCCGTTGGCGAGGCCGGCGGCGAAGAGCATCGTGCCGTAGCCCCCGTCGAAGACGAGCCGCTCCCCCGCCCGGACGCGCTCGACGATCTCCCAGCCCCGCGCCTTCACGACGCGGCCCGCCCGCCGACCCTGAGGAGCGCCTTGGCCTTCACGACCGCGAGGGTGGAGTCCCTCGCATAGCCGTCGGCGCCGATCTCGTCGGCGAAGGCCTGGCTGACGGGAGCCCCCCCGACCATGACCTTGACCCGCTCGCGCAGCCCGGCCTTGAGCAGCGCGTCGATCGTCCGCTTCATGGCCGGCATCGTGGTCGTCATCAGCGCCGAGATGCCGACGATGTTGGCCTGGTGCTCCTCCACCGCGGCCACGAACTTTTCGGGCGCGACGTCACGCCCGAGGTTCACGACTTTGAAGCCCGCGCCCTCGAGCATCATGCCGACGAGGTTCTTGCCGATGTCGTGCAGGTCCCCCTGGGCGGTACCGATGACGACGATGCCGAGGTTGTCGTCGGGACGGGCCGCCGCGGTGATCAGCGGCTTGAGCAGATCGAGGCCCGCATACATCGCGCGCGCCGAGAGCAACACTTGAGGCACGTAGTACTCGTTGCGGCGAAACTTCTCGCCGACGACGTCCATCCCGGGAATGAGCCCCTTGAAGATCAGCGCCTTCGGGTCCAGCCCCCGCGCGAGCCCTTCGCGCGTCTTCGCGGCGACGGTGTCCCTGTCGCCCACGATCAAGGCCCGGGCCATCGTCGGATAGTCGAAGTCGTCCGCGCTCATCGTCGCGTGCCGCCGTTTCCCGTCTCCGCCTCGGCCGGGCCCGAGCCTTTCTTCCAGACGACCTCAGGCTCGGGGAGCGGTCCCTGGGCCGCGACGTACGTCTCGATCGCGTGCTCGCTGTCGGGGTCGACGGAGATGAACTGGATGCCGGCCAGTCCGTCCGTCTTCCACATGATCTTTCCTTCCGCGACGATCGGCTTGGGGAGCAGGCCGCCTTCGCAGCGGATCTGGATGATCGTGCCCGTCGTCCATTCCGGTGGCACGCCCTCGAGGGACAGGCCGCCGGTGCTGATGTCGCGGGTCCGCACCGAGGTGCGCTGCGTTCCCCCGACGGCGAGCAGGGCGGCGCCCGCATCCAGCGACGAGCGGGGGTGCTTGCGCAAGCTGTCGGGCAGCACCGCGTAGATGCGCACCGGCCGGGTCTTGCCCTTGACGGAGACGGCGCCGAGCTGGCGGGTGAGGAACTTGCCCTTCACCATCTCGTACGTGAACTCGCTGATGATGATCGAGGTGTTGTACTCCTTGGTGATGCTCTCCAGCCGGGCGGCGAGGTTCACGGTGTCGCCGATGGCCGTGTACTCCAGTCGCTGCTCCGAGCCCATCGTGCCCACCACCGCCTCGCCCGTGTTGATGCCGACGCCGTTGCGCACGGCCGCGCCGAGCCTGGCCTCCCACCGCGCGGACACCGCGAGCGTCCGTTCCTGGAACTCGAGCCCGGTCTTGACCGCGTTGATCGCGTGCTCCTTGTCTTCGAACGGCACGTTGTAGAGCGCCATGATGCAGTCACCGATGTACTTGTCGACGGTACCGCCGTTCTGGAAGACGACCTCGGTCAGCTCGGTAAGGTACTCGCGGAGCATCTGCACCACAACCTCGGGCTCCGTCCGCTCCGAGATCGACGTGAAGCCGCGGACGTCGGAGAACAGCACCGTGATCATGCGGCGGCTGGAGTTCAGGCTGGCGCCGTCGCGCTGGCGCACCACCTCGCGCAGGATCTTGGGCGAGAAGAACTGCGAGAGCCGTCGCTTCTCGCGCTGCTCCCGGATGAAGTTGTCGATGACGGTGACGCCGTAGCCGAGGCCGAGCGCGAGGCTGATCGCCACCGACCGGCTCCACGTCCCGAAGAAGGCGAAGGCGACGTAGGTGACGCCGACGACGACGAGCAGGATGCCGGCCGCGACCAGGAACGCGCGAACGGCGCGCAGCCGCACCACCAGCCACGGCGCACCCAGCCCGACCAGCACCGCCACCACGGTGCTCGCCCACCAAGGGACCTCCCGCACGGCGTCGCCGCGCAGCAGCGTGTCCAGCGCGTGGGCGTGCACCTCGACTCCGGGCATTCCGCGGCCGCGCGCGAAGGGAGTCGAGAAGATGTCCTGGAGCGCGCGCGTGGTGGCGCCCACCAGCACGATCTTGCCCTTGAACGCCCCCGGCGGGACGTCGCCGCCGACGACCCGGTGGTAGGGCACCGACGGATAGGTCCGGGGCCCGCCCCGGTAGTTGATCAAGATCTCGTTCTGCGCGGGCAGCGGCGCGGCCGGATAGCCCCCGGCCTTGGCCAGCATGTACAGTGCGGTGTCCCAGCCCGGCAGCGTTTCCGGCTCGACCTTGTGCTGGACGATGGCGTGACGAAGGACGCCGTCGTCCCCGAGCGCATGGTTGACGAGACCCCAGGCGGCGGCGCCCTCCCGGATGACCGGGAGCGGCGGGTTGGTGTCGGTCTTGCTATACCCGCTCTCCGCCACCGTCGTGGTGGCCGCGCCGAGGACGACGTTGCCGGCCGCCGTGATGGCCGCGCCCAGGGCCTCGTCGTCGGCCTCGCCGCGCGCGGACGGCTCCGGGAACAGGATGTCGAGCCCGATGGCCAGCGGCTTTCCCTCGGCGAGCTTCGACACGAGCTGGGCGTGCAACGCCCGCGGGAAGGGCCACTGCAGATTGAGCTCGTCGAAGGAATCCTCGTCGATGGTGACGATGACGATTGGCGACGTGACCGGACGGGGACCCCGCAGCTCGAAGAGGCGGTCATAGACGCTGTGCTCGGCGCCTTCCATGGGGCCGAAAAGCACCAGAGCGACGGTGATGGCCGCCGCTCCGAGGCCGGCGATGAGCGCACGGAGCATCATGCAAAACTACCCCCCTGCGAATGTATGCTAAGATGCGCCGCAAATGAAGATCCGCGTGCTCGGTGCCTACGGCGGCCACGGCGCTGATGGAGCCGGGCCGCGGCCTGCCGCATTCCTCGTGGACGACCGCGTGCTCGTCGATGCCGGCAGCGTCACCTCGGCCCTGGGCGTCTCCGAGCAACTCCCGATCGAGCACGCCCTGCTGTCGCACGCTCATCTCGACCACATCGCCGGGCTGGCCTTCCTCGCCGAAAGCCTCTCGTTCGAGACCGAGCGTCACCCCCTGACCGTGGCCAGCGTCGAGCCGGTCGTGACCGCGGTGCGCACCGGGATTTTCAACAACGTGATCTGGCCCGATTTCGCGCAGATCCCGGCTGACTCGCCGGTCCTCGGCTATCGCCATCTGGCCGAAGCCACCGAGCAGCGTGTCGGCAATCTTTGGGTGACACCGGTGGCCGTGACCCACAGCGTGCCCGCCTACGGCTTCATCGTGCGCGACGGCAACGTCGGCTTCGTCTACACCGGGGACACCGGTCCCACCACCGCGCTCTGGCAGGCGGTGCGTGGCGTCACCGGCCTCCGCGCCGTGATCATCGAGTGCGCGTTCCCCGACCGCCTGGCCCACATCGCCAAGCTCTCGTGCCACATGACGCCCGCCCTCATCGAGCGCGAGCTCGAGAAGATGCCGCCTGACATCCCCGTCTGGGTCTTCCACCTCAAGCCTTCGTTCTACGAGGAAACCGCCGGCGAGCTGGCCCGCATCCCGGGCGGACGCGTGTCGGTGGTGGAGCAGGACAAGACCTACACCTTGTGAGCGGTCATCGTCGGGGGGAGCGACCGCCGCTCCCCCCGACACCCCCCACCGGGGGAACCAACAGCCAGGATTGCGCCGGCAAAGCCGGCGCTCGAACTACGTCGACGGCCTACGCTGGTGGGTGTTCCGTGGGCAACAGGACCACCGTGTCGCTCGAGACTTCCACGCGGACACGGTCGCCGAGGCGGAAGATGGCGCGCTCGCCGGCGGCGGGGACTTCGACACGGACCGCCGCGCTGGTGCCGATGTCGATCTCGTAGACGTAGCGCGAGCCCTCGAACACGCGCAGCACGACCTGGCCGGGGATGCCGGGGCCGCGCGCCTGGGTGGCTTCGGTCAGCGACAGCGTCTCGGGCCGGAGGACGAGCACCCCGCCGCTGCCTTCCCGGAATTGACCGATGCCGGCGACCGGCACGCGATCGCCGCGTTGCGTCTGCACGACGACGCCGAGTTCGCGAATCTCCACCACCCGCACCGGCAGATAGTTCGCAGGGCCGAGCGCCTGGGCGACGGCGCGGCTGGCCGGCCGCTGATAGAGCTCTTCGGGCTCGCCCACCTGCAGCACCCGGCCATCTTCCACGATGGCGATGCGGTTCGAGAGGGCGAGCGCGTCGGCGGCGTCGCGGGTGGCACAGATCGTGGTGACGGCGAGGTCGCCGTGCAGGCGCGCGAGCTCGAGGCGCAGCGTCTTGCGCGAGAGCGGATCCATGTGCGCGAGCGGCTCGTCGAGTAGCAACACGCGCGGCTCGATGGCGAGCGCGCGGGCAAGGGCCAAGCGCCGCCGCTGATCCACCGTGAGCGCATCGGGGCGGGCGTCCGCCACCGCGTCGAGTCCCAGGCGGCGCAAGACGACACCGACACGCTCGACGGCGGCTGGGGCCGCCAGACCGTTCTGCTGCAGGCCGAAGCCGACGTGCGCGCGGACGGTCATGTGCGGCCACAGCGCGCCTTCGTGGAAGACGTACCCCAGCCCGCGCGCGCGGGCTGGCAACGCGCTGATGTCGTGGCCGTCGATCACGACGCGGCCGGCAACGAGGGGCAGGAACCCGGCGACCGCCCGCAGCACCGCGCTCTTTCCGGAGTGCGGCGGGCCGAGGACGGTGAAGAACTCGCCATACCGGACGTGGAGGCTCACGTCGTGCAGGTGCGGTGGCGCCCCCCACGCGGTGGTCAGCCCCTCCAGCCGAACGTCCGCGAGCGGCCGGCTCACGCCGCACGCCTCGGGACCGGCATCCGCAGGGAGACCGCCGGGACGCAGGCGAGACCGATCGCGCCGAGCAGCAGGTAGAGCGCCCACGGGGCGCCGGCAGAGGCAAGGACGGTCGGCGCGACCACCGGTCCCAAGAACGGAGCAATGCAGAGCACCTGAAGGAACCGCACCGCTCCGTAGCTCCACGCCGAGGCCGCCGCGCCCAGGGCCATCACGAGCAAGGACGAGGCGGCCACCAGGACCGCGATCAGCCGGCGCTCGGGAAACAGCTCGACCAGGCGCGGCGCCGCCAGCGAGCCGACGGCGGCCGCGAGCCCGGAGACGAAGATGATCATGCCGCCGACCTCCAGCATCCGGGTCACGACGTGGCAGATCATGGCGGATCGCTGCACTGGACGCAACCGGCTGAGGGTCGGGCGGAGCGCCGAACCCGCGCTGCCTGTCGGTCGTGAATGATCCGCGCTAGACTGCACGCCCACGGAGGCCACGACCATGTACGAGATCTACGCGCTCAAGTACGGCGAGCGGGACACCAAGACCTGCCAGTTCTTCTACCGGGACGACAAGCACGATCCCCTCACCCTCCACTACTTCGTCTGGCTGATCCTGGGCGGCCCCCATCCCGTGCTCGTCGACACCGGGTTCCTCGACGACGACGCCGAGGCGCGCGGGATCCGCAACTACGTGCGCCCCTCCACCGTCGTCGAGCGCGTCGCCGGCGTGAAGGCGAATCAGATCCCGATGGCGCTCATCACCCACCTGCACTACGACCACTGGGCGGGCCACAGCCTCTTCCCCGCCGCGGAGTACTGGGTCCAGAAGGACGAGGTGGCGTTCTGGACGGGACCGTACGCGAGCAAGCCCGCGTTCCGGGGCTCGGCCAACGTGGCGCAGCTCGCGAAGCTGGTGGTCCTGAACTACGGGACGAAGCTCAAGATCATCGACGGCGAGCGCGAGGTGTTGCCCGGCATCCGCGTGCACCGGGTCGGCGGCCACACCGCGGGACTGCAGATCGTCAGCGTGCGGACGGCGAACGGGACGGTCGTGCTGACGTCGGACGCCTCGCACTTCTACCGCAACGTCGAGACGGGGCAGCCGACGCAGATCATCACGAGCCTGCCCGAGATGCTGGCGGCCTTCGACACCATCCACGAGCTCGCCGGCAAGGAGAAGCTCATCGTCGCCGGCCACGATCCGCTGGTCGCCGAGCGCTTCAAGGTCGTCGAGCCCGGGATCATCAAGATCGCCTGACGCCCTCCATGCCGGGAACGCTCGCGATCGACGTCGGCGGCACCTTCACGGACGCCACCTTCGCCGACGTCGCCACCGGGGCGAGCTGGGTCGCGAAGACGCCGTCGACGCCGGGTGATCTCTCCGCCGGCTTCGTGGCCGCGATCCGCAAGGTGCTGACGCTGGCGCGGCGCGGGCCGGCGGACGTCATCCGCGTGCTGCACGGGACGACGACCGCGACCAACGCCATCCTCGAGGGCAAGACGCCGCCGACCGCGCTCGTCACCACGGCCGGGTTCAAGTACGTGCTCGAGATCGGGCGTCACGACATCCCGCGCCACGGCAACCTCTACGGCTGGAGCAAGCCGGCGCGGCCGATCTCGCCCGACCGCGTGTTCGAAGTGACCGAGCGGCTCGACCAGGAAGGGCGCGTGCTCACCGCGCTCGACGAGCACGAGGCGCGGGCGGTGGCGCGCCAGCTCGCGCAGCTCGGCCTGCCGGCGGTGGCGGTCGTGTTCCTCCACGCCTACGCCAACCCGGCCCACGAGCAGCGGATGCAGGCGATCCTCCGCGAGGAATACCCCGGGGTCCTCGTCTCGCTGTCGTCGGAGGTGCTGCCGCAGTTCCGGGAGTTCGAGCGCACCATGGCCACCGCGCTCAATGCCGCCGTCATGCCGCCGGTGAGCCGCTACATGGGCGTGCTGCGCGAGGCCCTCGACGCCGAAGGCGTGCGCGGGCCGCTCCTCATCATGAAGTCGGACGGCGGTGTCACCAGCGCGGCCACCTGCGTGCGCCAGCCGGTGCAAACGGTGCTCTCGGGGCCCGCGGCCGGCGTGGTGGGCGCGCTCAGCGTGGCCCGCGCGGCCGGGATCGACGACATCATCTCGATCGACGTGGGCGGCACGAGCGCCGACATCTGCCTGGTGCGCGGCGGCCGGCCCGAAATCACCAAGGACGGCGCCATCGGTCCGTTCCCGCTAAAGCTCCCCATGATCGACATCCACACGATCGGCGCCGGCGGCGGCAGCATCGCGGTGGCCAGCGGCACGGGCCGGCTGACGGTGGGCCCGCGGAGCGCGGGCGCCGAGCCGGGCCCCGTCTGCTACGGGCGCGGCGGCACCGAGCCCACCGTCACCGACGCGCACCTCGTGCTCGCGCGCATCCAGCCCGCCCTGCTCGGCGGCGAGCTGCCGCTCGACGTGAAGGCGGCGCGCGCGGCGATCGAGGAGCGGATCGCGCTGCCGCTCGGCCTCCGCGTTGAAGAGGCCGCCGCCGGAATCATAGAGATCATCGACAACTCGATGGCGCGGGCTATTCGCCTCGTGTCGGTGGGACGCGGCCACGACCCACGCCGGTTCGCGCTGGTCGCGTTCGGCGGCGCGGGGCCGCTGCACGCGTGCCGTCTCGCGGAATTGCTCGACATTCCGACCGTCGTCATTCCGCCGCGTCCCGGCGTGCTGTCGACGTGGGGGCTGCTCGACACCGACGTCCGCGCGACGTTCGTGCGCACGGTGGGGCCCTCGGAGCGCGACGCCGTCGCCAGCCCGGCCGCGGTGCCGGCGCTCGAGGCGGTGTGGGCGGAGCTCGCGTCCCAGGCCCGCGCGTGGCTCGAGGGCGAGCAGGTACCGCGCGAGCGCCAGCGCTTCGAGCGCGCCGCCGATCTCCGCTACGAGCACCAGAGCTTCGAGCTGACGTGCGCATTCGGCGAAGGCGCGCTCACGCCGGCGCGGCTCGGCGAGCTCGCCGCGACGTTCCACGCCGAGCACCGCCGCCTCTACTCGTACGACCTGCCGGCCGCGCCGATCGAGCTGGTGAACCTGCGCGTCACCGCGATCGGCGGCCTCCCGCAGCGCGCCGCCCCCGCGCCCCCCGCCGGCGGCGGCGACGTCGCGGGCGCCGTGGTCGGGCGCCGTCGCGTGTACTTCCGCGGCGCCGGCATGATCGACACGCCGTGCTACGCGCGCGACCGGCTCGCCCCCGGCATGCGCTTCGACGGCCCCGCGGTCGTCGATCAGGAGGACGCCACCATTCTCGTCACGCCCGGCTTCGGCGCCCGTATCGACACCGCCGCCGACATCATTTTGGAACGGGCATGAGCACCATTTTGGAGCGTGCATGAGCGCCGTCGATCCTGTCACGATCGAGGTCATCCGCGGCGCGTTGAATTCGACCGTCAAGGAGATGGAGCTCCTGATGGAGCGCTGCGCGATGTCACCCTTCATCAAGGAAAAGAAGGACTACTTCGTCGGCATCTACGACGTGGACGGCCGTATTGTCGCGGCCCACATCTCAGCGAGCGGCCCGGGCATGCTCACGGCGATCCTTCGCGCCTACCCGCTCGAGACGATGCGCCCCGGCGACGTCTACTGGTTCAATGATCCGTACATCACAGAGGGCGCCGTCCAGCACCACCAGGACATGGTGTTCGTCGTCCCCGTGTTCCACGACGGGCACCCGGTCGCGTTCACCGCCACGTTCGGGCACTACCAGGACATTGGCGGCCTGCACGCGGGCAGCATCTCGCCGCACGCGACGGAGATCTACCACGAGGGCGTGCTCGTCCCGCCCGTCCGCATCGTGCGCGAGGGGCAGATGAACGAGGAGGCGTACCGCATCTTCCTGCGCAACTCGCGCCTGCCCGACATCGTGGAGGGCGACACGCGGGCGATGATGGCCTCCTGCCACCTGGCCGAGTCCCGTCTGACCGAGCTGTTCGCCCGGTACGGCGGCGGGATCGTCCTGGCCGCATTCGAGGCCTGCATCGCCCAGACAGCCGCGCGGGCCCGTTCGCTCTTCCTCGACCTCGTGCCCGAGGGCGAGTGGAGCTTCCACGACTTCCTGGACAGCGACGGCGGCACGGAGGAGCGTCCCTACAAGGTGGAGCTGACGCTGAGCCGCCGCGGCGATCACGTGCGCCTCGACGGCTCGCGCTCCGACGACCAGGCGCGCGGGCCGATCAACTACGTGACGAATCGCGGGCTCTTGCAGATCGCGTTCGGACGGTACCTCCAGTCGCTTGACGCCGATCTCGACGTGAACGACGGCCTGCTGCAAAACCTCGACGAGTGGATCGCGCGCGAGGGCAGCCTCCTGAAGCCGCGCTTCCCCGCCCCGCTCGGCATGCGCGCCAACACGCGCTTCCGCGTGATGTCCTGCATCTTCGGCGCGCTTGCACAGTCCAACGGCGGGAAGGTCCCGGCGGGATCGCCGGTCTACGTCCTCTACTACTTCCGCGCGTGGGACGACAAGGCCGACAAGCCGATCCTCTGCATCGAAGGTCTGGGCGTCGGCCTCGGCGCGCGCCCGTTCGCGGACGGCGTCGACGTCATCTACTACATCGCCCAGGAGAACTACCCCGTCGAGTACGTGGAGCGCGACTTCCCGCTCCGCATCGAGCGCTACGCCGTGCGCCCGGACTCCGGCGGACCCGGGTTCCACCGGGGCGGCACCGGCGTCGTGCGCGACGTGCGCGTGCTGTGCGAGCGCGCGACGCTGGCCACGCGCATGGAGAACACGCTGGTCGCGCCGTACGGCGTGGCGGGCGGCCGGGCCGGGCGCACCGGGCACATCACGCTGAATTCGGGCACGGCGGACGCCAAGCGCCTGCCCGCGCTCGGGGAGGGCATCGTCCTGAAGCGCGGCGACCTGCTCCGCTTCGAGACGTGCGGCGGCGGCGGCTGGGGCGATCCGCTCACGCGCGACCCGCTCCGCGTGTGGCAGGACGTGGCCCGCGGCTTCATCACGGCGCGCGGCGCGCTCGAGGACTACGGCGTGGTGCTGGATGCAGCGACGGGGGAGCCGGACAAGACGGCCACGGAGATCGAGCGCGCGCGCCGTGCCTCGGAGCCCGGCCTCATCGACCGCGGGCCGGGGTTCGAGGAGGCGGAAGCGCGCTGGCGAGCGGCACGCGCTCGCGCTTGACGAGACGCGGCCGGCTTCCGGAATCGGTCATCCGCCATAGAGGCTCTGTATGAGTCCAGAGCGCTCGAGTTCATCGAGGAACGACGGTTCGATGACGTCGGCCGGCGAAAGGGATTTGGTACCCGGCTGTCGGCGTTCCGAATCTCGAAGAAGCTTCTCGAGGCCGATCTCCGACGGCCGCGGTGATGGCTGGAAGAGGGGCGCATAGAAATCATACGCGGCCTCGACCGCACCGCGGTCCTTGAACCCCAGGAACTGTTGAAGCACAGGAACGACCTCTGACCGCCTGGTCTTGAAGAAGTGAATTGCCTCGACGTAACCCTGCACGACCCGCGCGACGAGGCGGCGGTCTTCTGTGACCAGGCGGCGGGTGCATCCGGCTACGACTGGCACATACCCCGGGCTCGGCGTGTCGATGATGTTCAGACCGAACTCGCGCGGGCCCAGGAAACGATAGTCCGCTGAGAATGCACCCGCTTCGATCTCGCCGGAGCCAAGTGCGGCGTATATCATCTGCCCACGCGCCGCGAGGGTGACAATCTCCATGTGCCTATCGCAGCTCACGGTCACCGAGGGTGTTGCGCAGGCGCGGGTCGAGCCAGTCGCGCAGGTGGTCGCCCAACAGGTTCACCGCGAGCACGGTGAGGAAGATCGCGAGGCCGGGAAACGCGGTGAGCCACCAGGCCGTGCTCAGGTACAGGCGCCCCGCATTCAGCATGCGCCCCCACGTCACCACGCTCGGCTCGACGCCGAGGCCGAGGAACGAGAGCGTCGCCTCGAGGATGATCATGTTCGCCACCGCGAACACGGCGACCACGATCACCGGGGTCAGCACGTTCGGCAGCACGTGGCGGAACATGATCCGCGCGTCGCTCGCGCCCGCGGCGCGCGCGGCCACGACGAAGTCACGACCCTTCACGCCGAGCGCCTCCCCGCGCACCAGCCGGGCGTAGAGGGTCCACCCCGTCACGCTGAGCGTGATGACGACGTTGCGGACGCCGGGGCCCAGCACCCCCACCACGGCGATGGCGAGCAGGATCGTCGGGATGGCGAGCTGGATATCGGTCACGCGCATGAGCACGTCGTCGGTGCGCCGGCCGACGTAACCGGCCACCAGCCCCACGAGCACGCCGATCGGGCAGGACACGGCGACGGCGATGACGCCGATCAGGAGCGACACGCGCGCGCCGTGGAAGAGACGGCTCAGGATGTCGCGACCGACCTCGTCGGTGCCGAGCAGGTGCCCGCGCAGGTCAGGGGGCCGAAGGCGCTGGGTGATGTCCTGCTCGTTGGCGCCGTACGGCGCGATCCACTCCGCCGAGACCGCGGCGACCACGATGGCCGCGAGGACGAGCACCGCCAGCCCGGAGACAGCGCCGCCACCCCTGAACATGGGCGCCACACGACCGAGGATCGCGTTCACGCCAGCTCCGTGCGCACGCGCGGGTCCAGCAGCGCGTAGGCGATGTCGATCAACAGGCTCACGACGACGAAGACGAGCGAGACGACGAGCACCACGCCCTGCACCACCGGAAAGTCGCGGTTGAAGATCGCCTCGACCACCAGGCGTCCCACCCCGGGCCACGCGAAGATGGTCTCCGTCACCACGGCGCCGCCGAGGAGCTGCGCGAACTGCAGCCCGAGCAGCGTCACGATCGGGATGGCGGCGTTGCGGAGCGCGTGCACGGCGAGCACGCGCGGCTCGCCGAGCCCCTTGGCCCGCGCGGTGCGCACGTAGTCCTGCCCGAGCACCTCGAGCATGCTGGAGCGCACGAGCCGTGCGAGCCGCCCGAGCACGATGGTGGAAAGGCTCACCGCGGGCAAGATCAAGTGCAGGAGCGTGCCGTGACCGAAGACGGGCAGCCACCGGAGCTGCACGCCGAAGAGCGCGATGAGCAGCAGCGCCAGCCAGAAGATCGGCACGGCCTGGCCCGCCACCGCGCCCACCATGGCGAGACGATCGATGATCGT
>JBGPXN010000306.1:0-2829 GCA_041492755.1 Methylomirabilia bacterium | reverse complement strand
GCCGACGTCAGCAGCCGTTCGTGGAGCGCGCTGAGGATCTCGGCGATCCCGGCGTGCGCCCACACGCCGGGGAACGGGGAGTCGAGCAGCGTCGCGATGTCGCGGCCGCCGCGCGCTCTCGATTGCTCCTCCGTCTCGCCCGCGCGCGCCGCGCGCAGGTAACCGATGACGCGGTCTTTGTGGTAGACGGCGGGATACTCGACGTAGCGATACAGCTCGACGAAGTCCTTCGTGAAGAACACGGCGACGGGGATCGACGCGAACTTCTGACCGTTCTTCTCGTTCGCATAGGCCTGTACGAGATCGGCGTTGCCGCCGGCTGCCGGATCGGGGAGTCCCTGGCGCAGCATCTCGTCGCCGTCGCGAGTGAAGATGCGCAGCTCGAGGCCGCCGGTGTCGGCGAGGCGCGCCAGGTACGGGACGTCGCGCCGGCAGTCGGACGACCAGTCCTCGGAGAGCACCAGGATCTTGGCGGGTCCACCCGGCTGCGCCGCGAGCCACTTGATGGCCGTCGTCTGATCGTCGGTGAGCCGGGCCTTCGCGTAGCGCTCGCGGAGGTATCCGCTCCAGTCGACACGGGGACGAACCAGGCTGAACCGCCGGATGTCGAACCCCTCGCGGGCCAGGTTCTCGGGCGAGCCGGTCAACGTGACGTAGTCGTCGAAGGTCATTCCTTTGGCGAAGCGCTCGGGCGTCATTCGGACACCAGCCTTTCTCGGAGTCGGATGAGCAGGGTGGTCAGCGGCACGTCGGCCAGCGACGATAGGCGCAGGTCGGCGGCGCCGAGGTCGAGGCGTGCGGTCAGCGCGTTCGGGACGGCGACGCAGGCCAGACCGGCGCGCTTGGCCGCCAGCACGCCGTTGGGCGAGTCCTCCAGGGCCACCGCGTCGGCCGCGCGTATGCCGGTGGCCTCCAGCACCGCCCGGTACAGCGCGGGATCGGGCTTCACGCGCTGCACGTCCTCGGCGCAGCGGAGGGCGTGAAAGCGATCGAGCAGCCCAAGCCGTCCGAGATGGCCTTCCACCCACGGCCGGTCGGACGACGACGCCACCGCCAGCGTGATGCCCATGGTCCGGGCTTCTTCCAGGAGCTCGACGACCCCGGGCAGTACCCGCTGTTCGGCGATGAGGGCGTCGGTCCGCGCCCGGTGCCGGCGACGGAGGGCCGCCGGGTCGAGGGCGCGGCCTACCCGCTCGGCCAGGTCGGCGCACGGGTCGAAGGTGTCGGCGGTTCCGATGCACTGCGCCCACGTCTCGAACGGGAGCGTGTGGCCGTGCTCGTCGTAGAGCTCCTGCCAGGCGTCGTACACCGGCACCTCGGTGTCGAGGATGAGGCCGTCGAAGTCGAAGACGATCAGCTTCACGTGGGATATCGCAAGGCGGGCGGCCAGGTCGACCTCGAGCTGTTCGACGGGGAGGGCCAGGGCTTCATCATGCGCAAGGCCGGCTCACCGGCGTCCACTCGCGCCCTCGAGATGATCAACGAGTTCGTGCACTGCGCTCCACGATCTCACCGTCACGATACTCGGGATCGGGGTTTGGATAGCTGGCCTGGAGGTATTCCTCCACCGGGACCGCCGCTTTCGTCGCCATGCGCCTATGGTAACGCGGTGGCCACCCCTTGGGGGAACTGGTGGGGCTACAGAAGAACGCCTCACCGATCTACCCGCCCAGCTTGTAGCGGCCGGCGCACCGCGCCCGGTACGTAAACCTCTGCATTGACCACGTTCAGCGGCCGCTGTCCGGTGAGGACGCGCGCGACCTCCTCGCCGCACCGCCGCGGCACCTGGGCCACCGCGGGCGACGAGAAGTACGCGGCGTGGGGCGTGGCAATCACGTTATCCATCTTCAAGAGTAGGTTGTCGGCGGCGACCGGCTCCTGCTCCCACACGTCGAGGGCGGCGCCGGCCAGGCGGTTTTCCTGCAGCGCGTGTACCAGCGCCTTCTCGTCGACGACCGGGCCGCGCGAAGTATTGATCAGGATGGCGGTGGGCTTCATGCGGCGGAAAAACGGTTCGCCGATCAGGTGGCGCGTCTCGGCGTTCAGCAGCGTGTGGACGGAAATATAGTCGGACCGCTCGGCCAGGGCCTCGAGCGAGACGCGCTCCACGCCGAGGGCGGCGAAGTGCCGGTCGTCCACGTAGGGATCGCAGGCGATCACCTTCGTCTCGAACGCGGCCACGCGCCGCGCGAACGCGCTGCCGATGTTGCCCAGGCCCACGATGCCGACCGTCTCGCCATGCAGCGAGCCGGCGCCGCCGGGCACTCCCATGCTCCACACGCCCGAGTGCACTTGCCGGTCGAGGGTGATGATCTTGCGGTTCCAGGCCAGCAGCAGCGCGAGCGCGTGGTTGGCGACCTCGCGCACCCAGATGTCGGGGATGTTGACGACGATCACGCCCAGCTCGGTGGCGGCGGGCACGTCGATGACGTCGTAGCCGACGCCGGTGCGGACGACGACCTTGAGGCCCTCGAGCGCGCTCATCACGCCGCGGGTCACCGGCGTGGACGAGACGACCATCGCGTCGGCGTCGCGGGTGCGGGCGATCACTTCGTCCGCGTTGCCGATGAAGGGCAGGGTGGTCATGCGGTCGGGGACATGAGCGACCGCAGCCTGGCAATCGGCGTAGTCGCGCTGGCCGCGTCCCTGGATGACGTAAAGGTGATAAGGCTGGTCGGTCATGAGGGCTCCGTTCTGAGGAAAGAGAAAGGGTGGGAGGATGAGCGGATCGCATACGAGTGATGATAGAAGCGCCACTCTCACTCTACCGGATCGAAGGACCCGTCGAAGGTGAGGAAGGGCAGCTCGGCGATCGAGGGCCTGGCAAAG
>JBGPXN010000288.1:0-3479 GCA_041492755.1 Methylomirabilia bacterium | reverse complement strand
GAGAGCTGGATCCGCGATCCGGAAGGCAACCGGGTCGACGTCAACCAACAGGGATGGCCGATTTAGTGACATGGGGGGCCCCGACATGGCCCCGACTAACGACATGGGGGGCCCCGACATGGCCCCCCATACCCCCCCACGCTCGGGGCGCCCCGGGAAACCCGGGGCGCCCCTCGACACCCCGGCGCTCGGGAGTGCCCCGGAGCACCCGGGGCGCTCCTCGTTCTCGGTTACTCCGACAGGCTCCTAAGCCCGGCGGGAGCGATCCAGTCATGGAAGGGCGGATCTAGTCATGGCAGACATGCTGTCTCCGCAAGCGCTCGCTGATCTCCGGGCGGGTCGTTCCGCGTTCGCGTTGATCGACGTCAGGGAAGCCGGCGAGTACAACAGCAGCCACATTCCGGGCTCGAGCCCGATGCCGCGCCGGCAGATCGACTTCGTCCTGCCGCAGGCCGTCCCCTTCAAGGGCACCCACGTCGTCGTCTGTGACGACGACGGCCGCCGCGCGCGCCTGGCGGCGGCGACCGCCGAGCGCCTGGGATACACGCACGTGTCCGGGCTCGAGGGCGGCATTAACCGGTGGGTGACCGACGGCTTCGCCACGGAGTGGGGCACCAACGTGCCGAGCAAGGACTTCGGCGAGAAGGTCGAGGTCGTCCATCACGTCCCGGAGATCGAGGCCAAGGAGCTCGCCGAACGCATCCGGAAGGGCGAGAAGCTCGTCATTCTCGACACCCGCACGCCCGAGGAGTTCCGGCGGTTCTGCATTCCCGGCGGCCGCAGCGTGCCCGGCGGCGAGCTCGCGCTGCGCATCACCGACATCACGAAGAACCTCGACAAGGACACGACCATCATCGTCAACTGCGCCGGCCGCACGCGCAGCATCATGGGCACGCGCGTCTTGCAGCGCATGGGCCTTGCCAACGTGTACGGCCTGAAGAACGGCACGTCGGGCTGGGTGCTCGCCGGCCACCAGCTCGAGACCGGCGCCGATCGCGTGGAGCTTCCGGAGCCGTCGCCCGAGGGCGTCAAGGCCGCCGAAGCCTATGCGGCGCGACTGGCCGCCGAGGACGGCGTGCGCTACCTGGACCTCGCCGGCTTGCAGGGCGTGATGGATCGTCGCGCGACCGAGAGCGTGTATCTCATCGACGTGCGCACCAGCGAGGAGTACGCCGCCGGGCACATCCCCGGCTTTCGGTGGTTCCCGGGCGGGCAAGCCGTGCAGCGCCAGGACGAGGCGGTCGTGGTCAAGAACTGTCCCATCGTGTTCGCGTGTGATGGCAAGGCGCGCGCGACGCTGATCGCGTCGTGGTATCGGCAGATGGGCTTCCAGGAGGTCTACGCCGTGGACGGAGGGACGACGGCCTGGGCGGCGAGCGGCCGCCCACTGGATAAGGGGGTGGCGGACGAGCTTCCGGCCGGCTATCGCGAGGCGCGCGCCAAGCTGAAGGTCGTCTCTCCACCCGAGTTGCACGCGTCGCCGTCACCGAGGGTGATCTTCGTGGACACGAGCCAGGAGTTCGCGCGCGGCCACGTGCCCGGCGCACGCTGGGCGCCCCGGGGATGGCTGGAGTTCTGGGTCGGCGACCTGGTGCAGGCGAAGAGCACGCCCGTCACCGTGACCTGCGTCGACGGTCGCAGCTCCGTTCTGGCCGGTGCCACCCTCGCCGGGCTCGGCTACTCGCACGTCTCGGTCCTCGAGGGCGGGATGGCGGCCTGGCAGAAGGCCGGGCTCCCGGTTGAGAAGGGCCTGTCCGGTGTGATGGCCGCGCCGACCGACGTGGTGCTGGCCGGCCCGGACCGCAACTTCGCCGACATGCAGAACTATCTGCGATGGGAAGAGGCGCTGGGATACAAGTACGCCCCCGCGGGCCGATGACGCCACGAGACTGAAGCAAGGAGACGCCATGGCAGACGCGAACGACCTTTTCGAGATCATGCAGACCACGCGGGCCATGCGCCGACTGAAGCCCGACCCGGTGCCCGACGAGCTGATTCGAAAGATCCTGCACGCCGGCGTGTGCGCCGCCAACGGCGGCAACACCCAGCGCTGGCGCTTCCTCGTCATCAAGGACAAGAAGATCAAGCAGGCCGTGCAGGTCTTTTACAAGCGCGCTTTCGATGAGGTGGTCGGCCCGCGCTACAAGAACAGCGCGCCCCCTCCCGGCGTGACCCGCGAGCGATACGACCGCCAGCATGCGGCCGTGGAATACCTCACCGATCATTTCCACGAAGCGCCGGTCTGGATCGTCGCGTGCCTCGAAGAAGGCACGGCGACGCCGACGCGCGGCTCGGGGGCGTCGATCTATCCCGCGGTGCAGAACATGCTCCTGGCCGCGCGTGCGCTCGGACTGGGAGCGACGTTGACCACGCGGCATCTGCTGCACGAGAAGGAGGCGGAGGCGGCGCTTGGTCTACCCCCAGGTGTCCGTTCGTACGCGATCCTGCCCATTGGTTACCCGATGGGAAAATTCGGGCCAGTGGGGCGTGGGCCGCTTGCCGACATCGTGTTCCAGGATCGCTGGGGCAGCTCGTACCCCGGCGTGTGAGTACGCGGGCGGGGGCCACGGCGGGGACGGCCTTCCGCCGGCTCACGAACGCGCCGGCTCACGAACGTCACGCCCTGGACGTACCAACAGGCCGTTCGCTGAGCTCCCCGGGACGGCGGACCATCGCGAGGACCAGGGCCTGGACGGCCAACTGGGCGCCGAGCGCGGCGACGAACGCCACGAGGTGACCGTGCGACACGGTCAGGGCGGCGACGACGAAACAGAAGAGCGAAAAGCTCACCATCGCGGGCAGGAAGCCGTGAAGCCAGCGGGCGGCGGCGGCCGAGCCCTGCTGGGCATGGGCGAAGCCGAGCAGGATGGCCGTCGCGACGGGGAACGGCGCCAGGGCGCCGCTGAGCCGCGGACCGAGCCACGCGGCGAGCCCGGTGACGACCAGCACGAACGCGACGGTGACGCCGATTCGTAGAGGAAGGTCCCACGCGGGCGCCACGAACGGCGCCGGCCATCGCCGGGTGCGCGGCAGCAGCCACCGCGCGAGCAGAAAGCTGGCGACCGCGACGCCCAGCGCGCCGCCCGATGTCCACGGAACGGCGTGCAGCACGACGGTTGCGACGCCGAACGCGATCCAGCTCACGAGCAGGCTCCCGGGCCACGCGGTTCTGAGGCACATCCACCCGTAGACGAGGGCGAACGCGGCCACGCCGGCGATACCGACCAGGGTGGCGTGCGCCGCGCGCGCGGCGAAGTCGTCACCTTGCTCGATGGCGAGAAAGAAGAGGACCGGTCCCGCCACCAGCGGCAGGCCGCCCAGCAAGCCGCCGATCGTGTGTCCCCAGCGCCGGCCGGCCAGGGTGACGGCGGCGATGATGGCGGGGACGAGGACGAGCTTCAGTCCCAGGAGCACGGGCGCCGGATTCTGTTATCTCCCGGAGACTCTGGGGCTGCTGTGCGTGACGGCGTTCAAGTCGT
>JBGPXN010000292.1:0-3397 GCA_041492755.1 Methylomirabilia bacterium | reverse complement strand
GGCCCCAGCCGATGCCACCGCCGCGGAGGCCGAAGAAGCTCTTGGGGTCCGCGGACTTCAAGAGCTGGCGCAGCCCGTGGCCCGACGAGATGCTCTCGTCGACGATCACCGTCTCCGGCGTCACCGTCTCGGCCACGGCATTGACCAGCGCGAGTGGGGAGATCGGCACCTGATTCGCTTCGGCGCGCGCCTTCTCGGTCAGCTCCTTGCGCATCCGCTCGTGGGCCACCCGCGCCGCCTCCCGGCGGCGCGCGGCGTCCGGATGTCCGGCCTTGCTCGTCAGCCGGCGGACGGCCTCCGCGAGCTCGGGCAGCGTCGCCTTCGGGTCGCCATGGATACCCACGGACGCCGGATAGTTCTTGCCGATCTCCCAGGGGTCGACGTCGAGATGCACCACGTCCATACCCGGCGGCATCGGATCGACGTCGTCCGGTAGTGAGAGCGTGAACAGATCGCCGCCGACGGAGAAGAGCAGGTCGTGCTGCATCAGCAGCGCGCGGATCGGCGGTCCCAGGCGCGGCATCGGTCCTGCGTAGAGCGGGTGGGTGAACGGGAAGCTGCACGTGCTCGCCACGCCTTCCGTCATCACCGGCGCGCCGATCAGCTCGGCCAGCTCCACCATCTCGGCCAGCGCATCGCCGTGGGCCACGGCGTCGCCGACCACGAGGAGCGGGCGCTCGGCCTTCGCGAGCTTCGCGGCCGCCTGCGCCACAGCGTGCCGGTCCCCCACGATGCGCGGGGCCACGCGCGTGGACGCGAGCAGGTCGATGTCGCGCTCGGCGTTGAGCACGTCCACCGGCAGCGAGAGGAACACCGGACCGCTGGGATGCGCGAATGCCGTCTTCACCGCGCGGCGCACGATGCGCGGCAGATCCTCCAGCCGACGCGCTTCCGTGGACCACTTCACGAACGGCCGGGCCACCGGTGGTAGCTCCGACCAGAGAATCGGCTCGGTGGTCGTGAAGCACTGGTCGTGCTGGCCCGCGGTCAGCAGCATGGGGGCGCCGGACTTCATCGCGTCGTAGAGCATGCCCATGGCGTTGCCGAGGCCGGGGGAGACGTGCACGTTCACCGCCGCCAGTCCGCCGCTGGCTTGCGCGTAGGCGTCGGCCATCGCGACGGCGACGGCCTCCTGGAGCGCGAGCACGTAGTGGATGTCCGGCTGGCGGGCCAGGCCGTCCATGAGGGGCAACTCCGTCGTTCCGGGGTTGCCGAACATGACGGAGACACCTTCGCTGCGGAGGATCTGCAGGAACGCTTGTTTACCGGATATGAATGGCATGGCGCGGATGATAAACCCCGCCTGGCCCCGATGCCAGTAGGGGCGGCCTGCCGTGAGTCCGGCGGGTCTCCTTGCCTTGATTCCGGTGAGGGTGCCCGGTAGGCTGCTCCTCATGCCCGCCGCCCCGACGTCGGTGTTCCTTCAGGCCGCCCGCGGCCAGCCCACGCCCTACACGCCAGTGTGGCTGATGCGTCAGGCCGGCCGCTATCTCCCCGAGTACCGCGCCATGCGCGCGCGCTTCAGCTTCCTCGATCTCTGCAAGAACCCGGAGGCCGCCGCCGAAGTCACGCTCCAGCCCGTGGAGCGGCTCGGCGTCGATGCCGCGATCCTCTTCGCCGACATCCTGTTGCTCCTCGAGCCGCTCGGCGTAGGCCTGGAGTTTTCGAAGGGTGAAGGTCCGGTGATCCACCGGCCCGTGCGCTCCGCGGCCGACGTGGCGCGCCTGGCCCCCATCGACGTCGCCGCCGCCGTGCCGTTCGTGTTCGACACGGTCCGCACCGTCGTGCGCGCGCTCGGCGGCCGCGTGCCGCTGATCGGCTTCGCGGGGGCGCCGTTCACGGTGGCGTCGTACCTGGTGGAAGGCGGCGCCTCGCGCGACTACCTGCACACCAAGCGGCTCATGTACGAGGAGCCCGAGGCCTGGCATCGGCTGATGGAGATCCTCGGCGACGCCACCGCGCGCTACCTCAACGGTCAGATCGCGGCCGGTGCCGAGGCCGTGCAGCTCTTCGATTCCTGGGTGGGCGCGCTCGCGCCCCAGGACTACCGGTGCTTCGTTCAGCCGCACGTGGCGACGCTGATCAAGTCGCTGACGCCGGGCGTGCCGGTCATCCACTTCGGCACCGGCACGGCGACGCTGCTTCCCCTGATGCGCGAGGCCGGCGGCGACGTCATCGGACTCGACTGGCGGATCGAGCTGGCGGATGGGTGGAAGGCCGTCGGGCCCGGGGTGGGAGTGCAGGGGAATCTCGATCCCGCGATTCTGCTCGCGTCTCCCGCGGTCATCCGCGCGCGCGCCCGGGAAATTCTCGAGCAGGCGGCCGGGCGCCCGGGCCACGTCTTCAACCTTGGCCACGGCGTCCATCAGTCCACGCCCGTCGACCACGTGAAGGCGCTGGTGGACACGGTCCACGAGCTCAGCGCTCGGGGGTGAGCATCGACAGCGTCCTGCTGATCGCGTTCGGCGGTCCCACCGCGCCGGACGAGATCCGCCCGTTTCTCGAGATCGTGAGCCGCGGACGCCGGATTCCGCCCGAGCGGCTGGACGAGGTCGCGCATCACTACGAGCAGATGCCCGGCGGCCGCTCGCCGCTCAACGCCCTCACCCTGGCCCAGGCGCGCGCGCTCGCGGACACGCTGGCGGGCCAGGGCATTCGCGTGCCGGTCTTCGCCGGCATGCGCAACTGGCATCCATTTCTGCACGAGACGTTGGCCGATATGGCGGCCCAGGGCGCCGAACGCGCGCTCGGCATCATCCTGTCGGCGCTGCGCACGGAGGCGTCGTGGGACCGCTACCAGGAGGACGTGGCCGCGGCCCGCGCGCGGACGCCCGGCGCGCCGGAGGTGGTGTTCGCGCCGCCGTGGGGGACCCATCCGCGCTTCATCGACGCCCTGGTCGATCGAGTGAGCGCGGCGTTCAAGGAGGTCCCGCTGGCCCGCCGCACCACCACCCCGGTGGTGTTCACCGCGCATAGCGTGCCGGTGCCGATGGCCGAGGCGTCGCCGTACGTCGCCGACTTCACCGCGGCCGCGGAAGCGGTGGTCACCCGGCTCGGCCACCCGCGCTGGACGCTCGCGTACCAGAGCCGCAGCGGCAATCCGCGCGATCCGTGGCTGGAGCCGGACGTGAACGACGTGCTCGGGCAGCTCGCCGCCGAGGGCGCGACCGACGTGGTGATCATGCCGATCGGCTTCGTCTGTGACCACGTCGAGCTGCTCTACGACCTTGACGTCGAGGCGGCCCGGACGGCGCGGGCGGCCGGCATCACCCTGCATCGCGCCGCCGCCGTGAACGACTACCCCGACTTCATCGCGATGCTCGCGGATCTCGTGAAGGGCGCCCGGTGAAGCTCGCCGTCGTCGGCGGCGGCATCGCGGGGCTGGCGGCCGCGCATC